>JASFZJ010000122.1:0-16225 GCA_045267865.1 Sulfurovum sp. | reverse complement strand
ATCAGTATGATATTTAGCTATATCTCCTGTTTTATAAATTCTGCCATATTTGGGATGATTTATAAAGACCTTTTTTGTTAAATCTTCTCTATTTAAATAACCTCTTGCTAATCCATCTCCTGCGATACAAAGCTCCCCACTTGCCCCTAATGGCACTCTTTGGTTTTGCTGATTTAGGATGTAGATAGTTTCGTTAAATAGAGGTTTTCCTATATCTAAATTAGCATTATCTACTCTTTTGTAACTTGACCATATTGTGGCTTCTGTTGGTCCATAGACATTATATAACTCAATTTTTAACTCTCGAAGTCTCTCTAATAGAGTATTATTTAATGGTTCTCCTCCGATTAACATCTTTTTTACATTTTTTAATGAATTTGCATTTAAATCCAAAAATGCTTTAAATCTTGATGGAGTTGTTTGTATAATATCTATACTATTTTTTTCTATCTCGTTTAAATTATCCTCTATAAGATTATTTAAAGCTATGACTATTTTTAGATTTCCTAGTAGAGAAGATATTAATTCTAATACGGAAATATCAAATGCTATAGTTGTTATAGCATATAAAGATTGGTTCTCTTGTAAATTAAAATTCTCTTTTATATTTGATGAGAAGCTAACTACATTTTGGTTTGTTATCATAACCCCTTTAGGTCTGCCTGTACTTCCAGAAGTATAAATTAGATAAGCTAAACTGTTTGAAGAGTTTATAATTTGTAAATTATTTACCTTTTTATCAAAATTTATACTCTCTATATTAGTAATCTTAATATTTAACTCTTTAGCATATTTTGTCGCTAATTTTGAATTTTTATCATCAGATATTAAAAGAAATGCTCCTGAATCTTGTAACATAAACTCTATTCTATCTTTTGGATACTCAGGGTCAATCGGTAAATATGCTCCACCTGATTTAAGTACACCTAAAATAGTAATCATCATCCATTCACTTCGTTCAAACATAATTGGAATAATAGTATCAGGTTTAATATGATAATTTGCTCTTAGATATGCACCTAAAATATTTGCTCTATTATTAAGCTCTTCATAGCTTATAGCTATATCTTTATAAACCACAGCAATATTATTATGATTTTTTGCTACTTGCTCTTCAAAAAGTTCTATTATTGTCTTATCTCTAGGATAATCTTTTTGGGTTTGGTTAAAGCTATCTAATAAGCTCTCCTCTTTTGGAGAGAGAATATTGATATGAGTTAATTTTTGATTTACTTGAATTGTTTTAATAAGTTTATTTAGATTTTGGACAACTCTCTGCATCGTTGTTTTCTTAAAAAGATTTGTATTATATTCAAGGTAAAGTTCTAATTTATTATCAACTTCAGCAAACTCAAAAGTCATATCAAATTTAGTAGTTTTAGTACGAATTTCTCTCATTTTAATTTCAGAATTACCAAAGGTTATAGCTTCGTCTTCATTATTTTGCAAAATTATCATAATATTAAAGAGAGGATTTTGACTAATATCTCTTTCTAAATCTAATTCATCTACTAATTTATCAAATGGATAATTTTGATACTCAAAAGCATCAAGCGTATTATTTTTTATCTTTAAAAGATTTTCTTTAAATGTTTTATCTACTTCTAATTTATTTCTTAGAGGTAAAGTATTTACATAAAATCCTATCTGTTCAAAGAGGTCTTGATGCATTCTATTTGCTACAGGAGTTCCAATAAGTATATCGTTTTGGTTAGAGTAGTTGCTAAAAAGTATATTAGTTATTGTTAAAAGAGTTATAAAAAGTGTATTATCTTGACTTAAATCTTTTAGCTTATTTGTCTCTTCTTCATTAAAAATATACTCTATATAATCTCCATCAAATGTCTGTTCAGTTGGTCTTTTAAAATCTAATGGAAAATCTAATGGAGTATGCTCTTTTAATATATTATGCCAATAATTTTGATGTCTTTCTAAATATTTTGTATCTTCTAAAAGAGTATTTTGCCAGTGTGTATATTCTTTATACTGTATATTTAATGGCTCTAAATTTACATTTTTATCATCTAATAGTAGATTATAAGTAGTAGCAATCTCTTTTATTACAAGAATAATTGACCAAACATCACAAATAATATGGTGAATATTAATAAAAAGTATATTTTTATTGATAAGCTTTACATAAAAAAGTGATGAGCTTTCCAAGTCAAAAATCTTTCTAGCCTCTTCTTTCATATAGTTATCTATATCAAGAGTTTCTGCTTCTTCAAAAATTGTGTCAGAACTTTTTTCGCTAATGATTTGTCTAGGTTCTCCATTTTTTTCTATAAAATTTGTTCTGAGTATTTCATGCTTTCCTACAACTATTTCTAATGATTTTTTGAGAATTTCTATATTAATAGGTTTATCAAATTCTATGGCTCCCGTCTCATTATATGCATCAAATCCATCTTGTATTTTATCTAATACCCAAAGTCGGCGTTGTGCATTAGAGATGGCATAGTCTGATTGTTTTGTAATTGGTTTTATAGGAGAATATTCTATTTTAGCTTTTTTATCTACAATTGCCGATAGTAACTCTATTGTTGGATTTGAAAATAACTCTCTTAGTTCTATTTTTGACTGTAAATTTTTTGATATTTTAGTGATGATAGAGATAGCACTTAAACTATTTCCTCCTATCTCAAAAAAGTTATCATCAATAGAAATTTTTTCTTTTTCTATTTTTAAAACATCAGAAAAAAATGTTAAAAGTTCTTTTTGAATTTTACTTATTGGTTTCACTATTTTTTTATTAACAGATACTATATCTTTTATATTTGGCAGAGCTTTTTTATCAATTTTCCCATTAGCTGTAAGTGGAAGTTTCTGTAACTCTATAAAATGACTAGGTACCATATAACTTGGCAACCCATCTTGCAGATACTTTTTTAATTTATCTATTAAATTTTCTTCTTGAAGTTGGTCTTCGTCTGCTGACCAATAAGTTGTCTGTTCTTTTGTAATTGCTCCACCTAAGAAACTATAAATTACTCTCTCTTCATCTTTTATATCAAGATAATCTCTAATGGGATTGGTATCTATAAATCCGATAGGACAGAGACCAATATTCTCTTTTACTGAGTAATTCATTAAAAGTTGCCCGTAAAATCCTGAATCTATTAGCGTTTTGGTATCAATATCGTCTAATGTCATTGTTTTGTTATCAACTATTGTATTGTCTGTTTTAGCAACCAAAAATAGTCCAAAAGTTGATTTATCATAGATACTTCTATTTCTTCCTTGATATAAATCTGATGGTAACTTACCCTCTGATATAAAAGTTAGTTTTGCTCCATCATAGAAATAAAAACCATTTTGATATAACTCAACATCATTTATATAGAGGTAAATTTTAAATTGAGTAGTCTTTAAATCAAACTCTTTTATTGAATTTTCTAAAAAAGCATTAAATTGTTCATTTGGAATAGTAGTATTTTGAAATATTCTATAGCTTTGTCTTTCAAAAAGCGATAGGTTTAGGGGTTGGTTCTCTACTCTATCTTTTTGGACTCCTATTTGAACTGATTTTGTAACTATATAGTTTTCATTTAAGTCCAAAACTCTACTTATCTCTTCTCTCTCTTCTATGGGCTTAACACCGATAGATAGAGCTGTTGAAGTTGCTAAAAATAGTTGATAGATATGCCCCACTTCAATAGAACAAAATCCTTTGGAGGCAGGTCCATACATTGATGCTATTGCTTCTAGTTTACTAATAAAATAAAATTCTACATACTCTTTACTGTTTTTATCTTTTCTAATCATTACTAATTTATGATTAGCTCTATCATAATAGTAAAAACCTGCTTCAATATTTTCAATTGTATTATTTGGAATATACAAAAATATCTGTATTGGATAGAGACTTCCTGCTGATGGATAGTAATATTTAGGAAGGGGATTATTATCTACTTTTGTATTTGAAAAGGTATTTAAAAGAGTAGAGATTTGTTCCATAGAGATATTTTTGGATAATTTATCAAAATTTTCTAGTTCTCTATTTTTATTCAATAAAGCTAAAGAGATATTACTTTTTTTATTAATTAATTTTATATTTTTTTCATCATTAATTACTCTATTTCCCTTTTGAGAGAGTTTAAATTCTAATCTCTCAATGGGGTCATTCAAAAATCCCTTTATTGTTATCTTTTCTTGTACTATCTCTTCTTTAGGAAGCTCTTTTTGGGGTACAATAAAAGATGTCAATAGTTTTTGTCCATTATTCTCAATAACTAAAGTAATATTATCTTTTATTTTTTCAAATTTATTAATTTTACTCTCTATCTCCCCAAGTTCAACCCTGAAACCTCTGATTTTAACTTGATTATCATCTCTACCACTAAATTCATAAAAGCCCTCTCTATTTAAAATACCTAAATCTCCTGTTTTATAGATATATCCTAAAGTAGGATGATTGATAAATGACTGTTTTGTTCTATTTATACTATTATAATACCCCAAAGATACAGAAATTCCAGTGATATATAAATCTCCTTTTACACCCACAGGGCAAGGAGTCAAATCTCTATTTAATATATAAATACCCTGATTTGGTAAAGGAATTCCATACGGAATTGTTTTCCAATCTTCTTTAATTTCTTCTATCTCATACCAAATTGACCAGATAGTTCCCTCTGTCGCTCCTCCTAAACTCATTACTTTTATGTTGTTATCATTATGATTTTTAATAGTATTAGGTAGGGTTGTAGGAATATAATCTCCACTCATCAAAATAGCTTTTAGTGAGTTTAATTTTATAGAGTTATCAATCGCATTCTCATAAAGTAAATTAGCTAACTGAGGAACACTATTCCAAATAGTAGCTTGATATTTTTCTATTAATTCACACCAATATAGTGGCTCTTCTCTTCTGTTAGTATCAGGAAATAGAACAGTTCCCCCTGCACTTAACATTCCAAAAATATCATAAACCGATAAGTCAAAACTAAGTTCAGAGATAGCAAAAGATATATCTAAACTTGATACATTAAATCTCTCATTTACGGCTAAAATAGTATTAGACACCCCTTTATGTGTGGCAATTACACCTTTTGGATTACCTGTACTTCCTGAAGTATAAATCACATAAGCTATATCATCAAGATTAGATTTTGGTAGAGTATTTAACTCCTCATCTTCATAATCTAAAGAGATATTATCTTCTATAATCAAAACTCTATACTCATTTTTTAATATTTTTATCTCTTCATAATAATTTTGAGAGACAAGTATAGTATTGACTTTTGCTTCTGTTAATATCTCTTTAACTCTTGCAATAGGTGATTTTCCTAGTGGAAGATAAAATTTTCCACTTTTCATAATACCTAAAGTTGAGACAACTTGTTGATACCCTTTTTCAGCGTAAATAGCTACTCCATCGCTTTGTATATTTAATCTATTTAAAGTTAAAGCTATTGAATTGGAGTAATTATCTATTTTTTCATAGCTATATTTCCCATCTTTATCTATTACTGCTACATTATTTGGTGTTTTAAGAGTTTGCTTCTCAAAGAGAGTATGAAGAGGCAAAGAGGCGTTTAAAATATTTTTATCTTCTGTAATATTGATATTTGTTATTA
Source organism: Sulfurovum sp. (assembly GCA_045267865.1). GTDB lineage: Bacteria > Campylobacterota > Campylobacteria > Campylobacterales > Sulfurovaceae > Sulfurovum. The sequence continues at coordinate 10,646 of JASFZJ010000122.1, read as the reverse complement.
ACTCTTTATCTTTTTGTGGTAGTTCCAAACTATCAATACGCTCTCCCCAGTCACTAGAGGCTATTTTTTCTATTAAGTTGCAATAGGCATTGTGCATATTTTCTATTGTTGCTTCATCAAATATCTGCTCCACATAATCCCATTCTGCTACAAAGTTTCCTTCATTATCTTCATACGCTTTATTATCTAAATAGACCTGTGGTGTTTGAGTTATGGCATATTCTTCTTTTATGTAACCATCAAATTCTAATTCAAATGCACCTTTCCCATCTCCTTTTAATATACTTGTCAATACAATTGGAGCTAATATTTTGCTTGTATCTATATTAAACTGTTTCCTTATCTCTCTTTGAAAATCTATCCCATCATATAATATATTATCTAAATCATCCCATAGATTATCGTGAGTTGTTTTCAGAAGTTGTGCTAAAGAACTATTCTCTCTTTTATAATTAAAAAGCTCTAAAACTGTAAAATCTCCATAAATATCATCTATCTCTTTATGCAGAGGTAATCTATTGAAAAGAGTTAAATTTATTGTAAAATTATCTTGATTACTAAAAGATGAAAGCACTTGGGCATAAACGGCTAAGAGAGTAGAAGTGACCCCTAAGCCCTCTTTATTTGCTCTATCTTTTAATTTAGACCAAATACCTTTATCTATTTTTTTACTATATCTTACAAATTTAGGCTTTTGTATTGATGATGGATTGGTTTTATAAGGTAAATTATACTCTAAATCATAATCATCTATTTTATTTAACCAATATTTTTTTGCTGTTTCAAACAATTTACTCTCTCGTACTTTTTGATAAGAGAGTATATAATCTTGAAATGTTATGCTAAGTGGTTTTAAACTATAAGAGACATCATTATATAAATTTGCCCATTCACTAAAAAGATTTGAAATACTAATTCCATCTATCAACAAAACATCTATACTAAAATGAAAAATATATTTTCCGTTATATTGGCTTATTTCTATATCCAAAAGAGGTGATATTGTTGTATCATAAACCTTATGAGAAAGCCTATCTCGTATAGATTTCAATCCTTTATCATTAATAATATAGTTATCCCTAATAGTATATTTTTTATAGGGAGTCACTCGCTGTTTTCCATTTTTAAAAATAAGTCTTAAAGAGTTATGTCTATCAAGAATAAGATTAAAACTATCTTCTAATCTCTTTTTATCTATAGTTTCAAAACTAAATTCAAAATAACCGTGTGTTGCAATATTTCCCATCTCAAAATTATCTTCTCTTCCAAAAAGATAGGCTTGTTGCACATTTGTTAAATCAAATTCAGTAGCAACCTCATTCGTTATACTTTTTTCTATCAAAAAATCTTTATATATAAACTCTTCGTCACTCTTTGATATTATATTCTCTAATTTTTCTATAGTTCTATGTGTAAAAATATCTTTTGTCGTAATATTTGTATTTAAAGCTTTATTTATTTTTGATACTAAGGCAATAGCATTTAAACTATGTCCTCCTAAATCAAAAAAGTTATCATCTGTACTAATCTGCTCTTTTGAAATACCTAAAACTTCTTCAAAAAGTTCTAAAATAGTATCTTGTTGAGTATTAATAGGTCTTATAATTTTTCTTAAATTCTCTATATCTTTTGGATTTGGTAGAGCTTTTTTATCTATCTTGCCATTTGGAGTAAGTGGGAATTTTTCTAAAAATACAAAGTGGCTAGGTATCATATAGTCTGGTAAAGTTTTCTCTAACTCTTGCTTTAATTTCTCTTTTTCTATTTTTTCTTTTGCAACTACATAAGCTATTAACTCTTTAGCACTATCTTCTTGTAAGCTTTTTGCTAAAACTACCACCTCTTTTACTGACTTATCTCTTAAAAAGGTATTTTCTATCTCACCTAATTCTATTCTAAATCCTCTAATTTTAACTTGCTCATCAACTCGTCCTAAATACTCAATATTACCATCACTCAAATATTTGGCAATATCTCCTGTCTTATAAACTCTACCAAATTGGGGATGATTTATAAATTTTTCTTTCGTAAGTTCTGCCAGATTGAGATACCCTCTAGCCAATCCATCTCCCCCAACACAAAGTTCTCCAATATCTCCAAATGAAACTCTTTGGTTCTGCTCATTTAAGATATAAATTTTTGTGTTTGCAATTGGTTTTCCTATTGGAATGGTTTTATACTCTTTATTGGCATCAACTTTATAAATTGTTGTACAGATTGAATTTTCAGTTGGACCATAAGCGTTAATATAAGTACCTTTTTTTGCATATTTTATGGCATCTTTACTTATTGCACTCTCTCCTGCTGTAATTATTGTCTTTAACTCTTCTATATTTCCCATATTGGTCAAAAAAGTTGGATTTAAAACAGCTGTATTTATTTTATATTTTTTGATAACCTCTTCAAAATTATTCAAAAGCTTATCTTTTTTTAGCATTACAAAAGATGCCCCTGCAAGAAGTGTTAAAAATGTTTCATAAACAGAAGCATCAAATGAAAAAGAAGCAAATTGAACTATATTATTTTCAGAGTTGATATTAAAAGTTTCAATTTGATATAAAATCATATTTATAAAACTTCTATTTTCAATCATTACACCTTTGGGTCTTCCTGTAGTTCCAGAGGTATATATAATATAAGCTAAATCTTTTGAAGAGTTTATTTTTTTGAGATTTAATTTAATATTTTCTTCACTATAATCTACATTTTCAATATCAAAAGATTTAATTTTTAAATCATTAGCATAAATTTTGGCTCTATTATAATTGTATTTATCAGATAACAAAAGTTTAGCATTAGAATTACTAAGCATAAACTCTATTCTCTCTTTTGGATATTCAGGGTCAATAGGAAGATAAGCTCCACTTGCTTTTAAGACTCCTAAAATAGAAATTATCATCCACTCACTTCGCTCAACCATAATTGGTACAATAGTATCAGCTTTGATTTGATAATTATCTCTTAAATATTCTCCTAAAATATTAACCTTTTGATTAAGTTCTTGATAAGTTAATTCTATATCTTCATAAATTATGGCGATATTATTAGGATTTTTTTTTACTTGCTCTTCAAAAATTTCTATTATTGTCTTCTCTTTAGGATACTCTTTTGTTGTATTATTAAAATTATCAAAAATTTCTAGCTCTTTAAGTGTAAGTGTTTTATTCAAAATTTAACTCTCCATAAGATATTTTACTTTTATCTGAAAAACTTAATTAAGCTTGTAAAAATCTACTTGGTTTTAACATCTTTTTTATAAGCTCAGCATTATATCATATCTTTCTGTAAAACTTAATCAACAACCTCTTAGGAATAGTAATTCTAACTCACTCAAACCTAAAATTTTTATATAAAATCTAAATTACTATTTTTGAGTTCAGTTAGACTGATACTTTTTTGTAATTTTTTGGTGTATCTCTATGGAGTCATTGACTCCTTTTATCTCTTACTAACGACTCTCACCCAAAACTCTAAGCTCTTCTTCGCCTTGTTTTACATACTTAGCAAACATTGTAAGAAGTATATCATTGGGTTGTGTAAATGATTGGATAAAAAATGCCAATGGGTCGTGTTCATCTACTCCATCTACATCTACTAGATTTTCTATAAAGTCCTCAAAGCTATGACCTGCCATTACTGCTGATGCGTGTATCATCATAGCGTCTTTGAGGTCTTTATTATCTATTGTGTAGTGAAGTACCAAAAATATCTCTTTTGCACCCTTTTTATCATTTTCACTATATCTCTGGATACCGTGTTCATATATTGCTCTTGCTGTGGCTAAATCTTCTACATTATTCATATCAAAAATAGTATTAGAAGTGAGTTTCTCTGCTAATATATCAAATGCTCTGTTTACTATAAAGGTAAATATCTCATTTATCTCATCTTCTGGTGCTTCTATGATGAGTTGTGCATCTAATAGCTGATACCCTTTGGCGATACTCTCTTCCTCTTTACACTCTTGCTCTAATCTTGCGATATTTGCCAAAAACTCTGGGTCTTTTTTTAACTCTTCTACATGTACTTCTGGTGTTTTCATTCTCTATCCTTCTTTTTTAGTTAAATATAATTTTACTCTCTCTAGTGCTTCTCTTGTTTTATTCTCTTCATAGACAAGAGCCAGTCTTACAAATCCTACTCCCTCACCCTCTCGTCCCAAAAATGACCCAGGGACTACTTTGAGGTTATACTCTTCAAATAGCTCTTTGGTAAACTCTATCTCATCATCCATTTTGAGCCATATATAAAATGTAGCTTTGGGAGCGTCTATATCAAGTATCTCTTTGGCTAGTTTGAAGTTTTTTATATATTTTTCTCTAAATATATCTACATGAACTTGGTCACTCCACGCCAATGCAGAAGCATATTGGAAAGGCAGAGGTGAAGCACACCCTACATAAGTACGATATATCATATACTCTCTCAATATATTCTCATCACCTGCTATAAACCCAGAACGCAACCCAGGGGCTGATGAACGCTTAGATATTGAGTTGATTACTAATACATTTTTAAACTCACTATTTCCTACTTCAATAGAGGCGTTGAGTATAGATGGTAGAGGCTTATCTATATACAAATCTACATAACACTCATCATTAAGCAGTACAAAATCATATTTCAGAGCCAACTCTACCCACTCTTTCATTTGAGTCATACTCATCACCGATGAAGTTGGATTATTTGGAGAGTTTAGAATTACTAAGTTCGCTCTTTTAAGTATATCTTCATCAGGAACAATAGGCTGAAAACTGTTCTCTTCATTGAGATTAAGATAAACCACATCAGCACGACTAGCTTTAGCAGAGCCTTCATAAATCTGATAAAAAGGATTAGGAAATACCATCAAAGGCTCTTCTATATCATGAAGTAAAAATTGAGGGAAGTTAAATAACACTTCTCTCGTGCCAAATGTAGGTATGATTTGACTATCTTTAATCTCCAATCCAAAACGATTTTGATTATATAGCTTCATACCATCTCGTAAGACCTGCTCCCCTGCTGTTTTGGGGTATTTATTAAGTAGATATGATTTATCATTGAGTTCATCTGTGATAAATTGTGGTGTCTCAAATTGTGGTTCACCGATAGTTAGACTCAAAGGAGTATAGTTCTCATTGGGTGTTATATCTGATAAAAGGTGGTTAAGTTTCTCAAAAGGATAAGTCTCGAAGTTCATAAAAGCCCTATTTTTTGAGCATTATAGCGTATTTATAGAAAAATTTCTAGATGAGAAAAATCTTTCCTTTTATAAGAACTCTATTAATCATAATAATATACTATATATATATTAACTTCAAAAGGTAAATTTATATTATGATGAACTATATTTACAATCTACAAAGCTATATATCCAAAGAGGCATTTAGTGGAATATTGCTATTTTTCGCTACACTTATGGCTGTAATTATAGCTAATTCCACTCTCTCTGCTTCATATTTTGAGCTGTGGAATATGCCTTTTGGTCTCTCACTTGGTACTCACTCTATCTCTATGTCTCTGACCCATTGGATAGATGATGGGCTAATGGCACTATTCTTTTTGATGGTTGGATTAGAGATTAAGAGAGAGTTGCTTCTTGGTGAACTCTACTCTGTACAAAAAGCATCTTTCCCACTCGTGGGTGCTATTGGTGGTATGGTAATACCAGCACTCGTTTATGTCTCTCTCAATACAGATAATCCTCTAGGTTTTGGTATCCCAATGGCCACTGATATCGCTTTTGCTTTAGGAATTTTGATGCTTCTTGGCAAAAGAGTCAATCCAATGCTGAAGCTCTTTTTGGTGGCATTAGCTGTTGTAGATGATTTGGGTGCTGTGCTAATCGTGGCTACTGTCTATACCAATGAGCTTCATCTAGAGTATGTTATCCATGTAGTTATTATCTATTCAACTATTTGGATACTCAATATCAAAGGCTTCAAATCGCTAGGAGTATATCTATTATTGGGAGTGGTTCTTTGGATATATATCCATGCTATCGGCATTCATGCTACTATCGCAGGGGTAATGTTGGCATTTGCGATACCTATTCGCTCCAAAATAGATGAAGATAGATTTATCAAGGAGTCAGGCGAAGCGTTGGAGAAGTTTAAGAGACACAGAGACCCTATTCCTATGTTAAACAATAAACAAGTAAATGCTTTAGAGCAGATAGCTTATGGATATGATAGAGTACAAAATCCTCTTGTTAGATTAGAACACAATCTACACAATTTTAGTGCCTTTCTTATTATGCCTCTATTTGCATTCTCAAATGCAGGAGTAATAATAGATTTCGCTTCCGTATCTACCCATATCAATATTGTATTAGGTGTTATTTTAGGACTTATTATCGGTAAACCTATAGGAATATTTGGATTTACATATATAGCCACAAAGCTAAGAATTATCAAAAAACCAAATGGATTAAGTTGGAGTGAAGTCTTAGCCGTAGGCTTTTTGGGAGGTATCGGATTTACAATGTCTATCTTCATCACCCACTTAGCATTTATAGACAATACCATTATAGACGCTGTGAAACTTGGTATATTTATCGCTTCATTTATATCTGCTATTATAGGAGTTAGTTTGATTTTAAGTATTAAGAAGAGGTAGTTTTTTATTTGTATCCACCAATTTATATAACCAAAATATTATTAAAAAACTAGTATAATCAACAGATAATTACAAGGGGTAATAATGCCAAATCATTTTATTGAAAATTTAACTTTTTCTAATTTTAAATGTTTTAAAGAGCTAAATGTAAAAGATATTAAAAGAGTTAATTTAATAGGTGGAAAAAATAATATTGGTAAAACTTCATTTATGGAAGGGATAGAATTATTTGTATCTTCATCTGATAGCTTAGATTTGAGTTTTAATATATATGAAATGATGAAACGACGGCAATCTTCTTTACTCACAGATAGATATTTTGAATTAGATTATAATGGTTCCCTTTGTCAAGAGATTCTAGCTTAGAGAGATACTTTACAAACCTCTCTACCTTTTATCTTTTTTTGTTTTATATTTAGCTCAAAAAGGCTCATTCCACACCCTATAAGATGAGGATAAATTCTATCTTGCGTAAATATCGCAGTACCATTGGTACAAACCCAACACTAAGGTCTCATTATGACTCCTTAATTTTGATAAAATTTTGGATTTTTTGGTGGGAGATGAAAAAGTAATTGAATATCAAATAATAAAAAGAGCCAACTCATCACTTATAAAAAACTCTCTATTATAATAGACTTCATCTCTATAAGTAAGTTTATTATTTGCTACCAAAATATCAGCTTGTTTTATCATTTGAGTAGTTAATATAGATTTTGCTACTCCTATATCGCTTCTAAGACCTAAAAATATCCTCTCTGTTAGCATATCTTCATTTGAGAGTTTCTCTATCTTGATATTGAGAGGATTTTGGATATATGAGTCTATATCTGTAGTGGGATAAAATCTGCTATCTCTCAAAAATCCAACAGCTCCTGCTCCTGCTCCTATGTAGTCTTTACCTTCCCAATAGCCTCTGTTATGTTTGCTTTGATATTTACCAAAATTACTAATCTCATAAGATTTAAAACCTCGTTTTTCTATCTCTTCTGTGACCATAAATGCTAAATTTTCATTCTCTTGTCTTGCTTTGGGAGTGGAGGCAAATTTTGTGCCATCTTCTATCGTGAGTTCATAAGCTGAAATGTGGTCTATTGGGAGAGCAAAGGCTTTTTTAATATCATTTAAAAGTAACTCTTTGGTATCACCTTGGTAGTTATATATCAAATCTAGTGATATATGTTTAAAGCCTATCTTATGAGCATTCTCTATAGCTTTTATCGCCTCATTAGAGTTATGTGAACGGTTTAGGGCTTTGAGTTTAGCATTATCAAAGCTTTGGACTCCGAAACTAACACGATTTACTCCTAGTTTTTGCATACCCTCTAGCCAACTATAAGTTGCAGAGTTTGGGTTTGCTTCTGTTGTTATCTCTGCATTTGGTTGGAGGTATGAAGCTAATAAATCAAAGATAGGAGCATAGAGTTCAGGAGATATAGTTGATGGTGTTCCTCCACCTATAAAGAGCGTCTCTATACTATTTGGTGAGGCTTTAAATCTCTCTAGTTCATAGATAATTTGAGAGAGTAGTGCTTTCATATATTTAGACTGTGTATCAAATTTATCTACATAGCTATTGAAGCTACAATAATAGCATTTAGAATCGCAATATGGGATATGTATGTATAGTAACAAGTTTTACCTTTTTAAGATTATATCAAATTTCAAAGGTATATAACCATATTTTAGATAAAATAATAGCATTAACTAGATTATAAAATTTATAGAAAAGAGTAAAAGTATGCAAAATAAAAAGTCATATAGACCAAATGTTGCTGCTATTATACTCTCTTGTAAGTATCCTGATAAGTGTGAGTTTTTTGTAGCACATAGACGAGACATTCCAAACGCATGGCAGTTTCCTCAAGGTGGCATTGATGATGGTGAGACACCAATTGAGGCTTTAAAGCGAGAGTTATTAGAAGAGATAGGGTGTAACAATATAGAGATAATAGCAGAGTTTCCAGAGTGGATTTCGTATGATTTTCCAGCATATTCAAGAGGTAAGACATATCCGTTTGATGGGCAGATACAGAAGTACTTTTTGGTACGATTAAAGAGAGGAGCTACTATTAATTTAGATGCTTATGATATTCCAGAGTTTATAGATTATGAGTTTGTAGATTATGAAGAGTTATTTAACAAGGTGACATACTTTAAACGAAAAGTTTATCGTAGGGTTATAGATTATTTTATAAAAGAGGGTTTGATATAGATGTTGATAGTACAAAAGTATGGTGGAACGAGTGTAGGTGATTTGGATAGAATAGAAAATGTAGCTAATCGTGTAGCCAAAGCACGAGATAAAGGTGATGATATAGTAGTTGTAGTCTCTGCGATGAGTGGAGAGACAAATAAGCTTATTGAGTTTGCCAATCACTTTAGCCACAGTCCAGCCAAAAGAGAGATGGATATGTTGCTTAGTTCTGGTGAGAGAGTCACAGCGTCACTTCTCTCTATAGCTTTGCAATCTAAAGGCTACTTGGCTATTGCTATGACGGGGCGACAAGCAGGTATTATTACAGATAGTGTTCACACTTACGCACGGATAGAGTCTATCGACCCAACAGCTATGAAAAATGCTATAGGTGAGGGTAATATCATAATCGTAGCAGGGTTTCAAGGTATCAATAAAGATGGTTCAGTCACGACACTAGGTAGAGGAGGTTCGGATCTCTCTGCTGTAGCACTTGCAGGTGCATTAGATGCTGACCAATGTGAGATATACTCTGATGTCGATGGTATATACACTACCGACCCAAGAATAGAGCCAAATGCTAGGAAGCTTGATACTATCTCTTATGATGAGATGTTGGAGCTTTCATCTTTGGGTGCAAAGGTACTACAGAGTCGCTCGGTAGAGTTGGCAAAAAAATTAAATGTAAAACTATACGCAAAGAGTAGTTTTAGTGATAATGAGGGAACGCTTATAACAGAGGAGAGCAACAGTATGGAAGAAGTTTTAGTAAGTGGTGTGGTATTGGACAAAAATCAAGCAAGAGTTACGCTAAGAGGTGTATCAGATAGACCAGGGATAGCAGCAGAGGTATTTACCAAACTAGCAGATGAGAATATAAATGTAGATATGATTATCCAAAATATGGGAACAGATGGCTCAACAAACTTAGGCTTTACAGTCCCACAAAGCGAACACGAAAATGCCAAAGCGTTAATGCAGAGTTTTGACCATGATATATCGAGTATAGATTTTGACAACAAAGTATGCAAAGTTTCTGTAGTGGGTGTGGGTATGAAGTCTCACGCAGGAGTAGCAGCACAGGCATTTACAGTAATGTCTAACAATAATATCAATATTCAGATGATTTCAACATCAGAGATAAAAGTCTCTATGGTAGTAGATGAAAAATATGGAGAGTTAGCGATACGAACACTTCACGAAGCCTACCAACTAGATAAATAATGAAACAACTCTTAATATGGACTCTAAAGACAATACGAGAAGAGGACTCCTCTTTTTCGTGGATGGAAGAGTACCGTTATGAGTGGTCACCACTAGTCAAGAGTGCCGTGAGCCAAAGTATAGAGGGCAAAACAGCACTTATCCTCACAGATGAGTCTAATCAATGGTTTGCCAACTATATTCTAAGTAGTATAAATGATTTCAAAAAAAACCGTCCTCTACTACCATTTTACTCTCTAGCCCAATTATTCCCACAGCTACCACATCTCAAATCGACACGAGATTTACAGCTACTTGAAGATATGCTAGATATTACATACCCAAATGGATACTATATATGGTATATCGGTAGAGGTGGTCATAAACATACCAAATTGGCATATAGAAATGATGATAATTTTTTGTGGATTATGGATGATAAAGTACAAAATAGCTTTCTATTTAAGAGTGAAGATGCATTGATAGATACCAAACTGGTACAACTATTTAAACTTTTTGAAAAGACACTATTTGAGACAATATATGGGGAGTTGGATTTAGAACAATGAGATAGCCAGTAAATATAAATATTATGTTTTTATCCAGTCATTTTATACTCTTTATCTAAACCAAAGCCCATAAACTC
>JASFZJ010000121.1:0-9225 GCA_045267865.1 Sulfurovum sp. | reverse complement strand
GGATTTTCTAAGTGTAATTTGCTTCTCTAATCCAAAATCAGATATATTTTTTCCTGCTATTTCTATAGGCTTATCACAAATATCTGTAGCTATAATGTTTAGATTTGGGAATTTCCTAGCCAATACGATGAGATACTACAACTACTACTTAAAACACTTATAAGATACATGCCAAACTAGATAAAAGACAAAATATGTAAAGGTAATTGGGTAGAGGGATGTATATCACTTTAAGTTTTAACAATAAACTGATTAACTCCATTATCATACTCATATCTTATCTCCAATTTATTTGCATCTAAGATATGTTTTACTATATATAACCCTAGTCCAAAACCCTGATTTGATTCTATTTTTTCATTTTTAAAAAAGGGTTCAAAGTAATCAGTTAGAGGATAGATAAGTTTATCTCCTCTATTTTCAAATATGATATTTGAGCCTTCGGTTTTAATTTTTACTTTTTTATCAGTAGAGTATTTAATGGCATTATCTATCAAATTTTTAACAGCTATACTAAAGAGTCTAAAATCAACATTTATTTTTATATCTTCAAACTTTTTTATGATATTTTCATCACTATTCATAAGTAAATCACTTGCATTATCAACTATATCAGATAGAAAATACTCTTTTTTACTTAGAATTTTTTTTGTAGATACAAGCTCTTCTATGGAGGCAAACTCATTTATCAAAGATTCTAATCTATAAAATACCTTCTGCATACTCTCTCTATTCTCTTTGGTATCTTGGAGTTGTGTTAGGAGTTGTCCTTTGGCTATAGGGGTTTTTAGTTCATGCATTATATTTCGGATAAAAACATTCCTAGACTCTTTTAAACTCTTTAGCTTCTTTACTGATTTATCAAACTCATTAGATAGTTGTGATATTTCATCTTTTTTATGACTAGCACACTCTATATCAAAATTCTCTTCACCTATATTTTGTACTCTTTGCTTTAAAATACTAAGGGGTTTTAGTTTTTTGATAGTGTTCAAATAGAGAAGTGTGAATGCCAATAAAATTGCTAAAAATACCAATAAAATATATATTCTAAAATTATCTATAGGACTATTATCTAAAAGTAAGATATTTATTCTATGGTGTTTGATATATATATAACTTCTATCATTTAGTTTAAAACTAAGAATTGAAACTCTTTTTCTATCTTTACTCCAGCATATCTTTTTGTCTTCATTTTTTAATATATTATCTTTATCTTTGATAATTATAAAATCCATTAAATCTAAATACTCTTCTATCTCCTCTGTTACTTTTCTATCTCGTCTCAACTCTTTTCTAATTGTATGTGAAATGTCCATTGCTCGTTGTTGATTAAACATCTTCTCTCTATGTTGGCTCTCTTTATACAAGACACCAAAACTGATGAGTATAAAAATAAATAGAGCGATAAAAGTGATGCTAATTGAAAAAAATATTGAACTTCTATTCATTCTACTAACTTATATCCCATACCTCTGATTGTCAAGAGGTATTTAGGGTTTTTGGGGTCTTCTTCTATTTTTGCTCTAATTCTATTAATCAAAACGGCGATACTCCCACCATTACTATCTCTGCCTTGTTCCATACTCTCTAGTATGTCAAATCTTGAAATAATGGACGCTTTATTTTGGCAAAATAGAGACATTATCTGATACTCTGCAAATGTGAAATTTAGGGGAATGGAGTTTTTGGTTATCTCTTTTTTATTTTCATCAAATAGAAATATCTCTTTTATTTGTCTATTTATCCGTTCAAGACTTTTATTAAATCTTCTAAGGATAGTTTTTATTCTCACCTCTAGCTCTCTAGGGTCATAAGGCTTGGGCAGGTAGTCATCTGCACCAAGCTCTAATGCTATGACTTTATCGGTAATATCACTTCTTGCACTTGATATAATAATAGGAATATCATATTTTTCCACCAACTCTTTACAGACCTCTAACCCATCTAGCCCAGGGAGAGTTAAATCCAAAATAACTAAATCGTAATGAGTTAATGGTATGGCACTTAGAGCCAAAAAAGGGTCTTCATAATTGGTAACAGAAATATTAAATTGAGAGAGATACTGAATTAATATTTGTGCAAATTCAGTATTATCTTCAATCATTAAAATTTTTATCACGAATTTTCCTTATTTATTAAGAGGAGTATTTAATACAGATATAATGATAGCTTTTTTGAGGTTATTTCCTACTGTGAACCAATGACTAAAAAGCCAAAGGTTCTAAGAGAAATTGCTATTTGCTTCTGCAACTCTTTTTTCTAATATCTCTCATATCCAACATTGTTTTAAAATCTTTCTTTTGTGATACAGTTAAGACTTTATAAATATCTTCAATTAATTGAGCTTTGCGTTCAACTCTTTGCTCTCTTTTCTGTTTTGTAATGGCTACGAATTTTACTTTATCAAAACTTGTATCACTAAATGCAGTATGAGGATTTAAGACACTCTTTCTACTACTTCTAATAAGAGTTTTAATCTCATCTCTTTGCTTGTTATTTAAGTCTAGTTTCATAAATATTTTCACCATACTATGACCTCTTGACTTACTATGCCTCTTATGTTTGTTATGCTTCATCATCTTATGTTGTTTACAAGAGAAACCTTTATCTTGTTTTATTTCTGCGTGAGGAGATGCAAAGAGAGAAGAGACTAAAAGTGCTGATGCACCTAAACTTAAAATTATTTTTTTGTTCATAATGAACTCCTTATATTTGGTAGTAAAATTATAAACCATCAGAATTAATATATTTTTAACTCTAGTTTAACGCAGTATTAACAGTATGAAATTATACTTTTTTAATTATGATATTCTCCCTTAAAATCTAATCAAAAACCCTCTATCAAATCCTGCTAAGTCTTGATAGAATTTCATGTATTCTACTCCTATTTCATTAACAAATCTTTCTATAGGCTCTTTTTGGTCATATCCCATCTCACACGCTAGATATTTAATGTCTCTAGCTTTGACATCTAATATTATTTGTTTAAGTAGCTCATCACCAACTCTACCTCCGAAAAGAGCCTCTTTTGGTTCATAATCGACTACATTAGACTCTAATATAAAATCTTCTGCGATATATGGAGGGTTGGATACCACAAGTTCTATAGCTTCACTAACCTCATCTATGAGATTGGATTTTCTAAGTGTAATTTGCTTCTCTAATCCAAAATCAGATATATTTTTTCCTGCTATTTCTATAGGCTTATCACAAATATCTGTAGCGATGATATTTAAATTTGAAAATTTCCTAGCCAATACGATAGATATAGCTCCACTTCCTATGCCTATCTCGGCTATCTGTGTGATACGCTCTCTATCTATTATATCTGCTACCAAATCTATCAAAACCTCTGTCTCTGGTCGTGGGATAAGCACTCCTGCTTCTACTTTGAGATGTATATCATAAAAACTAGCAGACCCTACTATATACTCATAAGGCTCACTGTTGGCTCGTCTAAGGACAAGAGATTGGAAATTATCTATATCTTTGACCTCGTCCATATCGTGAGTAATCAAATACATCCTATCACACCCTAGATGATACGATAACAGTAACTGAGCTTCAAACTGAGGGCGTTCGCAGATATTTTGTAGTTGTGTTGTTGCTTCTTTTAGGGTTTGGGTTATATTTTTACTTAGAATTTTAAACTCTCTTCACTAGAGTAAGTTATCATAATTTTATCCTCTTTTTTTTATTGTCGCTTTTTATAAAACTCTACCTTAAACTCTTCAAATCTCTCTTCCAAAATCGCTTCTCTCATCTGCTTCATCAAATCAAGATAATAGTATAAATTGTGTATCGTTCCTAGTCTAAAATAGGTAATCTCTCTAGCTCTAAAGAGGTGTCTCAGATATGACCTAGAGTAAGTTTGACACACCATACAGCCACACTCTGGGTCTATTGGACTCTCATCTGTGGTGTAACACGCTTTTTTGATATGGACTTTACCAAAGCTTGTAAATAGTGTTCCATTTCTTGCATTTCTTGTAGGCATTACACAATCAAACATATCCACGCCACGAGAGACATTTTCCACCAAATTTTCAGGAGTTCCCACACCCATAAGGTAGCGAGGCTTATCTTCAGGCATAAACTGCGTCGTCCATTCCACTGTATCATACATATCTTGATTGCCTTCACCCACACTTAGCCCACCTATAGCAAATCCATCAAAATCTAATGCACATAGTTCTTTGGCTGATTTCTCTCGAAATGGCTTATCTGTGCCTCCTTGGATGATGGCAAATATATTTTGCTCTACTCCTATGCCTTCTGATTGCTTGGCTCGAAAATAATCTATAGACTCCTCTGCCCATTTTGTGGTGCGTTCTATACTTAATTTAATCCTCTCTTGTGTGGCAGGGAGAGCTACTAAATCATCTAATATCATCATAATATCAGAGTTTAAATTGTGTTGAATATCTATAACTTTTTTGGGTGTGAAGTAGTGTTTACTTCCATCTATATGACTTCTAAAAATTATCCCACCCTCATCTATCTTGACATTGTCAGAGAGGGAAAAGGCTTGAAAACCTCCACTATCTGTGAGAAAACTCTTAGGATATTGCGTAAAGTTATGCAGTCCTCCCATTGTATTAATAACCTTATCATTTGGGCGAAGGTAGAGGTGATAGGTGTTGCCCAATATAATCTCAGGCTTTATAAATGTAGCCAAATCCGTCGCATCAAGAGCTTTAACAGCCCCCACAGTACCAACAGGCATAAATACAGGTGTCTGTATAGTAGAGTGAGCTGTTTTGATTGTACAAGCTCGTGCTTTTTGGTCTTTTTTATCTATTTGAAATTCCATAGTCTCTTAATATCCTCAAAAAAATTGTCTAATTGTATCTATAATAGGATAAATATGAGGTTTTTGATTTTAACCTTAACTTAGTATAATCGCACTTATGAAATATATACTCCTACTACTTCCTCTACTTCTATACTCCAAGCCTATAAAAATCGCCTCTTATAATGTCCAAAACCTATTTGATATGTCTCTTGATGGGAGTGAATATAGAGATTATATTCCCAATCAACACAACTGGACAGAAGAGATAGTAGAAACCAAACTTAACCATACAGCAGAGGTGATATGTGATGTAGAGGCTGATATTATAGGGCTTCAAGAGGTGGAGAATACGCATATACTAGAGAGGCTATTTAAGAGACTTAATCAAGTGGGTTGTGGATATAAATATAGTACGATAACAGAGACGAAAAAATCATCTATACAAGTAGCTCTGCTATCTCAATATCCTATTAAAAGTTATAAAAGTATAGAAGTTGGTTTTGGGTTTAGAGATATTTTGGAAGTGGATTTGGATATTGGTGGAGATGGTTTAACTATTTTTGTAACGCATTTCAAAGCCAAAAGTAGAAATGGAGTGGAGAGTAAACGCATCAAATCGGCTAAGGTTATTATGAGGAGGATAGACTCTTTGCCTAGAGATAGAGAGTATATTTCATTGGGAGATTTTAATAGTGATTTTGATGAGTATCTGCATATTACCAAAAAGCTAGATGATACTAATGGTACAACGGCGATAAATGATATACTTCAAACTAAGATTAATGATAGGCTTGTAAGTAGAGAAGATATGCAAAATTCAAAAAATAAAAAGCAACACTACTCACCGTGGCAAGAGTTGAAGCCTTATCAGAGGTGGAGTTATAAGTTTTATGGGAGAAATAATACGATGGATAATATACTTCTTAGTAATTCTATGTTTGATGGCAAGGGACTTGATTATGTCAATAACTCATTTAGAGTTTTTAAGATGGATTATCTATTTACAAATAAAGGCTATATCAATCGTTGGGAGTATAAGAACAGTAAGCATACAGGAAAAGGCTACTCTGACCATCTCCCTATCTATGCGATGTTTGACAAAAAGCCATTTGAAGCCAATAGATTAAGAGAGAGTATAACCAGAAATATAGAGTATCTATATAGTATGAGGGAGCTTACTCACAAAGTAGTTCTCAAAGATATAGTAGTTATAAAAAAGAGCAAAAATAGTGCAATAATCAAACAAAATTTAAAAGGCAGAGGAGTCTATCTATTTGGTTGTGCAAAAGAACTCAAAGAGGGATATATATATGATATTGTGGTGGAGAGTATCAAATCATATCATGGACTCAAAGAGGTAACTCAGATAATTATCAAGAAAAGAAAAAAGCAGATAGATACCTCACTTTATTATAAAAATAGTATCAAAAATTTAAAACAAAATGAGATAATCAAAGATATAGAGGGGATATATGACGATGGCTATTTTTATACTAATGGTGATAAAATAGCTCTGCATTTTAGGCAAAAAAAATATAAACCCAAAAATAATACTCATATAAAGATAGAGTATGGACGAAGTGGATATTATAAAGGGACAAATTTAGTTATAGAGTATAAAAAAGATTTTGTGGTGTTGGAGTAGGTATTATCTCAATACCAATGACTTAAGGAAAATATATTTAATTTTTCGGAAGTGAAGCTTTAGCTTCGCCTCAATACTCTGCATGATTGTATAATTTGGCGAGGTTAAAACCTCACTTCTGAAGAGTAAAAAAGCTTAAGTCATTGGCATTGGGTATTATCTGCCCATACATTTTAAAAATAGACCAAACCGTGCTTATATAAAGATAAACTATGTAGTTATAGGATAATATAATAGACTAAAATTAAAAATATAGGAGTAGACAATGGAGTATTACAGTTGGATATTGGCTTTTCATGTGATGAGTTTTACATCATGGATGGCAATGTTATTTTATCTACCGAGACTATTTATCTATCACCGTGAAAATGCAGATACGAAAGCATTTACAGATATAGTAGAGGTACAAGAGTATAAATTATTTAAGTATATTGGAGTTCCTGCTATGTGGGCGACTTTATTTTCTGGTGGAACTATGATTTATCTTAATATGGGACTATTTTCTAGTGGTGGTTGGCTTCATGCGAAGCTTTTAGCATTAGTATTTTTGGTAGCTTATCACTTTTCACTAGAGATGATACGCAAAAGACTTATAGTTGAGCCTCACTACAAAAGTAGCAAATACTTTAGATTTTATAACGAAGTACCTACACTTCTTATGATATTTATAGTAATAATGGTTGTTGTAAAACCATTTTAATATAAGGGTAGAGACTTTCAAATAATAGATACATATTACTTTATGTATCTATTATGGGAGTAAAACTATCTAATCAAATACATCAAAGATAGACTTCTCTTTTTTATCTTCACTCTCAAAAATACTTAGAGATGACTCATCAAATATACTAAACATACTATTATAAGCTTTGGAGTTATAATACATAAGTCCTGAGAGAGTCTCGGCTGAGCTTCCTGAGTATCTAAATCCTTTGTACATATTATCTCCTGTATCTTTTAGATTGGCTAAGATAGTAGAGCCAAGGATTGTATCAGGTACTATTTTTTTATTAAGTCCAAATATACTAGGCAGTCCAAAATACTCTCCATCTTCTATCTCTAAAGAGATTTTGATACTATCTAATGATATATCACCTATATCTCCATCAAGACTAAGAGAGTCTTTTATTTTGTCTATATCTATCTCTTTTTTTAGCTCTTTAAATGCGTTATTAAAGCTATTATCTTTTTGTGGTAGCTCATATCCTATATTAAGCTCTCTTTTAATATCTGCCAACTTTTTCTCCCTAGGAGTTAACTCTTTTATCCCTAATTCTGCTTTAATTTTTGCCAATCTCTCGGAGTCACTAAGAGTTTCTTTCTTTTCTACTTTTGACTCTTTTTTAGTCTTTATTATCTCTACTGTATCTTTTATATCTACAATATAAATTTTATTTACCTTTTTATCGCTTAGTTTCTCTTCTTTGATAATAGGCTGACCGATATTTAGCTCTTTTTTGAGTGCTTCTAATCTCTCTTCTTTGGATTGGCTGGAATATACCAAACTACTCAATAATAATACCGATAAAAATATTTTATTTATCATAATCTATCTCACTTTTCTATTTTAATACTATTATACAATATTATTAGAGCTATTTTAATAAGTTTAATCTATATTTGGGAATAATATAGTAACTAAAACAAAAAGGGATAATATGAGAATAATATTAACACTAATCGTATCAATGTATCTACTCCATGCGTCTAATACGCCCAAAAGTAATCAATTACTAGTGGTAACAGCCAAAAATTGGACAACTTCTAGTGCCTCACTACAGAGATATACTTATAAGAGAAATGGTTTCTACAAAGTAGGTAAACCTATAAGAGTAAAGATAGGTAGAAGAGGTTTAGGTTGGGGTATAGGGCTTCACAAAATACCTAGAAGTGCAAAGATAATCAAAAGAGAGGGAGATGGTAAAGCACCTGCTGGGATATTTAGACTTAGACAAGCTTTCGGATATAGTAGATTTTCTATCAAATATCCATATAGAGTATATAGTAGATTAGACCACTGTGTAGATGATAGCAAATCAAGATTTTATAATAAAATTGTAGATAGTAGTGAGATAGATAGAGATTATAGAAGCTTTGAGTATATGAAGCTAAGTAAAAACTACTACAAATACGGCATAGTAGTCGATCATAACAATATAGTAGATAATAAAAAATCAAAAAGAGGTGCAGGGTCTTGTATCTTTATACATATCAAAAGCTCTCCTACAGCAGGGTGTACGGCAATGAGTGAGAGTAAGATAAAGATGATAATGAGATGGCTAAACCCAAAAGCCAACCCTCTATTGGTGCAAGGTACAAAAAAGGATATAGCTAGATTAATGAAAGAGATTAGACCACTTTAAAAGTTGGAGTCTCTTATCCTTGATGAGGTAAAGTTTATATCTTTAAGCTATTATAACAGATTAGCAAATAGAGACTTATAGCGATGTTTTGGAGATTTTGGTATAATTTCCTAGCTTAATAAAAATAAAGGATATATATGGGACTGCTTAAAAATAAGATGATAGAAGAAGAAGCTGGACATTATGAAGATAGCACTGGTATGGTTGCAATCAATGGTGGCTATTTAGATATACAATTAGATAAAGAGACTATAGCTTTATCGTGTTTAAATTACTTTTTGTAACATTTAGTGTTTTTTTAGAGTTAGAATTGCTGAGTCAGGAGGAGACTTTCAAAAGTTTTAAGATTATCTTCTACTTTTTATCTAACCTATAAAGGACATAATCTTTTAAAACATCTTCTTCTTCAATATCAGGAT
>JASFZJ010000120.1:0-11861 GCA_045267865.1 Sulfurovum sp. | reverse complement strand
GTACTCATCTTATATTCCTTCTACTTTTTTATCTTATTTTAACATTTAAGTATTAAAATATATTTTTATTGGTATTTTTTCATAGGACCATTATATCTATACTCAAAGTTGTAGTATTAGATATAAATTGAATATCCATCTTAGCTTTTAAGAGATTTTTAGCTATCTCTATTCTTCCTTTAATCTCACCTCGTATTTCACCTCTAATCTCCCCCTCAATTCTAGCAGAACTCAATAAAGATTTTTTATACCTTTGGTTTTCTATCTTTCTATCATATATGGCTCTTGCTTTGCTAGAGAGTTTCATCACATCTAATATCTCTTTTGCTTCATCTAATCCTTTTGCTTTAAACTCATCTTTGATACTCTCATTTTTGAGAAAATATATCCACTCATCAATTTTATTTCTTACAATATCACTAAATTTATTGACTCTAATGACATAATACTCAGGAAATATCTGATAAACTTCATCTATGCCAAACTGCTTTTGTTGGTGAGTTGATAACTCAAATATCTCATTTTGTTGATTTAATCCCTCAAATTGAGTCTTTCCATAATATAGATAATCACTACCTTTAGCTAGTGCAAAATATACGATATTTACAGAATATACCTTTTTGACTTTTGCATATTCATTTGATTTATCCATATAATCACAGATAAGTTTAGATGCTCCATAAAGCATTCTATGAAAATAATCTTGTTGTCCATCATATTGGACTTCAATTAAAATCAAATCACCATCTTCATTTTTCGCCAATAAATCAACATGATTAAACTTATCATCTTCACTCTCTTGATTGGCTTCACTCTCCAAAATCTCTTCTATTTTTAAATCAAATTTAAAGAGTTCTGAGAGAAATCCTTCTAAGATTACAAAGTTGGCTTTTTGTCTTAATATTTTTTTCATAGCCCAATCAAAGCTTACTAATTTTCTTTGCATTTTTTATCCTTCTATTTTCGTGGGTATGCATACTTAATACTTTGAGTCTTAAATCAAACACCTAGATTAAGTAGAAACAATTATATCCTAAAGATAATTTTTCATGCCTTAGGTATATAAGAGGAAAATGATTTGTAACTACACACCCCATATAAATTAAATCTGATATAATACCACTTACAAATTTTCAAGGATAATTATGGCACTTATAGACCTCTTTAATATCAAAAAACAGTATGACATCAAGCTACTTCTAAATGATGTAGATTTTCATCTCAATGAGGGTGAAAGGGTTACTATAGTCGGTCAAAATGGGTGTGGTAAATCTACTCTTATGAAAATTATCACTGGTGAAGAAGAGCCTACAGAGGGCAAGAGAGTAGTCAATAACTCTATCACTATAGAGATGTTGTCTCAACAGCCTATTTTTGATGAGAGTTTGTCTGTAAAAGAGGCGATACTCAATGAACTTACTCTTCTTAAAGAGGCAAAAGAGAAATATGATAAGATTACTCTTCAAGTGGCAGATGATTTTGAAAATGAGTCGCTTTTGAATCAGCTTGAAAAGGTCTCTTCTTATCTTGACCACCATAATGCTTGGAACTTAGATGATAAGATAGAAAGAGTGATGCAGGAGTTTAGCCTAAAGCCATATCAAGATAGACCTGTAGTCTCTCTCTCTGGTGGGGAGCAACGCCGTGTGGCATTAGCTTCGTTGATACTCAAAAAGCCTGATGTTTTGTTACTTGATGAGCCTACCAATCACCTTGATGTCTATATGGTGGAGTTTTTGGAAGAGATTTTGCTCAAAGAGAACTTTACTCTACTTTTTATCTCTCACGATAGACACTTTATTGATAGTATCGCTACTCGTGTGGTGGAGGTGGATAATCAAGAACTTATAAGCTATAACGGTGGATATATGAGTTTCTTGGAGCAAAAAGAGGCTAGAATGCACTCTCTCCAAAAGGGTCATGATAATCTATTGAGAGTTCTCAAACAAGAAGAGGCGTGGCTGAGTAAAGGAGTCAAAGCTAGAGAGAAACGAAATCAGGGACGCAAAAAACGAGTTTTTGAACTACGAGAAGAGGCTAAACACAATCCTACTCTTATACGCAAAATGATGGTAGAATTGGAAAGAGAGAAGAAACATTTTAATCGTGAAGAGGGAGTCTCACGCAAAAAGATGCTTTTTGATTTGGAAAATCTAAACTATAGTGTGCCTAATAAAAATCTTATAGAAAATTTCTCTACAAGAATACTTCAAAAAGATAAAATAGCAGTGGTGGGGATAAATGGGTCAGGGAAATCTACTCTACTCAAACTCATATTAGGTCGGTTACAACCCAAGAGTGGAACTATCAAAAAGGGTGATTTTGAGTTGGGATATTTTGACCAACATAGAGAGATGTTGGATAATAGCAAGAGCCTTATCGAGACATTTTGCCCCAATGGTGGTGACCAAATAGATGTACAGGGGACGAATTTCCATGTCTATGGATACTTGAAATCATTTCTATTTCCCAAAGAGTTTTTGGAGAAGAAGGTCGGAATGCTTAGTGGTGGAGAGAAAAACCGTGTGGCATTGGCTCTATTATTAGCTAAAAAGGTTGATTGTCTTATCCTCGATGAGCCTACCAATGATTTGGATATACAGACTATTAATATCCTTGAAGAGAAGCTTATCAACTTCAGTGGGGCTGTAATTTTTGTATCTCACGATAGATACTTTATAGACAAAATTGCTTCTAAGCTATTTATCTTTAAGGGTGATGGAGTGGTGGAGGAGTCTTATCAGACATATAGTGAGTATCTTGATATAGAAAAAGATATAAAAAATCTCTATCAACTAGAGAAAGAGAGTAAAACTTCTACTCCAAAAACTAGAGAGAAGAGAGAAAAAAAGCAGACTAAATTAAGCTATAAAGAGAAAAAAGATTATGAGATATTACCTGATGAGATAGAAGAGTTAGAAGATAAGATGGAGAGTATCAAAAAATGTCTCTACGACCCTCAATGTTATGAAGAGAAAGGTTTAGTTGCTCTTAGTCAAGAGTTGGCTGATTTAGAAGAGATATATGAACTAAAAACTGATAGATATTTGGAAGTTATGGATATTTTTGAGGCTCTTTAACAGACAAACATATATCCACGAGAAGAGAGTGTCTCTATAAATCTATGTTTTAGTTTTTGTCTTAATCTTCGGACTAGACTTCTCATTGTATTCTGATTATTACTACTCTTTGACCATATCGCCTCTTCTATAGTATTAAAACTAATAAGTTTATTTTTATTTTTCATAAATAGTTCTAGTAACTGATACTCTTGTTGCGTTAAGTGAACCATCTCATCATATAAGTATAGAGAGTGAGTTGATATATTATAAGTAAATTCATCATCTAATTTAAGATGTTTTTTTGTAATTTTACTTTTTCTACTATTTTTCTCTATTTTAGATATAGCTATTTTTAAGACTACTCTAAGCTCTTCTCTATGAAAGGGCTTAGATAGGTATGCTACAGGGTTTAACTCTATGGCTCTATCTACATTATAATCATCAAGATGTGCTGTAAGAAATATAACCTCTATACGAGGATATTTTTGTCTTATAATAGATGCTACCTCTATACCATCTTTATCACCCTTTAGATTTATATCAAGTAGTGCTATATTTATATGGTATTTCGATAGTGCTTTTATCGCATCATCAGCATTAGAACAGATAGCAGGGATATTACCATACTCTAACTTTTGGATATAACTCTCTATCTCCATAGCTACGATACTCTCATCTTCTACTATCAATACATTTATCTCTCTCATATTTTAAACCTTATTATATATTTTGTCTCATCTTTTGTAGATACTTCCATCTCTCCATCTAATTGTCCATATACTAGAGTCTTTATTAGTTTTATACCTAGTGAATTGCTCTTTTTATCTTTATAAAAACCTCTACCATCATCTCTTATTATTAATATATATATATCTAACTCTTTATATAAAGTTATAGTAATAGTACCTCTATTATACTCAAAGGCATATTTATATGAATTGGTAACTAACTCATTTATAATAAGTCCTATATATACCGATTCTCTTAGAGGTATAGTAGCATCTATATCTGTTTTTATATCTATAAAACTATCTTTCTGATGTAGAGACTCTTTTATATCTAGCACTAACCCTTCTATATACTCTCTCATATCTATCTCTTCAATATTATCTTTAAGTAGAAGCATATTATATGTTTTTGATATTGCATTTATCCTATTTTCTAAGTTTGTAAATGTACTTGATAGATATTTATTTTCTATATTATCTTTCTCTAACCGTATAATAGAGAGTATTATTTGAAGATTATTTTTTACTCTATGGTGTACCTCTTTTAAAAGAAGTTCTTTAATATCTAGTGCTTCATTTAGCTCTTTTGTCTTATGGATTACCTCTTTTTGAATTATATTTGCCCTATTTTTGGACTCTTTTAATATATATTCATCTACCTTAGCTTTGGATTTCTCTAGTATAGCATATCTATCTGCAAATGCCAAAGATAATATAAGTGCCTCAAATGCTGTACCAAGCATCAATATATTTTGATAATCTTGAATAATAGAGGTGAGAGCAAGGGCGTTGAGTATCATCAACATATAAGAGATAAAAACAATACTAAAACCCAAGATAAAGAGTCTAGCCTGTGTGTGTCCTCTTTTGTATCTGATAATACCTGCTGAGAGATTAAATATAATAAATAAAAAGCCTATAAATATAACTACATAGAGGTCATAGTATTCTTGATGTAAAAAAATTATCTCTAATATAGAGATAAGAATAAACCATCTATAAATTCTGTAGAGTGTTGTACCTTTTTCTATTTTAAGAAAGTGAATAGCAAAAAGAGCTGAGAATATAATAAGTATATCTATCTTCTGCACAGGTATCCACATATCTAGTTTTATAAACCATATAGGCAGATATATCTGTGTGAGTCCTATATAAGTTATCTGCTGAGATATAATCATAAAGAGATAGATACTATAATATAGATAACTTTTATCTCCGATATAAAAAAAGAGCAAAAGACTATATAGCATAAGAGCAAAGACAAAGCCCAACATTGCAATATCAATAAACTGCTGGTCTCTATCGTCTAGGAGATACCCCTCCTTATCTTGAATTAAAACTCTAAAATCTATAGGTGTTACAGCAGACCTAATCTCTAAGTAATAGTAGTCAGAACTATTTGCCTCTATAGTTATATCATAAAATGGGAAAAGAGTAGAGTGTTTAGGCGTAAGATATAATACTCCTTTGAGTTTATAACTATCTAATGAGGATGTAAAAAGGGCTATATGTTCAAGTAGAGGTGAGGTGAGGACAAGAACTCTCTTTATTATTTTATCACTATGGTTAGTAACTTGAAGTTTTATAAATATAGTCTTATTCATCATACCTATATTGATAGCCTCTTTATTATATGGTTTAAGTAAATTTTGTTTGATTACATCTTTTATATGAAGATTATTACTCTTATCTATATATATCTCACTACTTTCTAACAATGAAGAGTAATTAGCATATAGATTAGAGGATAAAATAATAAGAAGTAAAATTGTAAAAATTTTCAAAATAAATAAACCTTAAAATTATCAAATATACGAGTATAAATTTTTAGAGATATAGACTCTTTTCTATACCTCTATTTTAAATTAATTAGTAGCTAATTTTTCTTTTCTATTTATCCATATAGAGTGGAGTGTAGCAACGGCTATAAATGTAACACCTATTGTTCCTACTATCACTTCATTTATGTGTATAAACATTTTTGCAAACATTATAAATGCGAGAGCAAATATCGCATAATGTGCACCGTGCTCTAAATATCTGTACTCTGTTAATGTCTTTTTCTCCACAAAGTATAAAGTTAGACTTCTTACGAACATCGCTCCAATCCCTAGACCTATCATAATAATAAATATATTACTACTCAAAGCAAATGCACCTATAACACCATCGAAACTAAATGAGGCATCTAGCACTTCAAGATATAAAAAGCCCATAACCCCACTTCTTACACCATTTGTACTCAATATCTCATCAAGAGAGGCGATAAGTGAGTGTAGGAATACTCCACTAAAATATGCAATAGCTACACCTACATCATTGGTCATAGAGACCAAATATAATCCTATAGCGATAGCCAATATCATCTCTATATTATTTATATCTCCTGCTCTATTGAGTGCTTTACTATCTTCTATAATCTTAATCCACTTCTCTTCTCTATCGACATCAAAGATAAAGTCCAAAAATACCATAAATAGAAACGCTCCACCAAAAGCATAAATTAGTTTATCTACAGATTCGAGTGTTGCTTGATATTCTGCTGGTTCATTGAGTGCAAGATTAAATGTTTCAAAAAAGCCTAAGCTACCTGCAACTGCTACGATAACAATAGGGAATACAAAACGCATTCCAAATACTGCGATTGGGATACCAAAAGTGATAAATCGTTTCTGCCATTTTGGCTCCATTGTTGCCAATACTTTAGCATTTACTACAGCATTATCAAATGATAGAGAAACCTCTAATATAGCCAAAAGAGCTGTGATATATAGAGCATACCAACCACCTATATAAAGTGCCAATACTAGACCTATAATAGTTACAATAAAGGAGCTAATAAAGTATTTCATTATCTAATCGCTTTTACTATCTTCTCTTGCATCTCTATCTCTTCTGGAGCTAAAGTACCATCACTTTTAGCAATATGCTCTATTAAAGCCTCTATCATTGGTGGATACTCTGGATATGTTTTCATTTTGCCTAGTTCTGAGAGGAGTTTTGCCTCTGTAAGTATCCATTTTGTTGGACTATCTATATGTTTTGACAACGCCTCTATATGAAACTCATAGAGTTCTATAGCCTCTGTAGTTAAGTCCAAATCTTGAATCTCTTCTATATCTTTAATAAGGTCAATAGCTGTAATTATCTCTTGTGTCTCAGCCTTTTTATCAGCCATAGTCATAAGAGCCATACTAGAGACTAGAGCATTTACAAACTTTTTCTCTTTGGAGAAGCTTTCTGGAGTATATTGTCTAAACTTCCTCCCCGCCTCACCTACTAGCTTTGAGCTTTTCTCTTTTATTTTATCCCAATCTAACATTTTTATCCCTTATTATCTATTATAAATAACTCTTCTGTACTGTCTGTAGAGTCTGCTCCAATTTTGCATCTTTTGTAGGCTCTCCAATAGCAGAAAATTTCCACTCACCATTTCTTCTATATAGTTTACCCAAAATCATAGATACAAACCCTGCAAATTTAGCATCACTTGCTATATTGTAAGTAGCTACTATCTCATTTACACGACTAGGAGTTCCCTCATATAGTCTAATAGAAGCAAATGGAACCGTTGCAAAGTCTTGCCCTCTAAATGAGTTGAGTACAAATACTATATTATCTATATCAGCAGGTATTTGAGATAAGTTTATTTGGATTACTTCATTATCCAATCCATCATCTCCATCCATATCTCCTGTAGTATCATCACCTGAATGAGTTACACCAGCAGTTTTAAGATTTCCAAAATATACCACTTGTGAAAGGTTTTTATTACTATCAAATACACCAGCAGATAGGTCTAAATCTACAGCTTTTTTCTTTTTTCCACCAAAGAGACCTTTTGTCTCAATAGCTCCCCAGTTTGCACCGATACAAAAAGAGTTCAAGTCACTTCCATTGTCTTTTTTGAGGTTTATCTTCTGACCTTTTGCTAGATTAATTGCCATTATACACTCACCCCGTATGATTTACAAAAACCAGCAAGTCCATCATTAAATCCTGCTCCAACTGCTTTGAAGTTCCAACCAGCATCTTTTCTATATAGCTCACCAAAATTAATCGCCGTCTCACTTGAATAATCTTCATCAAGTTCATACTTTGTAATCTCAACATTACCAGTTTGGTTTACGATACGAATTAGAGCGTTACTCACTTGACCAAAGTTTTGATTTCTAGCCACTGCTTCATCAATTGTAACTGTAAATACAATTTTATCAACCTCAGGTGCAACTTTGCTCAAATCAATCTCAACAACCTCATCATCGCCATCACCCTCACCAGTTCTATTATCTCCTTGGTGAACTACCGAACCATCAGGAGAAGTAGCGTTATTATAGAATATAAAGTGAGCATCACTAATAACTTTACCTGTACTATCAAGCATAAAAACCGATGCATCAAGGTCAAAATCTGCTCCTGTATCTGTAGCATTCGCATCCCAACCTAACCCAACTTTAATATTATTGAGTCCTGGTGCTTCTTTGCTTAATGAAACTCTTCCACCCTTACTTAAACTTATTGCCATAACTATGTCCTTTAAAATATATTTATTTGTAATATGAAGTATATCGTTTATATATTAATACTAATTTAACAAAATGAGAGTATTATTTTGTTATTAACATAGGAAAAGGTTATAAAGAATGGAAAATATTGATTTAATTATCATCTTGACAACAGCATTTTTGGGTGGAGTAGGTCACTGTATCGGTATGTGTGGAGGTATAGTAGTAGCATATACATCAGCCAAAATAGAGCCAACAAGTAGTTATTTGCAACAAACTGCTTCACACCTCTCATACAATTTTGGAAGAGTTGCTACCTACTCAATACTTGGAGCAATATTTGGATTTATTGGACAAGTTATAGCATTTACACCCACTACCAAAGGAGTTTTATTTCTCCTCACAGGTATATTAATGATATTAGCAGGTCTCTCACTTATAGGAAATATCAAATTTCTAAATTCTGCTGAGTGGTCAGTATCAAAGTACAGTTGGTATCAAAATAGCTTTAGAAGACTAATATCTAGCAAATCGTATGGAAGCTTTTTCTTATTAGGAATGCTAAACGGTATAATCCCATGTGGACTCGTATATTCATTCGCTATCTTCGCAGCAAGTACAGCAGACCCACTTCAAGGTGCTTTAGTTATGGCTATATTCGGTCTAGCCACTATCCCTGCCCTTTTCTTCTTAGGATTTGTAACCAAATTTCTACAAAAAGGTTCACTAAGAGGCACGATGATGAAACTAGCCGCATTACTTGTAATACTCTATGGTGGAATAACACTCTTCAAAGGATACAACTTCATAGCCCACCCAGAAGTAATGAAAGCCAAAATGGATAAAATGCACGATACAAGCGATGGTGAACCGATGAAATGCGCCCCTGGAAAGTGTGGATAATATTAGCTCTATAATGTTATAATCTCTAAAATAATTGAGGTGCTTTAAGATGAAAATAACAAGATTAGAGATAAAAGATTATAAACAATTTAAAGATTTAACGCTAGATTTGACCTATCCAAAAGGACATGAAAAAGCAGGAGAACCACTTGATAAGATTTGTATTATCGGACAAAGTGGGGTTGGAAAGACGAATTTATTAAAAATAATAATAACAGACCATAATCATATTGACAATATAAAAACTACTTTTATAGATAAAGATGAAAATCATTTTTATCTTCAGGGAGCAGATAATAGTTACTATACTCATAATAGTCTAACAAATACTATATATTTAGCAACAGGAGCGTGGAGTCTTTTATTACACAAAATGGAAAATTATACGAAAGATAGAACAAAATATCAATCTAATCTATTTGAAAAGCTTATTAATACACAATACTCTAAAAAAGATTCTATAAGTGATATGAAAATATGGGAAGATGAGAATGAAAATATTTTAGAAAAAATATCAGATAAATTAAATGAGACTTTAATTAAATTTAATATTAAATTAGAAAAATCAACTAAAGAAACTAAAGAATATAATGATTTAGTTTTCAAAGATTTATCTAATGGAAATATCATAAAATATGATGATTTAAGCACAGGAACAAAAAATATAATCTCTACTTTTATCCCTCTAAAAATCTATAACCCTAGAGACTCAATTATCCTAATAGACGAACCTGAAAACTCTTTTTATCCTGATATTCAACGCTTACTTACAGACCTTTATATGGAAGTAGGTGAAAATAATCAACTCATTATGGCTACGCATTCGCCTTTGATTGCTTCTAGCTTTGAGCCTTGGGAAGTGGTGGAGTTGAAATTTAATAGGGATAATCAGATTTATAGAGAGTTATATTATGATGATAAAGTTGATGAGAGGCATATTGATAATTATACGCTTGACCCTCGTATGCTTACTTGGACTGGTATTTTGACAAGAATATTTGATTTACAAGAAGATTCTAATTTTTCATTTAGAGAAGAAAGACTTATGGAGTATGCAACTCTAAAAGCTCAAATAAAAGTGATTAAAAATAAAGAAGAAAAAATAGAAAAGGTTAAAACCCTCAAAAAGCTTTCAAGATTATTAGGATTGGGAAATAATGAGACGAATATATAAAACTGAAATTCTTTCTAGTTACTATTCTGATTGGATAAAAAAAGAAAGATTTAAAAGAGCTATCAAAAAGTTAAAGAGTATAAGATGGGTAAATAATCATATAGAATACACTTTGAAAGATGCGAAGTTTCAATATGATGAGTTATCAGAACAACATCCTACATATGATGCAGGAAATGTACATTATTTTGATTTAAGGATGTGTTTATTTTATTGTCAAAAAGGTTTATGTGCTTATACAGAAGAAAAATTATGTAAACCTAGTTTACTCTTAAAAGATAAATGGAATAATGGTCGGTATATTGAAAAAAAAGAAAATATAAATACAAGAGGACATCTTGAACATTTTGACGGAAGTTTAAAAAAGACAAAAGGGTAAAAGCCCAGCTGCGAAAAGGGGAAACCAACGGTTGCTTTTACATTGAAAGCCCGGCCATGCGCGGTCTGCTGAAGAAATTGCAATGTGATGATTACCTGACCCTGGTAGCCGCCAGCTCCATCATCCGCCCGGGAGTGGCCCGTTCGGGCATGATGCGCGAATACATCCACCGTTTTCACCATCCGGATGCTTTTGAATATATTCATCCGGTGATGAAAGAACAGTTGCAAGAGACCTACGGGGTGATGGTTTACCAGGAAGATGTGCTGAAAGTGTGCCATCATTTTGCCGGACTCGACCTGGCGGATGCCGATGTGCTGCGGCGCGCCATGAGCGGTAAGTATCGCGGGAAGCAGGAATTTCAACGTATTGTGGATAAATTTTTCAGCAATTGTCGCCAACGCGGCTATCCGGAAGCCGTAACCCGCGAAGTGTGGCGGCAGATAGAAAGCTTTGCCGGCTACTCTTTTTCCAAGGCCCATTCGGCCAGCTATGCTGTGGAGAGTTTTCAAAGCCTTTTTCTGAAGGCCTACTATCCCCTGGAGTTTCAGGTGGCGGTTATCAATAATTTTGGAGGCTTTTACCAGAGCTGGGTCTATTTTTACGAAGCACGCCGGCAGGGCGGCCGCATTCACCTGCCATGTGTCAACCGCAGTGATTACAAAACCAACATACAGGGTTCGGATATCTTCATTGGACTGATTCACCTGTCGGGGCTGGAACAAAAAACCGCTTTTCAATTGCTTGAAGAACGCAGGCACAACGGACTTTACCATAGTCTGGAGGATTTTATCCGGCGGGTAAACCCAGGCATGGAGCAACTCATCTTGCTGATTCGCATTGGCGCTTTTCGCTTTACCGGAAAGGCAAAACCGGTATTGCTGTGGGAAGCCCATCTGTTTCACAACAGGGAAAAGAAACTTTCACGGGGGACACGGCTTTTTGAGCCCCAGTCCAGAAATTTTCGGCTGCCCCAACTGGAATACGACCCACTGGAAGATGCCTATGATGAAATTGAGTTGCTGGGATTTCCTGTAAGCATGACTTATTTCGACATGCTGCAAACCGCTTTCAGAGGGGAGATAAAAGCCAGGCAGCTTTACACGAAAA
>JASFZJ010000119.1:0-21213 GCA_045267865.1 Sulfurovum sp. | reverse complement strand
AAACATTAAATCCTACACATTAAATACTTAACCTACCTTACCAGACTAACTCTACAATCCAAATAAGTATGGTTTTATACTTTTGATAGCCTTATCTTAAAATCAGATAGAGAGGGAGCTTAGAAAGTACCGAAACTCCTAACCCCATTCACAACCTAATCCACCCAAAAAAAGCAGATTTCCTGCTACTCTTTCTATGACTGTGTTTATATTTAGTAAATTTTCTATCTTGTTTATTTCATTTTTTGAAATACGACCAAACTATTTCCTATAATTCCTTTAATAACTAAAAACCTCATCATAATTCTTTTTTATTTGGTTAATAATTTGGTTAGCATCATCACAATCATTAATAACAGTAATTAATGGCATCCACTGTTGAACTAATTTAATAACTTCAATATCATTATTATAAATCATCTGCATCTCCACTTTTTTACCTGTACTATCAGCATTGATAAAATTATAATAAGGACTTTCAAACAAACCCTCTCGCAGAAAAAAATAAGAGGCATGACCTTTTAATTTTAAAGTAATTTTTTTTGTTGTATCTTCTGCATATCCAAAGCTATTCCCTATCTTATTTGTTCTAAATGATTCAACTCCTTTTTTATATTCAACTACTTCAATACGCTGAATACCATTAAATGCAAAAGGTCGAGTCTCTAACCCTTCACCTTTATTTTTTTTATCATATTCAAAGTCTAAATAATAAATAGAATCAAAAATTACAATCTGTTTAGGCTTAATATATTTATCTTCATTAGGTGTACCTGCTCTTGGATAGTAAATTTTAATAATACAGTTATGATTAATTGCTATATTTGCTTTTATAATTTTTTTTGCTAAATCAGATAAATAAGATGTACTTAATAATACCTCTTTTAAGTTCGTTCCAACCTTTGACATACTTTGTATCATATCTTTTTTCAAAATAGGATTTGATAGATTGTCTTGAAATAAAACAAAATAGTTATGATATGAAATATACGAGGGTAATAAATCTTTAAAATGATAAGCACCTAATTTTTTACTATAAACAACATCATCACATGCTTTTATTGTATTTTCTATTGTTTTTGTACTCACTTTAAATTTATCAGCTAAGTAATCTTTAGAGCAAATTTTTACAAACAACTCATTATAAACCTGTATTGTTCTATTATCCATATAATTCCTTTTTAATAACGAAACTATACATTAATATTTATTAATATATTCTTTTTATTTCTGTAATTAAATAATTTATCCTATAAATAGAAAATTACTTGACTTTATTTTCTATTTAGGCTATTATACTCTAGCTTAAATACTTTAAAAGAAAAATTATTTGAGCTAAATTAAATATTAGGACATATATGAATAAATTTAGAATACTGAGTTTAGATGGTGGTGGAATTAGAGGGCTATATTCAGCTCAAATGTTAAAAAATATAAAAGATAAATGTGGAGTAGATTTTTATAATGATTTTGATTTAATCGTTGGTACTTCTACAGGCTCTATTCTTGCAGGAGCAATTGTTCAGCAAATAGATTTAGATAAGGTCATTTCTCTTTATGAGAATGAAGGTAAGAATATTTTTAAGAAAAGATGGTTTTGTAGACTTGGATTATTTAAAAGTAAATATAGTCCTGAACCTTTAAAAAAACAATTAAAAATTATTTTTAAAAATACTACTTTTAAAGATATAACAAAACCTCTTTTAATTAATGCAACAGATATTGGAAATTCATCCCAATTTGTATTTAAAACAACTTTTAATAATCAAAAAGATGCAAACGGTAATAATAAAAATTTAGTACGAGACCCAGATATTGCTCTTTATGATGCTATATTGGCTTCTTCATCTGCACCTATATTTTTTCCTCCTCATAAAATTGGTAACTTTTTACTTGCTGATGGTGGTCTTTGGGCAAATAGTCCCGTTTTAGTTGCATTAGCAGAAGCTAAAAAGATTTTCAATAAAGACCCTAAAGATGTAATAGTCGTATCTATTGGTACAGGTGTAGAAGAAAATGATTATCCTATCAATACAAATAAATGGGGTTTCTTAACAGGTTGGAAAAGTGCAAAACTTATTTCAATGATGTTGAATTTACAAACAAAAGTCAATAGTAGTTTATTGCAGTTTTTAATGCCAAAAGAGAATATATTAAGATTAACATTTACAAGTGATAAAGCTCTACCATTAGATGATACAACACAAAATGACAATTTATTAAAGAGAATATATTAAGATTAACATTTACAAGTGATAAAGCTCTACCATTAGATGATACAACACAAAATGACAATTTATTAAGTAGAGCTGATAAGGATTTTTCAGATAGACATTCTGAAATTCAAAATTTCATAGATACATATATAAAGGATATGGATGTCAAGTAATCATCAACTTTTTAAAATGTTAGAGAAAATAACTAACTCTATAGATATTTCAGAATCTCAACATGAAGATGCAGAAGAAAAATATTTAGCTGTTGGTAAGTATTTATCTGAGGGGGAATACTGTTTGATAGATAAAAAGATTTGCCTAGTAAATGGAGAAATTTATGCACAAGGCTCTATGAAGCTTAATACAGTTGTTAGACCAATAGGGCAAGAAGAATTTGATATAGATTTGGTTTTTTATACACCAAGTATTTGTGTATCTGATATGCCTCCTGAGAAATTAAAAGAGCTAATAGGAAATAGACTAAAAAGTGAAACATCAAGATATAAGGATAAAGTTTACTCTACCAATCGAGGTTGGTGTATTAAATATGCTAATCAATTTCATCTTGATATAACACCTTCTTTAGAAAAACTTAATGAACCAGATAATGATAGTGAACTTGTAGCAGATAGAGACCTATTAAAATATATGTCGTCAAATCCAAAAGGTTATGCTGAATGGTTTGAGAATATTGCATTACAAATACCAAAAATAAGGTCAACGCAGGAACTATTTCGTTCATCTATATTTATGGATGGTATTTCAGTAACTATGGAAGAATCTGCTTCTATTACAGAGTTACCTAAACATGAACCAAGTAAATTATTATTGAAAAGATTTGTACAAATTTTTAAAAGGCATCGAGATGAAATGTATAAAAATGAAACTGAATTAGATAAGAAGAATAAACCAAGTTCAATTATTATTACTACATTAGCTACACATGCTTATTTTGATTGTATTGAAAATAATGAATATCACAATGAATATGATTTAATGGTTGATATTTTGAAGCTTATGCCTGATTATATTCAAGCACGAAACTTTATTGACTGGATAGAGAACCCAACTGTTAATAATGAAAATTTTGCTGAAAAATGGAAAGAAAAGCCTGTTAGAAAGCAAAAGTTTTTGAATTGGAATAGTTCATGTATATCTTTTTTTGAAAAGTTTCATTCCGAAATGGGACAAGACATACTTTTAGATTCTCTTGAAGAGGGATTTGGTAAAAAGCCAACGGAATTAATTCGAGAAGAATATATTAGAGAACTAGATAGTAATCGGAAAAAAGGACTTATATCAGCTTCTGTTATAGGGACTACAACAGATGTAAAAGCAAATACATTTTATGGGAAATAGATGTCTAAGTATTCTAAGCATACATATGCTGAACATTTTGTAAGTTTAAAACTTTGTCCACTATCATCTAATGGTAATGGTGAATTAGAAAAGAAATATTTTTATTGGGAATTTTATGCAAAACCTTCAAGTTTTTCAAAAGTATATAAAATATTAGTAATATGGGATTTTACAAAAAATAGTCCCAATGTTTATATTTTAAATGAGGAAGTACATAAAATATCAAAAGTAAAAAATATTCCTCATCTTTATAGTAAAGAAAAAGTACAACTATGTTTATATTATCCATCATATCAAGAATTTTCAAGCTCTATGTCATTATGTGAAACAATTATTCCGTGGACTTATTTGTGGATTTCATATTATGAAGAGTGGTTATATTCAGGGGAATGGAAAGGTGGAGGGGAGCATCCATCACCTGTAATGAAAAAAAAGATTAGTCCTTTGAAAAAAATTCAAGTTCAAAGAAAGATTAAAAATATTGAAAAGAAAAAAGTGGAAAAAACATTAATTGATAAAATTTATCAGAGAAGAAAAAAATTATATGAAAAAATGAAAAATAATTTTTAAAAAGTGATACTCTTTTTTAAAGTCACATAAACTGTATAGAAGAGCTTATTTTAAAATTATAATAAAGCTACTCACAACCGAATCCACCCAAAAAAAGTAAAAATCCCCACCACCAAAAGCAGACCTCCTGCTACTCTCTCTATGATGTGTTTGTATTTGGTAAACTCCATAACAAACTCTCTAGCTATGAGGGAGACTATAAACCCAAAGATGATAAATGAAGCGAAAACTGCACCTACTCCAAAAAATAGTCCAAATAGTAGAGCTTCAAATATGGTGTTTGAGTAGGCACTGGCTGTGATAAGTGTCACTACTGGTAAACAGAGATTAAAAGATATGGCACTTCCCATAATGAAGTATGAGAGAGTGGTTGAGGCTTTGCTATTGCTTGTGCTACAGCATCCTTTGGTTTGTGTGAAACTTTGCCTGATAATAAAGAGGGCTACACCTATTGTGATAGTTCCTAAGATTATCTGTGAAAGCTCTTGGTCATTTATGAGGTCTTTTACAAATATTGAGCTATATGAGGCGATAATTGCTATCGTAATATAGCTAAATACTCGTCCTAGACTAAAAGGTATCATCACGCTCATTGACTCTTTGAGTGTGTTTGAGTTGGTGAGTAGAAGGGGGCTTAGAAATGGCATACAGGTAAACATACACGCTGTGCTTCCATAACTAAGTCCTATCAAAAATAGTGAGAAAATTGTAATATTTTCCACTATTTTCTAGCTCCA
This sequence comes from Sulfurovum sp., assembly GCA_045267865.1. Taxonomy (GTDB): domain Bacteria; phylum Campylobacterota; class Campylobacteria; order Campylobacterales; family Sulfurovaceae; genus Sulfurovum. The sequence continues at coordinate 16,331 of JASFZJ010000119.1, read as the reverse complement.
AACCATTTGTATTTGGTAAATTCTCTATCTTGTCTGTTTCGCTTTTTGAAATACTCTTTACTTGAAGCAAAGATAGAGAAGTTGGCATATTTAAGTGACAAAATATTATCATCAGGACAAAGTTCTACACATTTACCACAGAGCGTACAGTCTGCAAATGTTATATTTTTATTCTCTGCCGTCTCTTGAATTTCATATATATCCATAGGACAAACACTCACACAGTTGCTACAGCTATCACATTTACTAGAGCCATTTTTGACAAGTCTAAGGAGTCCAAACTTCTTAAATATACTCTGCATTGGTAACATTGGGCATATTCTACAAAATGGCTGTTTGATAAAGAGAGCTAACGCAATCATAAGTCCAAAGAGGAAATCAGCTAAGAGTGAGAGTAACATATATCCTGTGGAGAGAGAGCTAACATAGAGTTGAGAAGTATCACCTACAGCCATCGTGGTCAAAATCCTACTTGGGCATATAGCACAAAATGCTGAACCTAATTCGTGTCCCAAAAATCCTAATCCTGTGAGGATAGGGAATATGAAAATCAAGAAGATAAAAATAAGCCACTTGATAGGACGGATTTTTTTGACTGTGCTTAGGCTAAGTGATTTGACCTGCTTAATCCCTAGCTTTGTCCCTAATAGAGTGAGCATCTCTTGAAAAAATCCTAATGGACAAGTCCATCCACAAAAGGCTTTATTTAGGATTACAATGAGTATAAAAAAGGTTAGCAGAGTAATCATCGTAGGCATAAGAGCAGGTAGTAAATCTATTGAGCCATTAAAAGCTCCTGCTACTCTGTGATCCATTTGGTGTTGGAGAGGAATTAATGCACAAAAATCTGCACTCTCTTTGTCATACGCACAAGTTAGTGATGGGAATGCGTTAGTAAACTTATCTCCTGTGTAGAATGTGGTCAAAAACAACGCACCATAAACTAATATTATAAAGAAAAACAGTTGGCTCACTCTTCTTAGAGCCGTAAGTGTCATAAATCTATCCATTTTTTACTCTCCTATATATAAATAAGCCAAATATCATCCCCAAAAACATCACCAAAAGACCATATAGTTGAGATTGCCAATGGTTATTTGGATTGATATGATATGGCATTGTTAGAGTCGTATGAAACATCTTATTATCTTTCTGGTAGCTACTACTTAGTATAAAATTAGCAGGTTTGTTGCCTCTTCTACTATTTTTGACATCTTTGAAGTCACTAGGCATTGTGATTTGAAGCTCTGCATTTTTATCACTCTTCGTATCTATTTTAGTACCATTTGAAGTGACAAAAGAGATACTCTGATTGGCTACTATTTTATCATCAAAATAGAGTCTAAATCCATATTTTTGGTCTGCTGTATATCTATCGTGTTCTCGTGGAAGCAAGATAGGTCGTATCTCAAATTTGGATTTATTTAGAGATGTGAGTTTGGTAGGAGATACAGGGGATGGTCTGCCGTGTTTAAATATATAAGTTGTAGCACTATAGAGAGCATTTGGAGTCTCTATATTCGCTACCAATGCGTGATAAGTGTCATAGCCACTCTTTGGTAGTGCTACACCTCCACTCTTATACTCTACTTTCTTTTTCTCCAAAGTAGAGAGATAATAATCTACCTCAACTTTAGCATTATCTTTTAAACCTATTAGCTCATATTTAGGAGATTTGTGACCACTATATGATGATGTGTTAGCTATAGGTTTAAATTTCTTCTCTACCTTTTGCCAATGAACTCCACTACTTGCCATAAGAGACAGAGAGAGGAGTAGAGTTGTTACTATTAATTTCATACTAATACCTTAAAATTTAAGAGATAGACCTGCACTATAGAATCTACCTTGATTGACAGTTATTGATAAATCTTGATAATCAAAAACACCATTTTCATCTCTATCATCATTTGCTCTTGCTGAGTTGTAGTAGTGTTTATCAAAGAGATTTTCTACTTTTGCAAAGAGACTTACTTCATATTTGGATATTTTGGTAGTGTAGCTTAGTCCCATATCCACAGTTGTATGCTCTTCTATCTCCAATCTATTTAGGTCATCAGCATAATACTTTGATACTAAATCTATATTAGTATTAAGTGTGAGTGATGGAGTGATTTTATAGTCAAGCATTATATTGAGTCTATGTTTTGGTGTTCGTGGTATTGAATTGTCGCTAACATCAAATGTCTGTACCGTACCACCCAAATCTATACCAAATGCTTTGTAATCTGTATATTTAGCATCAAGATATGTATAAGCTACTCCCATATAGAGGTCTTCAATTAAATTTCCTTTAACACTAAACTCTAGCCCTGTATGTCTTGCCCCACCAATATTTGCCCACATATCTGTAGTATCTGTATCACCATAATTTCCAGAAGTTTTCATAATAAAATCTTTTCTATCTATCATAAAGAGTGACAGGTCATAAGTAAATCCTGCATATTTTCCTCGTACGCCTATCTCATAGTTATCTGCTCTCTCTGGCTCTAAATCAGGGTTGTTTTGAGTAGAACCATAAGTAGATACATCTCCTGCAAAGAGTTGTGAGATAGTAGGGGCTCTAAATCCTGTAGAGTAGTTGGTGTATAGAGTCCAGTCACTAGTGAGCTGATAATTTGCACCCAATCTATATGACCATACATCAAACTCTTTTTTAAGTGTATTAGCACTTGAATCACTATAGTCTAGTTTGATTTTATCATATCGTAAGTTGGTAGTCATACTAAAATCAGTTGTAAATGCGTATTTATACTCACCATACACGGCATATACGCTCTCATCTGTATCGTTATTACTTCTCTCCTCTCCAGCAGTTGAATACTTATGAGGTGGTCTATATGTAAGTCTCTGCCCTACTCTATATATAATCTTATTTTTATAGTTATTCTCTCTCAAATCAAGACCAAAAAGCATCGCAGAGCTATCAAAGTTCATTCTATACTCAGCTTTAACACCTTTTTGGATTTGACTATAATCGTTATCATATACATAATCATCATCAGTATAGATACCTCTTGAACCTGAGGCATCTTTTGTTTGAGGTGAAGAGATAAAACTTGTCTCATCTTTATATAGATAAGCATTTAACATAAGATTAGAGCTATTTTCAAAATCTTTGGAGTATGTAAGAAAATACTTCTGTAACTCTACATCATAGTGTCGTGTATAGTCTCGACTCTCCATATTACCAGTAAATACACTCTCTGGATTTGTATCAGCTTCTATTACACCTCCAACAGTTCCGTGAGAATCTTTCTCTCTTTTTGACATCTCTAGTCCAAATGTCAAATCAGAACTATCATCTATATAATATTGCACTTTACCATTAAGATATTTTGATAGATAGTTAGAGTCTTCGTGGTATCCATCTGATTCTCTTTGGCTTATTTGTATGTGAGCGTTAAACTTTTCATTGCTAAAACCTTGTCTAGCCAAAAACTTTGAGTAGCCATAACTCCCAAACTCTGTAGAGAGGTAACTATTGTTATATTTCGCCCCTCTTTTGGTAGTGATAACTACAGCCCCTGAGAGTGCATCATCACCAAAGAGATAACTAGCACCCCCTTTGATAACTTTGATAGACTCTATATTATCAAGGTCTATATTAACGCGTCCCGTTCTCTCAAAAACAGGTACACCATCTATCACCACAGCCACCCCTGGTTTCTCACCCATATACATCTGGTTCTCTACACCTCTAATATGAATTTTGAGAGAGTCACCTGTCGTTACTTCGGATGTAACTCCTGAAATAGTTTTGAGTATTTGGTCTATGTTGTCGATGTGAGCGTTATCGACATCTGTAGCTGAAATAGTTGAGGTGTTGGATACCTCACTCTTTTTGTTATTAAACTTATCATCAATAGTTGATGACTCCACATTGATAATACCTAAATCCTCACCACATAGCATAGTAGCCAAAAGTAGTGATATACCTAAACTCTTCTTTATCATTTCTCTTCCCATAGTTGTAAATTTGAGAGAATTATCACAAAGTTTTGTTAAGAATGTGTTAATATTTGGTTAAGGAGAAGTATCTTATCTTCCCCTTATAATCTTAATATCTTGTTCTTATATATTTACCATAAACCCAACCATATCTACCACCTGTGTAGCGAATATAGAGCCATTTTCTATTCCATTTACAGATACGCACTCTATCACCATTATATATATGGTCTTTTGCACGATATTTAGTGCCAGGTCCCGTTCTTACTGATAAAAAGTCATCTCCATAATAGTTGAGTCCTGTAACTACTCCTCTCTCTGTACATCTAGCCTCAACGGTGGAAGCTGTAGCAAATAGTAATATTAAAACTAAAGCTATTTTTTTCATTTTATCTCCTTAAAATTATATTTGTCTATAAATTATAGTTTATTAAACTTAATTAAAAATTAGCAAGTGATAACTTATTATAAAAAACTTCAACTCAAACCTAAATATGCTATAATTAATACTTACATAAAAAATAAAAATAGGAAAAATTATGACACTACAGAAACTTTTTTTAACATTTGGAGGGGCTGGACTTAGTCCTAAAGCTCCTGGGACTATGGGGACTTTGGCATCATTGCCTGTTGGTTTGGCTATTTTGTACTATCTAGGGTTAGAGACTCTTTTTGTCGCTACTCTTGCTATTACTCTGATAGGGATTTTTGAAATAAATAAATATGAACAGATTACTCAAACTCACGACTCACAACAGATAGTAATAGATGAAGCTTCTGGAATGTGGATAGCTTTGATGATAGCACACACTACGGCTCTTTCATTACATTATGCTTATGCTGTGGAGTTGTCTATCTTTTTGAGCTTTGTTACATTTAGACTCTTTGATATATGGAAACCATCAACTATTGGTTGGATAGATAGAGAAGTTAAAGGTGGTTTGGGTGTGATGTTTGATGATGTATTAGCAGGTATCGCAGGAGGTGCTTTGTCTGCATTGATACTTGTAGGTATTGGTAAGATTGTATAGTTATGAAGATTAGAGGAGAATATTAATGAAATTGATTATCCACAAGTTCCCACCAATCACCCAAAGATGTGAGATAGATTTATCCAAAAAGCTTACGCTTTTTGTGGGGCATAATAATAGTGGAAAGACTTATATATCGCAGTTGATTTGGGGACTAGAAAAAACAAAAATACTTTTAAGTGATTGTATTATACAAGATTTTGTTGATGATATAAAAACAAAGAATTTTACAATAGATATAAATAAAAACTTATTAATCAAACTATCTAAACTATTTACAGAAAAAACAAGTAAGAATATAAAAGAGGTTTTTAAAAAAGATATAGAGTGTGATTTTGAATTAGAAATTAATACAGCTTTCTTTAAAAATATATCTTATATTCCTTATGAATCTAATAATATAAATATAATAAAAAGGACAAATTCTACCTTATTGGATATTGAACTTTATGATAGTAATACAGAGTTAAGTGAGATTAACACTACAATTGAATTTTATATTTTTATTATGCTAAGAAATAGTTTTAGAAGACATTCGTTATTCCTCCCATCAAGCCGACTATTCTTACCATCATTTTATAAATATATATTCAACACAGAAAAAGACTTCAAAGACTCTATGTATAATAACCTAGATAATATTACTAAAGATAACAAAAAATTCTATGCTCCATCATATACTCAGCCCGTTGATGACTTGATAAAAAAGCTTATCTTCTCTATGGACAGACCACTAGAACACAATATATATTTAGACAAATTATCAGATATTATAGAGGGAAATATATCTGTAGATAGAGCAGAAGAAATAGGAATGGGTGATATATCTTACAATCATAAATCAGGTGAAAATATCCCTATGTATCTAAGTTCTTCTATGGTAAATCAACTCTCTACACTCTATCTATATTTCAAATATTGGTATGATGATAATAGCTTTTTGATAATAGATGAACCAGAGATGAATTTACACCCTAGCAAAAAGATAGAAGTAATGGAGCTACTAATGCACTTTGCTAGTAAAAATAAGCTTCTTATGGCAACGCATTCAGCAACGATTGCAAAATCTCTTATAAACTATATGCACCTCTTTGATTTAAAAGAGAAAAATAAAGATACCAAAGTATTTGTAGAAGAGAATGAGCTAAAAATGGATACAGATATAGCATTGAGTAGTAACGATATTGGTATCTATTATTTTAATGGGAAGACGATTATTCCTTATAAAAAAGATAATGACTCGGATATTCATTTTGGTACTTTTACAGAAGTAGAAAAGCTACAAAATAAGCAATTTGAGTATCTTATGGATGAATTAGAAGATTATGAGTGAGTTGAATAAACAAAATATTTTTAATTTTTTTAAAGGTAGTTCTTTTATACAAGCATTCACAGAGGATAAGCTTTTGGTATTTTAGTAGCTCAAAAAGATATGAGTTGGAATGAGAAAAGCACTTTAAAGATATTGAGTTCTACTGCAATACGCTACACCAAACGCTCATTTTTCACAGAAGAGAATCATATAACTATCCCATTTGATGAGATAATAAAACCAATTTAAAAAGAGAGATTTATCTTTCTTAGTTCCACCAGAGGAGAGGTGGAATAAGAGTAGAGTAATTATTACTTATAGTTCTTAATAGCTTTATCCAATATCTCAGTCGCTGCTGCTTTATCTTTGAAGCCTGATACTTTTACCCATTTATTTGGCTCTAGCATTTTGTATGTCTCAAAGAAGTTTTTGATACGGTTGAGTGTATGCTCTGGCACATCGCCTAAATCATTGATATTTGCATAAGTTGGGTCTATCTTAACTGTAGGAACTGCTAAAAGTTTCTCATCTCCACCACTTTCATCTTCTGTCATCAGTACGCCTACCAATCTACATTTGATATATGAACCAGCTTGTAGTGGATAGTCACAAAGAACTAAAATATCAGCAGGGTCACCATCGTCTGATAGTGTATTAGCTACAAAACCATAATTGGCAGGGTAGTGCATTGCTGAGTATAATACTCTATCTACTTCAACAGCACCTGACTCTTTATCTATCTCATACTTTATAGTTGAGTTAAGTGGTACTTCTATAATTGCTTTTACTGAGTCTGGATTGTCTCCATGTCCGATTTTAGTAATATCCATCTGAATATCTCCTTGTATAGATTAATTTTTGTGATTTTAGCATAAACTTAATAAAGGGTTAGCCTTTGATTATGTAGTCTATACTCTTTTGCTCTAGCATATCTATATATATACCAAAGGCAGTTTTTGCTAATTTTTTATCATAAGAGGCTACAGACATAGATACACTCCAACCTTTTTGGCGTACTTTTGGCAAAGATGAAAACTCTACACCCTCAGGCATCATCTCCATAGCTTCAATAAGTTCACTCTCTTTACATTGTGCTTCTAGTGTATATCTATAGTATGTTGAACTGTCTTCTATCTCATTCTCTAGTATTTTAGTTACCATTGGATGACTCATCTCTGGAAACCCTGGCATAAAATAAAATCTACTCTCTAGTGAAAATGCTGGCATACCGTTAAAATCATTATCTAATACATCTGAACCTTTTGGGACCTCTGCCATTCTAATAGCATAAGGATAAGCTTTTTCGCCTAGTCTCTCTTCTATAGTATTCTTTATCTCTGGGTGAGTTTGAAGTTCTCCATCACTTAAAGCAATAGCAGCACAAAGTCTTGTGTAGTCATCAGGAGTTGAGCCTATGCCACCAAAGGAAAATAGTATGGAGTTTTTTTGTAAAGCTATAAATTTAATTGTATCAACTATCAAAGTAGGGTTATCTTCTATTATAAAAGAGCCACTAAGTTTATGTCCCTTTTGAGCCAAAATCTTGGAGAGAAAATCAAAATGTTTATCTTCTCTTCTACGATTGAGTATCTCTGTACCGATTATGAGAGCATAAAATTTAGGTTCACTCACAGCTTACTCTTCTATATAGTTTTTGAGTTTTCTTCCCACTTTTGGGTGTTTGAGTTTTTTGATAGCTGATGATTCTATCTGACGGACTCTCTCTCTTGTTACACTTAGCTCTTTCCCTATCTCTTCTAGTGTTCTATCACTCTCATCTTTAAGAAGTCCAAAACGCATACGGATAACTGCTTTTTCTCTCTCATTGAGTTGGTCTAGTACATCATCTATCTGCTTATTAAGGTCATCTTTGAGGACTACATCTGTTGGGCTTAGAGTAGTTTTATCTTCAATAAAGTCACCAAATCTACCATCATCTTCATCACCTACAGGAGTCTCTAGGCTCACAGGCTCTTTAGTGATTTTAATAACATTTTTAACTTTATCTACTGATAATCCAACTTCAAGAGCAATAGTATCCAAATCAGGCTCTCGTCCTGTCTCTTGAAGGTGCTTTCTTATGATTTTATTGATACGATTAATCGTCTCTATCATGTGGATAGGAATACGAATAGTTCTCGCTTGGTCTGCAATAGCTCTGGATATTGCTTGTCTAATCCACCATGTAGCATAAGTAGAAAACTTATAACCTTTCTCGTACTCAAACTTATCAACTGCTTTCATAAGTCCAATATTTCCCTCTTGGATAAGGTCAAGGAACGGTAAACCTCTATTGGTATATCTCTTGGCAATTGATACCACAAGTCTAAGATTTGACTTTGCCATTCTCGTTTTGGCTATTTCACTTTTAATTTTACCTTGACGGATTTGCCCCAAAATCTCTTGAAGCTTCTCTTCTGTCAAGTCAAAACTATCTTTACTAGCCTCTCTAGTCTCAAAGAGTTTTTTTATCTCTACATAAGTGCTTACCATTGTTGTCTCTGGTACTATATCAATAATATCATCTTTATTCATCTCTAGTATATTTGAGAGTAATTTTTGGTGATTGTCTCTTAGTATATCATTAAATAGAGGAAGTTTATACTCCAATCTCTTAAGCTCTTTATCAAAACTATCATCACTTTTAAGTGCTGTCTCCATAGCTTTTACAAGTTCATTTATCAGCTTTGAAGTAGGTCCTAGATTTAGAAGAGCACTTTTGAGTAGCTCTTTTTTAAAAGCAATTTTGAGTCTCTCATTTATAATTTTAACAGCATCCTTCTCTGTCTCTAAAAATTCATCCAAATCTTCACGAGACTTCATCCACTCTTTTTTGGCTTTTTCTAACTGTTTAAAACTATCAACAACAAGCTTAACCCTCTTATCATCTTTAGATTTATTATTTTCAGTAGTAACTTCTTCACTTACAGTATCAGTTGTATCTGTATCTTTGCTTGTATCTACTTTCTCATCTTCAAAGCTCTTAAAAAGCTCTTTGACTCGTCTCTCTCTATTAAGAAGAGGTCCTTTATAGTTGATGATATATCCTATTAAGTATGGTACAGAACAGATAGCATCAATGATTACATCTTCACCCTCTTCTATACGAATAGATAAATCCACCTCTTCTTCTTTCGTTAAAAGAGGTATTTTACCCATCTCTCGCAAGTACATACGAACAGGACTATCTGAACGGCTCCACTCAAGAAGCTCTTTCTCTTTATGTAGGTCAAACTCATCTTTATGACCCTCTGCAAGAAGCTTCGCCCTAGCATCTACTCTTTTTTTCTTATCTCTTGCCATTATAAACTTAGAATATTCTGATGCAGAGATAATATCTATTTTAAAATCTTTTGAAAATTTATATATTTTTTTTGATTGTACTAATGTTGGTTGTTTAGCAAACTCTTTTGCAATATTCTCAAATGTAATTACATCATTTTTTTTCTTAGACTTAAATAGAGTCTCTACACTCTTCATACTATCTTTAATCGCCATTTATAACCTTTAATTTTTGAGATGATTTGTTGTGATTGAGATAAATCTCATTACTAGTTAATTTAGAAAAGGATTATACCCAAATTATCTTAACTTTTCTTGCTAAGATAGCTATATATCCCTAATGAGATTATAATAAATGCTATACCAATAATAAGATATAGTGCATGTATCATCTGTGTATAATCGTGTAATGCTATTTTGAAAACCACCATTAGAGCCTCAATTGATAGTGCTATAATTATCGCTATAGAGAATTTAGTGAGTACATTTGAGTCTTCATTATCATCACTATAATTTTTGAAAAAGACCTCCCTCTCCAAAATTGTCTTTGCCAAATCAAATATAGCAAGTCCTAAAGTAAGTGAAACAATAGGCTTAAATAGTGCATCAAGAGAGAAGTTACCATCTATAAATATACTAAATAGATAACCTCCAAGTGCGTATATCACAGCAAAAAAAGCAAATGCCATAAGTGAAAATCCTACCAATTTATAAAAAATTGTAGTAAATTTACTAAATGATTGATTGAGTTCTATAAGTCCCAATCTACCCAAGAGAATTGATAGATTAAAATCTATAAATATATATTTACTACTCTCCTTTTTCATAATTGTAACAGTCATATTACCTGTAGCAGAACTTATATATGGTGAACTAATAGAGAATTCATCATCTTGTTTAATTACTTTGGTATTTAGATACTCTCTATTTTTATCTTTTTGAGAAATATCAATCTTATGTCTAAAGACATTGGCAGATAATTGATTAAATTTACAATCAGTAGTATAGACTAACTCCATAGAGGGGAAAGATTGAAAAATCTTTTTGTAGTTAGTAGGCTCTTCTGTAAGAAGAGAACTATTATTTTGCAGAGTAGTAATAATAAATTTCTCTATATCTTCTTGATTCTCTTTATATATATTGATAAACTCTCTCATATTTAGGCTCTTTTTTATAATTTTTATATTATAAGTTTAACATATATTATAACAGTTATAATATAAACTACTGTATAATTTTTCATCATCTGCAAGAGATAAGTTTACCCAAAATGATAATAACTCATACTGCTTCTACCAAACTTCTTGCGTTTGATTAGCTTTAATTCTCCTATCTCTTTAGGCATATCAAGAGAGGTGATATGTTCTATTACTACCATCTCACAAACATCTTTTTCTATAGTTTTGATAAGTTCTACGGTCTTTTCGTATATATCATCCATTCCATCTCTTGTAGAAAAAGGTGGGTCAAAATAAAAATATGTCTTTTGGTCTGTTTTTTTAACAAGTTTATAGACAATAGCAAACTTCTCAAAGCTATCTCCATAAAATATATGACTCTTTTGACTATCTACTCTTTGGGTATTTCTCTCCAAATAATTATAAGCTATTTTATTATATTCGATAAAATACCCACCACTAGCACCTCTACTAATCGCTTCTAATCCAACAGAGCCTGAACCTGCAAATACCTCAACAAAGTTTCTATCTACTATATCATATTGGAGAGTATTAAATAGTGACTCTTTGAGTATCCCTTTTGAGCTTCTTGTAGTAAAAATATCTGGAATTTCTATCTTTTTACCTTTGTGGATACCACCGTTTATAGTGGTGGTAAATATTTTTATCTTCTCTTTTTTTTTGTTCTCTTCTTTGCTGTTTTCTTTATACATTTTTTTCCTAAAAGTTTATTATATATTTTAGAGTATTGATAAGTTTACTCTTTTCTCTGATATCTTTTCGCTCTTTTCCTGGTTCGGTGGTGGTTATAATAGTTCGTGCTGTTACTAGTTTACTTCTATCATTTTTGCGTATGCCCCAATAGGTGTGCATTATGACAGGTTCACCTTTGTATTGTCCCAAATAGAGGACGATATGCCCTGGAACATAGAGGAGTGAGCGAAATGGCTCTGCATCACTGATTATTTTCTTCTTTTTCTTCACTTTTGATAAGCCTTTGATATAAGTTCGTTTCCCATCAAGAGATTGTTTACTAGAGTTTCGTCGCAAAAATATCCCAAATACACCCAAAAAGTCTCGTGTAGTCGCTGAACAGTCTCGACACTCATATCCTCCACCCCAACCATACGGCTCATTATAGAACTGTTTGGCTAAGTTGGCTACATTTTTAGCTGTAAAGGGGAGAGGTTTTTTAGCAATTATATTTTTTTGTACAATTCTTACTCTCTCTATTTTAGCTCTACCACCTTTACCTCTTGTGGCTACTAGATAATTTACTCTATTAACTGATATAGGGAATATACTCCCTATTTTTACGATAGATACGCTTCTTTTGTTGTGATAAAGTCGTAGGTTATCTTTGATAGTAACAGCATATCTATTATTTTTGAAATATTTTACAAATTTATCATCTACTATAGCCAAGTCAGAAGTTCTAATCCATCCAAAAGAGTAAGATGCTCTTACAAATGCCCATATTCTATCTTTGGAAAAATGAGATATAAAGAGAGGTACATTTATATGTAGGGCTGAATTTTGATTATAATCAAATGGAAATCCTTCTCCTGTTTTGCGTGGGTCTCTATAAAAAGCCGAAGTGGTAGGGAGAGCTTTTACATTAGTTCTCTTTACCGTGATACCTCGTAATCTTAGAGTATTGATATTGTCATAATTTGCATTTTTTATCCATTTTTTATAGACAGATGATTTTATCTGTGAGCCTCTTGATTTGTAGATAGGTTTTTTAGTTACAAATCTCACTTCCCAACCAAAATCATTCTTAGGAATATCAAGCTTACTCAAATCCCAAGGCTTAAAATATTTTTTATTAAACTTTCTATCAAGAGATTTCTGTTTAGACTTGCTAAAAGGTTTTATTTGATTGGCGTAAAAGGCAGGATTTTGAGGTATATTATACATATCTGCCACTTTACTTTTGGGCATTCTATCTATTTTGCTTTTTGTTCTATAGCTTTTTTTGAGTAGGTACTCTGCTTCTACTTGTGAAAGAAGTAGCGAGAGTATGAGGAGTATTTTATAATACATATTTTATCTCTTTTTATTTTTTATATTTTACTGGTCTATATCCATCTCGTATCATCTTCATAATACCACCTTTTAGGTTAATAACATTGTAGCCTAAATTTTCTGATAAAAACTCTGATACCATACCCGAACGGCTTCCGACTCTACATATAATTGCAAACTGCTCATCTTTTTTGACCACTTTTGCTACTTTAGCTAAAAAACTTTGTATATTATAATTACCTTTTTCATCAAAAAACATAATCTCATACGAACCTTTGACCACACCAGTCTCTACCCACTCAGCAGGAGTACGGATATCTATAATCTTAATTCCTTTATCGGCAAATGCTGCTGTTGCCCATTCATTTGTTACTTCGGCGAATAGACTACTTATTGTGATAAGTAGTAGTAAAACTGTTTTTTTCATATATGTTCCTAATATTTAAAATATAAACTTTTCATATTCTAACTAATTTAATATAATAAGACTATTTTTTAAAAATAAATCCACTCTCTATAGCTTGTTTTCTAATACTTTTGATAATAGCCGTACCTAAATCTTTATCATCTGTTGTATTGGCTTTAGATATAAATTTATCTCGTTTACCCTCTAATTTTTTTATCTTTTTTTGTAGAGTGACTCTCTTATCTCTTTTCTCTTCTATAATCTGCTTAATCTCTTGAGATGTTTTACCTTGAAGTGCTTGTGGAAGTTCTTCTTTGGATATCTTCTTGATTGATGGTGCATCATTCATATAGGCTGTAACCATATCACTACTAGCCTCTGTATATTGTTTTTTTGATTTAACAATATTTCTCTCTATATAAGAGTTTTTTGATAACCCTTTTGCATTATTATCTTGCTTGAAAGTATTTGCTGTTTTTGCTCTTCTTTCCTTTTTACTTCCATAGTTTATATATGTATAGTTAAGGCTATTTCCTAGAGAAATTATCTCATCATCATAAGGAGTGGCGATATACTCTCTTTGAGTATTATGGTTGATATTGAAATATTTACCTCCACCCAATCTAGCACCTTTTTTCCAACTAAGCCTTACACCTTTGTTTGCATCACCACAAAATATAGTATTTATAATTATATCATTTGCTCTTGCTTTTTTGATAGCTTTAATATAAGGAACATTACCTTGTGCAAAGCTCTCATTTCCTGCTATTATAAGTAGTTTTAGGTCATCTTTATTATCAGACCAGACAAATCTATTAACAGACTCCAATATAACTTTACCTGCATACTCCTCACCACCATTTGTATGAAGCTTAAAAAGTACATCTGATACTTTATCCAAATCAGAAGTAAGAGGTGAAAGAAGTTGTAAAAAGCCCTCATACTCAGGAAGAGAAGATTTACCATACTCAAAAAGTCCCACTTGAATTACCACATCTTTTTTATATTTATTGGCTTTTGCCACCTCATTGATTATCTTCCAAAGTTGCTCTTTGGCTTGATTAATCAGACCACTCATACTGCTACTAGTATCAAGCAAAATACCTATCTGTATAGTAGGACCAGTCCTTTTAAATGTAGATGGTACTTTTATAGGGTCAATCACCTTATTAGGTTTAAGAATATCAGGCAACACAGGTGCTTCCATAGCCGTCAGAGTAGAAATTATTAGAATAGATGCCAAAATCAGAGTTTTATTTCTCATATTTTTCCTTTTTTATCTTTAAAATTTAATTATATTAGCTTTAAACTGTGTAGCAGTTGTGATTAAGAATAAAATCTATAAATATTGTACATCTTAGAAAACCAATAATAGCTCTACCCACGAGTATTCAAAAAGTGTTTACTACTTATATCATCCCAAGGTTTGTTTATTTTGCTAAATGCCTCATAACTTTCTAAGGCACGGACAAAATCTTCACTCTTCTCACTCTTCTCTTTTATTACATTTGCTAATTCTTCTTTAGCTCTATCCATCATATCTTTTGGGAATGTTTTTATCTCTACTCGTTTGGAGAGTTTGGATAGTGATTTGGCATTTTCATATCTAAACTCTTGAAGCATATTCGAGGTCATCTCATCACATGCTGTGGTGATTATGGCTTGATGTTGTGGCGATAGTCTCTCCCATCTTGCTTTATTGAATGTTACCTCTAATATAGACCCTGGTTCGTGCCATCCTTTGTAGTAAAATGGAGCTACTTTATCAAACCCCATCATACTATCGAGTGCTGGTCCTACCCACTCTGTAGCATCTATTGTGCCTCTCTCTAGCGATGTGTATATCTCTCCTGCTGGGAGTAGCACTGTATTTACTCCTAATCGTTTCATCACCTCACCACCAAGACCAGGGATACGCATTTTAAGCCCTTTTAAGTCATCTACGGATTTAATCTCTTTTTTAAACCATCCTCCCATCTGTGGACCTGTTGTGCCTCCTATGATTGGATAGAGATTGAATTTTGCATACATCTCACGCCAAAGCTCATAACCTCCTCCAAACTTCATCCAAGTTATCATCTCTTCACTTGTTAGACCCAAAGGCATCCCTCCAAATATAGAAAATGCTGGATTTTTGCCTTTCCAATAATATACACCTGAGTGAAACGCATCAATCTGTGCTGCTGAAGTTGCATCAAATACTTGCAACGCAGGAACTAAAATATTTTTTGGATATACTTTTATCTCTAGGCTCCCACCACTTAGCTCAAAACATCTTTTGGCAAACTTATCAACACCTGTACCCATAATAGGAAAATGTGCTGGCCAAGATGTGGCTAATTTAAGAGTTATTTTTTTAATATTTGTCTGATTTTTGATACCATTTTTACTCTCTTTTTCTTCTCTATGACAGCCACTTATTGCTAATGCTGTAGCACCCAAAACACTACTTGTTATAAAATCTCTTCTTTTCATAATTAACCCTTAGAATATAATAATAATATTTTAGCCTCTTTTTGTTTCAATTTATATATATTTAATACTTTACCTATATCTTTTAAGCAAAAATAGATTTATTAGCTTTTATAATTGAATTTAATTAAAACTATTAGGAGAAAATCATGAAAAAGATTTTATTATCGTGTGTATTAGTGGGCAGTTTGGCAATGGGACAAGATATAGCGAGAATTGATACAATGCACAACTTAGAGAATGCTATGAGTACAATACAAAAAGGCTTCTTGCGTAACAATAAAGCTATTGTAAAATTGGGAACAGATAATCTAAAGTCTAATCTTAAAAATATAGAGTTATTTGTAATTAAGCCAACAGCAAAGGATAAAAATTTTAATCCAAAAACTTACGCAGTAACAGAATCAGAGGCTATTATTAATCTCGCTGATGAGATTGTACAGAACTTTGAAGATGGTAAAAACAATGAATCAAGAGAGTCATTCAATAAAGTATTGAGTAGATGTCTATCTTGTCACAAAATTATCAGAAAGTGGTAATTTAATATATACTCCGAACTAATCGGAGTATATTTAACACTTAGAAGTGAATGTGAAATAATACCAAGTATTTGTAGGTTTGGTATCACCAAACAAATTGACCATACTAGGGTGTTTGGCAGTGCCAAACCT
>JASFZJ010000118.1:0-24374 GCA_045267865.1 Sulfurovum sp. | reverse complement strand
TTTTGATAAACTTATTGAGTTTATATTACTTTCTAGGCATAGCGAAGAGCAGGTTAGGCTGGATGATTTTATGGTGTTTGGGTAGAGTTAGAATTGCTGCTGATATGTAGCTTTAAAACTAAACTCTAACCAAAATTACGATAAAATCATTTAAACTACATCAAGGCGTACTCTTTGGACATAATCACTCAAATACTCTCTCAAAAAGATAAACTCATCACACAGATATATTTTGATTTACAACTTCACTTTGAAGAGAAATATGGCAACGATACTATTATCCTTATAGAGATTGGTTCGTTTTTTGAACTCTATGAGGTCAATAATGATACTCTCAAAGTAGGTAAAGCCAAAGAGATAGCAGAGTTTCTCAATATCCAACTTACTCGCAAAAATAAAGCTATATTAGAGAACTCATTATCTAATCCTCTCCTTGCTGGTGTGCCGTCTATCTCTTTGGATAGATACCTCTCACGGCTAATTGCACTCAAAAAATATACTATAGTAATCGTCAAACAAAAGGGTGAAGTCCCCAATATCAAGCGATTTGTAGCCAATATAATCTCTCCTGGAACGAACTTTGAGTATCTTAGTGAGCCTAGTGCAAATCATATCGTCTCTCTTGTGATAGAAGAGAATATGGGGATATATTCAGTAGGGTATGCAGGGATAGATGTAAGCACAGGCAAGACTCTTTGTAATGAGATAAACTCTTCTCGCGATGATAAGACTTACGCTCTTGATGAGGCTTTTACGCTTTTGCAACGCTATACAACCAGTGAAGTGATACTCACTATTGAGGGTATTGATATAGATATAGAGTGGATAATTCACTATCTTGAACTAGAATCCCTACACTTTAGTATCAATAAAAAACGATTTAAGATAGCATTCCAAAATGAGCTTTTTGGTAGAGTTTTTGATATAAACTCTTTTCTCTCTCCTATTGAGTTTTTGGATTTGGAGAGGTATCCTATCACTACGCAATCTTTGAGTATATTGATTGAGTTTATCATTGAACACGATGAGAGTATTATATCAAAGATGAATAAACCCAAGTTTTTGGGCTCGAAAAGATATATGTATCTAGGCAATAATGCCACACAACAGCTCTCTATCATCTCACGCAACCCTGCTGATATTACACTTCTTAGTCTGATGGATAAGACCTCTACGGCATTTGGTAAACGGCTTCTAAAAGAACGACTTCTAAATCCAATATGTGATAAGCAGATATTAGAGAGTCGTTATACCCTCATTGATACGGTCTTGCCAAATATTGACCGTTTTGAGACACATCTCAAACAGATATATGACCTAGAGAGGATAGCAAGACGGATAAAACTACGCAAACTTCACCCCATAGAACTTAGCTATATTAGACTATCTCTTGAAGCTATTGAAAATCTATTTATAGATGTCAAAGCTGAAAATTGGAGTATAGATACAAGTTTAGAAGGTGAGACAATAGAGGCGTTAGCATTTCTTTTGGACACCTTTGATATGGATAAGTGTGCCTCTTTTAGGATAGAACGAATTAGTGATAATATCTTCAAAAAGGGTGTCTATCCTATGATAGATAGTATTATAGGGACCCAAAACAAAGAGTTAGAGAAGATAAACACAGTATCCAAACATATAGAGAGCTTTTTTGATAAACCCCAAAACTATATATCTACCCAATATATGGAGAGTGAGGGGTACTTTTTGTCACTCAGCAAAAATAGATTTAATCTCATAGAGAAGCCTCTCAAAGAGTCATTTGTATCCATAGATAAAAAGCACTATTTCCTCAAAGACTTCCACTACAAACAGCTCAAAAATATAGTCAAAATCTACTCTCCACTCTTTGAAGAGGTCACCTCTAGCTACGAGACATCACAAATCAAACTTATAGCCCTAGTGAAGCTACGATATGAAGAGTCTCTTGATATGATAGAGAAGCGATTTTCTCTCTTTTTGGACAAGCTTATAGAGTTTATAGCCAACATAGATGTAGCCCTCTCTAGTGCCAAGTGTGCAGGAAGTATGAACCTAAGCCGTCCTATCATAGAAGATGGGGAGTTTTATGAAGTCATAGCCCTACGACACCCCATCATAGAAGCCAATAGTGAGAGAGGAATATATATCCCAAATGATATATTTTTGGGCAAAAACAACCACACTAAACACAACCACATCACACTCAATGCAAGTGATGGCGAGGATATATCAGGCGTACTACTCTACGGTATTAACTCCTCAGGTAAATCGTCGCTTATGAAGAGCATCGGTATCAGCGTAATATTGGCACAATCAGGATTTTTTGTTCCTGCTGTGGAGCTTCGTTTTGGGCTTTATGAGAAGATATTTACCCGTATCGTCTCACAAGATAATCTCTACAAAGGCTTATCCACATTCGCAGTAGAGATGATGGAACTCAAAAATATATTTAACCGTGCAGATAGCAGGTCATTAGTATTAGGTGATGAGATAAGCCAAGGGACAGAGACACAATCAGCCCTAGCAATAGTGGCATCAGCGATACTCAAACTACTCTCTCTAAACTCCTCTTTTATCTTCGCCACACACCTACACCAACTAGGCTCAATCTCTCAATTAGAACACATTCAAGGGCTAATATTTTTACATCTAGGCATCAAATATGATGAGACAAACGACACACTAATATACAATAGAACCCTCCAATTAGGCAGAGGAGATAGCCTCTATGGATTGGAGTTTGCTAGGTCACTACACATGGATAAAGAGTTCTTAAACCAAGCCCAAACCATCAGAGCCGAACTAGAGCAAAAAAGCCCCATAAAAGCACTAAGCAAACAGAAAAAAAGTAGATACAACAAAGAACTATATCTAGGCAGATGTGCCTTCTGTGACGAGAGTGTAGAAGATGTACACCACATCAAACCACAAAAAGAAGCAGACCCAAAAGGCAACATAGAACACTACCACAAAAACCACAAATATAACCTAATACCACTATGCAAAACACACCACCAATTAGTACACCAAGGGAAGATAAATATCTCAGGATTTGTGATGACGGATGAGGGGTTGAAATTGAGTTTTGGGGTTTTGGAGTGATTAATAAATTATATATAATTGCAGTATAAATTCCCACGAAATCGTGGGAACTAAAAAAAGTGGAGATTGAACAGTAAGTGTGTAGTATAAAATAGCATTAGCATCACCTGACTCAAACTAATCAAACAGCTTTGCGTGTGAACCAATTCTGATAAGTTTTAGCGTCTCTTCTTCAATATTATAAATAATAAGCAAATCACCACTAATATGAAATTCTCTATATTTTAGATATTGACCTTTGAGTGAGTGGTCTAATGCTTCTGCTGGTAAAATCTCTTCTCTTAACAAAGTTGTAACGAACATCATATATTTCAAATAGAGTTTATCTGTAAATTTTATATTTTTGTACTCTTTGAGAAAAGTCTTACTTCTAAAGAGTTTTAACATGATGCTTATTCTCTTGTAAAAATGCATCTAAGCTTACCGTTGTACCCTCATTAGCATCAGCTTCCTTCATCGCATTAAGTGTCGTAGCATTAGGAATTTTCAGCTCAAAAGGTATGCCTTTTTCATATTTGATACGATTCAAAAAAAGTGTAATAGCCTGAGAAGTACTAAGTCCAATTTGGCTCAATATCTCCTCAACATCATTTTTAAGTTGTGTATCAACTCTCGCCCTAACCGTTGAATCAAGTGCCATAAGTTATCCTTTTTATTTTATTGTAGCGTATTTGTGCTACACTTTGACTTTATATTCATAAAATAAGAAACTGGTTTACTTTGTTCCCACAATTTTGTGGGAATGCATAAATCGTGGAAACGAAAAAATAAACCCTACGACCACTCTAACTTAGGCTCTATATGATTAACAGCACAATCAGTTAAATACGAATTTATCAAATTTTGATAAGGTATTCCTACTTTTTCTGCTAACTCTTTAAAATAGCTAATGGTATCGATTTCAATTTTAATTGAAATCTGTTTTTTTACTTTTTTAGCATAAGGATTTGGGATTGAATTACTAAAATCATACTCTTTTCTCATAATATATACTCCTTGTATTGTTTTATTTCTGACTTGGTTGATTTTCTAGCACTTATAATTCTAATATTATATTCATCGTCTCTATGACAATGCACAACGGTTAATATCTTTGATTTACCACTAAATCCAAGTAAGATAAACCTATCTTCATCTTCACTATGGTCGGGGTCATTAATCAACCTTGCATAGTCATCATCAAATACAGTTTTAGCTTCTTCAAAAGATATTTTGTGCTTAATAAGGTTTGATTTGGCTTTTATATCATTCCAAGTAAAATTTATTTTTTTCATAATTATATTATAATGATTTTATCATTTTATGTCAAGTTATATAAAATAAGGATTAGGTAACCATTTAACCTAATCCCACTATGTAAAACCCACCACCAACTAGTACATCAAGGGAAGATAAATATATCAAACTTTGTGATGATAGACGATGGGTAAAGAATACAAAATCTATTCTCTTGACAAAACTCTATGCAATACGATACACTCTATAAAAATCTAAAAGGTGTCATAATGCAAACAATACAGTTTAAAGTGGATGATAATTATCTCAATATTGTTTTGACTCTACTTAATAATCTAAAGATAAATATAGTAAAAGAGCTAACTATCATAGACGATAAAAAGAGTATCTCAAAAACAGATGAAGAGATAAAACTAGATGCAGTAAAAGGTATCTTGAAAAATAGAATTGATAATCCTATCCTCGTTCCAATCGCTCCTGCGAGGGATTGTTCTATCCTTATCTACAGTCTAATATTACAATTTTTCTTTAACAAGAATAAGTGCTATTTCTTTAATTGAAGCTTTTATATCTTTCATTTGAGGTGACTCATCTCTATAGACTAAATCCTTGAAATCCGTTTGATAAAAAGTTTCAAGTTGATTTAAAATGTTATCAGTATCTGTAAAAATGCTTGTTGAAGAGAGTAAAACCGTTGACCAATTATTTTGATTAAATTGTCTTTTGTCATCAGCCCTAACTTTTTGTATCATCTCAATAAATTCATTAGATTTTAAAAATGAACTTATATCATTTTCATTCATCAAAAAATAAATATCATAAAAATGCCGTATTTTTTCTTTGAGTTGAGTCTGTTCACTATCACTTTCATAAGAAGCTCTCGCAATGGCAGAGATTTTTTCACAAAAAGTTCTTTTATAATTCAATACATTTACATTAAAAGCTTCAAGTCCATACTCTTTGATTAATGTAGGAGCTTTTTCAAGTAAAAAATCATAGATATAAGTGCTTATTTCTTTTGTTTCATAAGGGTGTGGTTCTGCAAATGAATTGAGTTCAAGAATAACATTTTCAAGAGCATGTCCAAAATTACCTTCTTCTAATTTTAGATAATTATGAACAGTTTTTCTAAACTCTGAACCTTTAGAAACTTTTCATTGTTACTGGGCTCAATATCTCCAAATATACCTTTTTGAGGTTTATAAAACTTACCTTTTGATATTTTATTAATAATACCTTTTTTATAGAGACGAGAAAGTTCAGCAGTGACAGCAGTTTTTTTATTAGGAGATATATCACGATAAGTAAAAATTTTTGTATCATCTAATTTATTTACATATTTTTTAGTTTTTTTTGCTATAGACATTTTCTACCTCCTATATTTTAATATATTATCTTTAATACCTTAGCCAAAAAATGCAATTAGACTAAATGAAAAAAAGACTATATAGACATAATAACTAAACTAGCCACAATCTTAGATAAAAGTTATCTAAATCTATTTCAAACTTATTCTATACACTTACTCTCAATCAACCCATAACACAAGCAATAATATCATCTCACTTGAAGCGATACAAAATCTCTTTGCAGATGTCAAAAAAGAGAATTGGAGTATAGTATAACAGTATTTGGACTAATGCATAAAAATCTCTGTTTATTCTTTTTTATGAGATTATCAATGGTATTAAGTTAAGGATTTTTATATTTTTGGAAATGAAGCATTTATGCCCGAACAACGGAGGCAAAGCCATCTAATTCCAAATATTCCAAGTTTTAATTATCTTAACTTAACCCAATTGACCCTGACTCTTATTTTCTAAATATAAGGTATTATTCAGTCTATTTAGATAAAATGGCACTTCAAAATATCGCTATTATACTTATGATAATGCACTCATAGCTCAGTTGGATAGAGCATCGGTTTGCGGTACCGAAGGTCTCAGGTTCGAATCCTGATGGGTGTACCATTTAATAATCTTATACAAATAACAAAAATGCAAATACTACAAAGAGTATCAGGTGTAAAAATCCCTCTAGTGCATTTGTCTCACCATCATTGAAATTTACTATACTTACAAGAAGAGTTAATCCAAGCATCACACCTTGAATTGGAGTAATTGCAAGTACTATATCCATACCCATATATTTAGTCACCAAAATTACAGCAGGGATAGTGAGTAGTATCGTAGCCAAAGAGGCTCCAAGGGCGATATTGATAACAGTCTGCATACGATTATCCAATGCAGCACGAACAGCCGTGATAAGCTCAGGGGCTGCTGATATAACTGCTACACCTACAGCACCGATAGCTAGAGGGAGGTTATAAGTTTGTAGTGTATTTTCCATAAATACAGCCAATACTTCTGATAACATACCAATAGTGATAATTGAGATAATAAGGTTTATTATGTGATATGTTCCGTTTATATCTTCTGTGAGGTGTATTATTTTGGCTCTATTATCAGGGTTATACTCAAAGAAATATTTATGAGTCTTGACTTGAATTCGTGTGAAAACGATATATAAAAGTATAAAAATAATCACAATAAACATCATATAGTTAGATATATGAGTCTCTGTGATAAAGTGAGGCAAGACCATCGCTATACCAATGGCTACAAATAACATAGATAGATATGAGTTGGAAGAGTCTATATTATAAGCCTGTTCGCCATACTTGATGCCACCAATAATGGCAGCAATCCCCAAGAGAGCATTAATATCTAACATAATAGCAGAATAGATAGTATCTCGTGCAAGGAGTGGATTGTGAGAGTGAAGCATCATAATAACTATAATAACAATCTCGACTATAACAGCAGAAATTGTGAGAATAAGTGTACCATAAGGCTCACCAAATTTCTCTGCAAGTTTCTCTGCGTGGTGGGCTACAGACATTGCACTATATAATATAACCATAAATAGTACACCAAAACCTATCATATTACCTATAGTTGTTTGGATAAGTGTATGTTCAAAGTGGCTGATAACGAAGTAGGCTATAATAGCCACAAATAGGCTATACTCTTTTGAAAAATCTTTAAGCATCTGCATAGTTAAAATCTCCTGTATATCTATAACTGATGTTACATACTTTGTAGGTTTGGCACTGCCAAACACTTAAAAACTTAATATATCGTATCAATTGCTATGCTTTACCTATCGTTTGGTGATACCAAACCTACAAAACATCAAATTTTTTCTAAACTGTGTAACATCAGTAGATAATATTTTTGCTTATCATATCATAAATTTAATGAGATTAGTCCACTATCGTTGAGTGCCATCTAATATTGGTACAAATAGACAATCTTCTATATCTTTATATGTAATTCGTCCACTCTTTTTAGTAAATTTTCTTAGTTTATGTTTTTTTGAACCTGTTGATGTCTCTATCGGTGCTAGAAGTATGCCACCCTCTTCTAATTGTTCAAAAAGTATAGGAGGTATCTCTTTTGCAGTGGCTGAGAATAGTATTCTCTCAAATGGTGCATACTCACTCCAACCTCTCTGACCATCATCAAAACGGGTAAATATATTCATAATACCCATAGCAGAAAATCTATTTTTGGCTTTTTTAAGGAGTTCATCAATCCTCTCTATAGTAAAGACACGCCTACAGATTTTACTAAGTATAGATGCTTGATAACCACTACCACAACCAATCTCTAGGACTGAATCCACACCGTCAAGTTCAAGATATTGAGTCATCTTGGCTACAGTGAGGGGAGATGAAATCCATTGACTCTCCCCCAAAGGCAGAGCATCTAGCTCAGAGGCTAGGTGTTTAAACTGTAGTGGTACAAAGGGTTCTCTATCTACAGCTAAAAATGCCTTTTTGACATTATTATCTAGTTTAAACTCTTTCTCTATCTTCTCTACAAGATTTTTTCTTAGTCTAGCTTTTATCATCACTTCAATACCTTAATATCTTTTAATATCATTTAATATTGAAATAGTATCCTATATCTGATTAAAAGGTCTTTTATTAGTGCTTACTCACATCATATCTACTAGCCATTGATAATAAAAACTCCTTCAACGAGAAAGCCATTGCACCAAATATTATCTTGACCTCTTTATCAATTGACGGTCTATCACAAAAAGTCAAAAGCTCCTCTAACTCCTCAATGGTAAAATCTCTTGTAGCATAGAGTGACTCTTTTTTACTACTCTCTATTATAGACTCTATATAGTTTGTGCGTCTTGTGTTAATATAATCATCATCTAACTTATCGCCACCTTTAGAGTTTGATATAAGAGGTTTCATAAGGTTATCAAAAAATATTGCTACAGACTCTTTTTTATTAAATATTTTTGAAAGTTTATCCATAATCTCTATTCGTAACGACCCTTCGGGCTCATTTTTGAGATTTTCAATATAAGTATCTGTTACATTTTCTTCATAATTAGTGATAGAGATAGCACTATTAAACTGCAAAAAGAGTACATTTTTGTAGTGTTCTAGCACCTCATTCATCTCATCTTCACTAAAATTTTTCTCTATATACTCTTTGAAACGAATTGTGAGCATCTGCATATCATAAGAGCTATTGCCATCTTGTTCTCCAAAAGAACTCTGCATAGAGGAAAACTGTGCCTCCATCTCAATAAGCTCCTCATCAGCATTAGAGAGGCTAAGATAATCTTCTACTTGTGTTACAGAAGCAGAGAAGAGCATTTGAGTAATTAGGGTTAGTGTTATTAATATTTTTTTCATAAAAAGATTATATCCTAAATTTTTTTATAAGTGTGTTAGGAGATAGACCACCCAAACAAAGCAAAAAAAGTTATAATACACTAATTAAAAATTTAAGGATTATCTATCTATGCTTTATAAGTACAAAGGGTTTGATAAGGTTGGCAAGAGAGTTAAGGGTACTGTTACGGCTAGTTCGGTGGAAGAGGCTGGGCAGAAGCTACGCAATTTGGGGATATTTCACGAGGGGCTTACGCCTACTAGAGAGTTTTCATTGGAGGCATTTTCAAAGAGGCAGATGAGTGGTGAGCAGTTGAGTATGTTTTCTAAGGAGCTTTCTTCTTATCTCAACTCTGGTATGACGATACTCACAGCTATCAAACTCTTAGAAAATCAGCATGAGGGAGAGAAACGATATGTATCTTTTCTTAACTCTATCAAGACGATGATTGATGAGGGTAAATCTCTCTATAATGCTCTTCATGCTCAAAAGGTCTATTCATTACCTGACTTTTTCCTACAAAGCCTCAATGTGGCAGGGCAGAGTGGGAAGATGGTGGAGGTGCTTACCAATATGTCCAACTTCTTTTCAGCTCAAAATAGAATTAAAAAGCAGGTAAAAGGGGCTATGACATATCCTACTATTATCTTCGTTGTGGCTATCTCTATGACTTCGTTTCTAATAGCGTTTGTTGTGCCTAAGATTACGACGATATTTGAAGATACTGGTCAAGAGTTGCCTCCTATTACGCAGTTTGTACTCAATCTTAGTGATTTTTTGACATCTCACTATATAGCATTGATACTCTCTATTGTATTTTTGATTACAGCATTTAAAGTATCTTATGCCAAATTAGATTCATTTCACCGTATTATAGACTCTATTTTGCTCAAAACTCCTATTATAGGAAATCTTATTCAAAATCACGAATTGGGTAGATTTTCATATATTCTTGCACTTATGTTAAGCTCTGGTGTAGCTTACGCTCAGGCTGTTGAACTTGCAAAGACTACATTTGCCAATCATGGACTAAGAGACATATTTCAAAAGGCTTCGGTAAAGGTCCTAGAGGGGAATAAACTCTCAAATGCCTTGCAACTTTCAAAAGGTGTAAAACCAAAGAGAAACTTTATGCAATCACTGGCCCTTGGTGAGGAGTCTAGTGAGGTGGCACAGATTTTGAACAATACATCTGCTTTATATGCAGAAGAGAATGAGGATAGATTAAAGCTACTTTTGGGATTACTTGAACCATTTATGATGCTATTTATCGGTGTAGTGGTGGGTGTGATAGTCTCAGCGATGCTTCTACCGATATTTACAATGACACAAGGATTAAACTAATGGCAAAACAGAGATTTAGGGATATAAAAAAGGGTAGAGTAGAACCTCAAATACCAAAAGAGAAGAAAATATATATAGAAGATGATTATGATTACGCCTCTGTAGGGAGCAAAATTAAAGCATTTTTGACGGATGCTTTTATGTTGGTTATGCCTATTATGTATTTAGTCTTTTATTTTGTGATGGGGAGTCGTGAGGAGTTTGAAGATAATATGCTAATTGGATGGATATATATAGTTATACCATTGGTGATTGTGCAGACTATTTTTATGTACAAGACAGGACAGACCCCAGGATATAGAGCTTATAATATCAAGCTTATAGATAATACAACCAAAGAGAAACCCTCTCTAGGAGTGGTATTATTTAGAAATTTGAGTGCTATATTATCTCTTCTTACTCTTTTGGGTTGGGCTGTGATGTTCTTTAGAAAAGATAATAGAAATTTACACGATTTACTCTCGGCTACGACTATTGTAAATAGCAAATGAGAATACTACTAGGAAGTTATTATTTCTTCTACTTTGGGCTTGTAGGGGTATATATTATCTTTATGCCAAAAGTCCTTTTGGATTTAGGTTACTCTCCTTTAGAAGTAGGGATTATCTACGCATCAGCTCCATTTATGCGTTTTTTGTTACCATTTATCTTTAGGCACTATCTCTCTTTAACTCCTAATATATATAAAATTTCACTATTTCTTAGCTTCTTGATGACACTTCTTTTTCTCTTTACTATAGATAGCTTTTGGATATATTTATTTACCAATCTTCTCTTTGGTGGGGCGATGGGTATATCATTGCCTTATGTCGAGACTATCGCACTCTCAGGACTAAGTAAAAAAAGTTATGGCAAAGTGCGTCTTTGGGGCTCGTTGGGATTTATGGCTATATCGTTGTGGTTGGGGTCGGTTTTAGAGAGTTCTACACAAGCCTTATATTATCTTAGTGCAATGTCATTTTTGACATTTATTTTTGGATTTACACTTACGAAATTTGATACTACACCTCACTCATCACCTGCTGAAGATAGTACCTTTTCACTCCAAAAATATTGGATTTTTTGGGTCTCTGTATTTTTGATGCAGGTATCTTTTGGAGGATTTTACAACTTCTTTACTATATATGAATCAGCCCATGGTATTAGCTTAGAGACTATTAGTTGGTTATGGAGTTTTGGGGTATTGTGTGAGATATTTATGCTCTATTTTCAAGGGGCTTTATTACAGAGAAACCTACTCAATATTCTCAAACTAGCCACCTTTATCACAGCTATTAGGTGGCTTCTACTCTATCTATTTCCTGATACTATTTGGATTACCTTTGCATCTCAATCGCTTCATGCATTTAGTTTCGCTCTCTATCATACGGCTTCTATTACATATATATATTCTATATATACCCAAAAGAAGTTGGCTCAACAGTTCTTTTTGGGCATTGCATTTGGACTAGGAGGCTCTGTAGGTGCGATACTTTCAGGCAAAATATATGGAGAGTATCTATTTTTGGTTGAAGCGATTATTACTCTTGCCTCACTAATGGCACTTATAATTCATCAAAAACGAAAAGAGTATATAAAAATATGAGATACACCACACCATTAGTCATATTAGCAGGAGGTAAAAGCTCCCGAATGGGCAATGATAAAGCCCTTTTGCCATTTGGAGGATATAGCTCTCTCTCTGAGTTTCAATATCAAAAATTTTTTCCTCTTTTTGAAAAAGTATATATATCGTGCAAAAATAATAAGTTTGATTTTGATTTTGAAATAATAGAAGATAGATATGAGGACTCTTCACCGTTAGTGGCACTAATCTCTATATTTGAGACACTTTCTGTAGAGAAGATATTTTTACTAAGTGTTGATGCTCCATTTGTAGATAAAGATACTATAGAGAGACTATTTGAAGTGTCTAACGATAGTGATATAGTAGTAGCCAAAAGCCCAAATGGAATAGAGCCTCTTTGTGGGATATATAATAGCTCTATATTAAAAATAGCCAAAAATCAACTCTCTCAAAATAATCACCGTTTGAATGATTTATTGAAGCTTTCAAATACTCATTTCGTAGAGTTTGAGAGTGAAGATGTCTTTTTGAATATGAATTATATTGAGGATTATGAGAAAGCCAAGCAAAAGCCTACTTAGTCCACTAAATTCCATCACTTGTACTTATATTTTATCCCCTATTTAATTATGAGTTCCCACAAAATTATTGGAACAAATGAACAATATCAAGAAATACAAGATACAAAAAAGGCAACTTTTGTTGTAATGTATGAAAGTGTAAATGATGGTATATTTTGATACAAATATTCTAATATATGCTTTTTGTAAAAATTTAGACAATAAAGAATAATAAAAACATTAAAAGAAACAAGTTTATTTGGATTTTAATATTTTAAGGTATAATTATCCTAGTTGGGACAGAATGAGAGAGTTAGACCTCTCTCACTATGCTTTTAGAATGCTTTTGTTATAATTAATAACAGAAGCATAACAATTACTATTAGAAGTTGCATTGTTATATCCTTTTTATAGGCTGACCCTGTCCCACCTTCTCCTTCACAATGAATACTCACAATAATCGCTCAACTGGAATTATTATTATAGCTAATTTATTTTAAATTTGCTTTCGTTTTTACAATTTTATGAGAATGAATGGAATGAGCTGTAAATATTGGAGGGAGTTGAAGTAGTAGGTTTGGTTTTATAGCTTTGGTCTGCTTATAAATTTTGCATTCCAATTTGTTATTTTCTTTTTGAATTCAAAATAGAAATATTCCAATTACTTTTATTTAATTCAAGTATCAATTGACTTAATGTATCTTCTCTATTTGTTTTTAAATCTAAAACTTCATTTAACTCTTTGTCAATATCAGACAATAAATTGATATATTCTAAGGGTTCTTTATCCTTTATTGTATCACAGTAAAAATCTTTTTTTATCAATATTTTTACCACAACAAGCAATAAAAAGATTAGAATAATCAAGTTGCTTTTTACGAACACTAGAACGGTGTGAGAGCCTAATTTTTTGCTTTATATAAGTTTGTGATTTTATATATTAATCTATTTATTATATAATTTTCTTATTTATTTTTAAGATAAAACTTGATTTATATGTGAATTAGAATTGCTGAAGCTTTATTATCAGATGCAAATAATAGTTGGGTTAGTAATAAACAAGAGTGGAATAGAGATATTCATGATAGATTATAGAGACAGATAAAGTAATCATTTTATTGAGTAGTGGATTTATTAATTTAGCTTCTACATTGAAAGACTTTACTTATATTATAAAAATAAAGGCGATATAATGCAAATCAAAAATATAAAATTAGAAAATTTCAGAGGTGCAAAAGTATTAGATATAGATTTACACCCTAATATTAATGTTTTTGTAGGTGTAAATGGTGCTGGTAAATCTACTATTTTGGATGCGATTGCTATATCTTTGTCTTGGCTTGTAGAGAGGATACAAAAAGCAGAAACTATAGGCATGAGTATTCCTGATGAGAGTATCAAAAATCAAAGTAACTACGCATCTATTGCCTTAGAAGTTTTGGAAAATAAGCAACACTATAAGTGGAAAAATATTGAATTTGAAAGAGGCTATCCTGCCAAAGAAAAATCAAGTTTATCAGAACTAGATAAATTGGCTTACTCATATCAAGTAGAATACCAAAAATCAAAAACACTTCCTATGATAGTATATTATCCTATAAATCGCATTGCCAAAGGTATTGTAGATATAAAAGGTAGTGAGAGTATATCTCAATTAGATGTATATGACAATGCTTTAGGTAGTCAAGCCAATTTTCAATCTTTTTTTGAATGGTTTAGATTACAAGATGATATTGTGAATGAACAGTGGAAAGAGGTAACAAGAGCTAGTTCCAACGAGGGTAGAGAACTAAAAATTGTAACAAAAACCATAGAAAAATTCATACCAGAATATAAAAACCTAAGAGTGACAAGAGTCCCAACTCCTAGAATGCTTATAGAAAAAAATGGAGAAACACTAAGTCTTAATCAACTATCTGATGGTGAAAAAAATATGATAGCGATGGTGGGTGATATTGCTAGGCGATTGACTATGGCAAATCCTCATTTAGAAAACCCATTAGAGGGTGATGGAATTGTGATGATTGATGAAGTGGATTTACATCTTCATTCTGCATGGCAAAGAGTGATTATCTCTAAGCTTATAGAAGTATTTCCTAATATACAATTTATCGTTACTACACACTCTCCACAGATTTTGAGCCATGTGAAAGCAGAGAGTGTCTTTTTATTAAGACAAGAAGAGAATAATATTTCTGTTACTAAACCTACAGAATCTTATGGTAAAAGTAATGATAGACAATTGGAAGATATTTTGGGGGTTGATGCTAGACCATTAGAGATAAAAAATGAGTTAAGACAACTTTATAAACTTATTCAAGATGGAGATTTAGAGAGTGCAAAAATTTTAATGAATAAATTGGATAATGATATTGAGGGTAGAGAACCTGAATTAGTTAAAGCCAATGTTTTGATTAAGAGAAAAGAGATTTTAGGTAAATGAAATATATTATTAAAGGAATTAAATAATGCAATTAAAACGAGTAGAAATCATCAAATATAGAAATTTTGAAAATGTTGTGATAGATTTTGAAAAGTCTAAATTCCCTAATGTTTTTTCTATTGCTAGTAAAAATGGTGGGGGAAAGAGTACCTTGCTTCAATTTATTTTTATTATGTTGCATTGTTTTATGGATGAGAGACGAAAGAAATATATTGTAAATATAATCAAGGGATTAATCCCTACTAATATAAATGGCTTACCACTTATTACCAAGGATTTAGAATTTGTTAAATTTATTATTGAAGAAAAAGGAAAAGAATATTATTTAGATTTTACTATAGATTTAATGGAAAATTATTCTTTTTCTTTTAATACTGATATGAAATCTGAACAATTAAAGAAACTCTCAAATAGCATATATCTAACAGTCCCAGATGCTCAACCTTTACACTTTTTATCAGAAAAAGACGACAAAGAAGAGATGAAAAAAAACCTAGCAAATTTTTTTAATCATAACTTTTTTTCTGCAAAAAAGGCTTTTGATACAGCGATAGAAGAAGATAATAAATTAATGCGAAGCACTGGAGAATATGGTTCAAATTATATAAACTTTAAAAATGAACTTAAAGACTTTATAGAGGGTAAAGAGATAGGTGAAAATAAAGAGGGAACTAAAATAATATTTAAACTTAAAGGTAGCGAGAAAGAGTTGTTATCTGAAGATTTGAGTCATGGAGAATTACGAAAACTAGGCATTTATATTTGGCTCAAAAGTATGGTACAAAAAGATGCTATTATTTTGATGGACGAGGTGGATATAGCCTTGCATCCCTCATGGCAATATGAACTTGTCAATGATTTGACACAGTGGTCTAAAGGGAGTCAATTTTTATTAGCAACCCATTCTCCTCAGATATTGAGTTCTACTTATTATAAGAATTTGATTATTTTAAAAGATAACAAAGTGAAGCAGTTATCAAAACCATTAAGAGATAATGACATCAATCATATTGTTGAACTGGTGATGGGTGCGAGTCCTTTGCCTTTGGAACTAGATAAAAATCATAAGCTTTATAGAGCATTGGTAGAAGATGGTAAAGAGTCTAGCAAGGAAGCACAAGAGATAAAAGATATGATATTAGAACAAGAGGGAATAGGTTCATCATTTTTTAGAAGAATAGAATTTTATAAAAAGATGAATAAAAAATGAAATATATTAAAAAGTTAAATATACCACAATTTTTTATTAATAATACTAATGGTTTGACATTTTGGAATGATTATTATTCTACAAAAAAAAGAGTATTAAAAGAGTATATATCAAAAGAAGAACAGAATTATTTATGTTGTTATTGCGAAGATAAAATAGATATTAATAATTCTCATATTGAACATGTTAAACCAAAGCATTTAGATATAGTAAATTTAACTTTTGATTATTATAATTTGGCTGTCTCTTGTGAAGGACAATGTCGTAACAGTGAAGAAGATAATACAAGATATAATTGTGGTCATAGAAAAGATAAACAAGATACTCAATATGATGAACATAAGTTTTTAAGTCCTTTAAAAATTAAAGATATAAGAGAATATTTTGAATATGACAATGATGCTAACATTATTCCATCAGATAAAAATATAATCAAAGCACAATATATGATAGATACTTTACATCTAAATGATGGAGACTTACCAACAGCAAGAGAAGATGCACTTAAAGACCTTGAAGAGCTTGATATTGATTTAGATGAATTGATACTTTTATTAGAAGCAGAAAACCTAGCCTTCATCTCATTTCTAAGATACAAATACAAAAACTTAATTTAAAAAACATCTCCAAAACAAGAGATATTTTTTAAGTTCAGTGACAGTGAACAAAAAATAAACAAGGAATTAAAAATGGCTAACGAATACATTTTTACAAGTGAATCAGTAACAGAGGGTCACCCAGATAAAATGGCTGACCAAATCTCTGATGCGATATTGGATTATATTATCGCTAAAGATCCACAAGCTAGAGTAGCGTGTGAGACGCTACTTAGCAATGGTTTTTGTGTTATCGCAGGAGAACTCAAAACAACAGCGTATGTACCGATGCAAGAGATTGCTAGAGAGGTTATTCGGGATATTGGTTATACTGATGCAAGTTATGGCTTTGACTATAGAAGTGCTGGTGTGCTTAATGGCATAGGCGAACAGAGTCCTGATATCAATCAAGGTGTGGATAAATCTTGTGGTGAAATCGGTGCAGGAGACCAAGGTTTGATGTTTGGATATGCTTGTAGTGAGACTCCTGAACTTATGCCTTTGCCTATCTCTTTGGCTCATAAAATTACTGCCAAACTAGCCCAAGTGCGTAAAAATGGAACTGTCCCATTTTTGCGTCCTGATGGTAAAGCTCAGGTGTCTGTGAAGTATGTAGATGGTAAACCTGTATCAATTGATACGATTGTTGTCTCTACGCAACATCACCCAGAAGTGACACTCGCTCAAGTGCAAAAAGCTGTACTTGAAGAGGTAATTAAAGCTGTTATCCCTGCTGAACTTATGAATGATGATATTGTATATCATATCAACCCAACAGGACGATTTGTTATCGGAGGACCTCAAGGTGATGCAGGACTTACTGGTAGAAAAATTATAGTAGATACTTATGGAGGCTCTTGTCCTCATGGTGGAGGTGCATTTTCTGGTAAAGACCCTACAAAAGTTGATAGAAGTGCAGCGTATGCAGCAAGGTATGTAGCTAAAAATCTTGTAGCATCTGGTGCTTGTACAAAGGCTACATTGCAAGTAGCTTATGCTATTGGTGTGGCAAAACCTGTATCTATCTATGTGGATACTCATGGTACAAATATAGTAGATGAAGATACAATTAGTGAGTGTGTGAGTGCTCTGTTTGACCTTACTCCAAAAGGTATTATTGAGGAGCTTGATTTACTAAGACCTATATACAAAAAAACAGCATCTTATGGACATTTCGGTAGAGAAGATGAAGATTTCACTTGGGAAAAGACCAATAGAGTTGAAGATATAAAGAAATTTTTGAATATATAGATTGAAGATAGTGTATTTAAATGTAATAGTTGTAACTTTTTTTTAAAAAAGCCAAAGGGATTAAAGTATTTCTTAAAAATCTTTGGCTATAGTTTGCGTATAACATAATTAAAGGAATTAAAATGGCAGTAATTATTAATGATACTTGTATCAATTGTGCAGCATGTATTGACGAGTGTCCCGTAGAAGCGATTGTAGATGAGGATGATAACCCAACAGGTGAGGAGTACTACTATGTATATCCTGATAAATGTGTAGAGTGTGTAGAACATCATGATGTTCCTGCCTGTGCAGAAGCTTGTCCAACTGAAGATTGTATCACTTGGGATATGCCTTTTACAGCAGATAATAAAGAACACTTTGCTGGTGAAAATTACCTAGATGGTAAAGCGTATGTTATGGATGATGCAGATGCTGAAATGCCATTTAACGCTGATATATCTATAGAAGATAGAACAGCTAGAAAAAGTGTAGTAGAAGACTAATCTACTGCTCTTGAAGAGATGGAGTTTTCCTATCTCTTCACATCTTGTATATCACTTCTATCTTTACTATATAACTTTCAATTAATTTTAATACTACTTAGGATAAAATTCCGTCCGAATACTCTACTATGGAGTAAATTACCACTTAGGAATAATTATGGAACAAACACTATCAATCATCAAACCAGATGCAGTAGCGAAAAATGTTATAGGTCAAATTTTGGCTAGATTTGAGACAGCAGGTCTTAGAATTGTAACAACTCAAAAAATACAACTTAGCCGTGGGGATGCAGAAGCATTTTATGCCGTTCACGCAGAGCGTCCTTTCTTTGGAGACCTTGTAGAGTTTATGATTTCTGGTCCAGTTGTTGTGACTGTGCTTGAAGGTGAAAATGCAATGCAAATCAACAGAGACCTTATGGGTGCAACGAACCCTGCTGAAGCTGAAACAGGAACTATCAGAGCAGATTTCGCAGAGAGTATTGATGCAAACGCAGTTCACGGAAGCGATTCTGTAGAGAATGCTACAAACGAGATTAACTTCTTTTTTGCTCAAAGAGAACTATCTTAGGCAATAGAGTGATTATTTTTTTTGATAAGATAGGCACAACTCCTAAGCCAATTAGCTTGGAAGTAGATGGCATATCTTTGGTAGGCACTCTCCAAAAGAGTGGTTATCATCAGGTGACATTAAATTCCAAACTAAGTGGTAATATTGAGCTAAGATGTGATAGATGTGGAACTGATTATAACTATGATGTCACCTCAAAACTTGTTTTGAAGTTGAGTGATATTGTATCTGAAAATAAAGTTGATTTGGATATAATTGAATTTTTAGATGGTAATATTGATATATCATACATTTTAAATAGTGAGATAAATAGTATCACAACTAGCTATAACTATTGTACAAAGTGTGATAACAATGATGAAGAGTTTGAAAGAGAATTCTAAAAACTGAGGCAACTAATCTGAGGCGAAAGCCGAAGCTTTAGTGAGATGAATTGAATATGGGCGTTGCTCATATTTAAGAAGAAATATAATAATAAGGATTAAAAATGGCAGTACCTAAGAGACGAGTAAGTCACACGAGAGCAGCAAAAAGAAGAACACACTACAAATTGACTCTACCAGTACCTGTAAAAGATGCAGATGGAACATGGAGAATGCCTCACCATATGAATATGACTACTGGTGAGTACAAAGTAACAAAAGAAGCGTAAGCTGATGATAAGAATAGCAATAGATGCTATGGGTGGGGACTTCGGTCCTGAACCTATTATTGATGGCGTAATCCAAGCACTTGAAATTGAAAAGTTTATACCTATTCTTGTAGGTAACAAAGAAGAAATCCTATCTTTCCTCCCACAATATTATATAGACAAAGTTGAAATTGTAGAAGCTAATGATGTCATCGCTATGACAGACTCAGCAGCAGATGCACATAAACGCAAAGAGTCTAGCATATTTGTAGCAGCAGAACTTGTACGAGACAAAAAAGCACAAGCTGTAGTTTCAGCAGGACACTCTGGGGCTACTATGGCAGTGGCACTTTTGCGTATTGGACGAATTCCAGGTATTTCAAGACCAGCGTTAGCTACGCTAATGCCTAGTACGACAGATAGCAAAACGCTTGTTTTGGATGTTGGAGCTGTGACTGATTGTAAGCCCCAAAACTTGTATGAATTTGGTGCTATGGGTGAAGTATATGCAAAGCATGTATTGAAGATAGCCAATCCTAGAGTAGGACTTTTGGCAAATGGTTCTGAAGACAATAAAGGAAATGAGCTTACCAAAGCCACTTTCCCACTTCTCAAATCACTAGAAGGCTTTATCGGAAATATCGAGGGCAAAGACATTTTTAATGGCAAAGTAGATGTAGTTGTTTGTGATGGATTTACAGGCAATATCTTACTCAAAACATCAGAAGGCGTAGTTGCTGCGATTTTTGACTTGATGAGACAGCATATTCGTAAGTCACTTCCTGCTAAAATTGGTGCGTTGATGATGAAGAAAAAAGTCTTTGGAAATATGAAAAAGCAAGTAGATAAAGATGAGTACGGTGGAGCTCCACTCCTTGGAATTAAGGGCTGTGCGATTATTTCTCATGGAGCTTCCAATGCAAAAGCTATCAAAAATGCTATATTTCAAGCCATTAAATATAGTAAGTCTGATATAAATAATACGATAGAAGAGCTATTGAGTAAGAAGAAATAGATATTATCTTACCACATCTTTTGTGGTAAGTAGATACATAACTTATATAAAAAACAACTTCAATTAACTTTTTAGAAACCTCCATATAAATTTATGGTAAAATAGCCTATAATTTATGCCTTCAAGGATTAATATGTCAGAGAATAAAACAGTATATGCATCATTTAAATCTATAGGTGCTTTTGTACCTGAAAAGATTTTATCAAATAGCGATTTGGAGAAGATGGTAGATACTACAGATGAGTGGATTTTCAAACGAACAGGTATAAGAGAACGACGCATCGCTTCTGATAATGAATATACAAGTGATATGGGTGCAAAAGCATCTCAACAAGCGATAGATAGAGCAGGTATCGACAAAGAGGATATAGATTTGGTGCTTTGTGCTACAGTGACACCTGATTATTTCAATATGCCCTCAACTGCTTGTATCATCTCCGATAAGCTAGGTATCCACAATGTACAAGCATTTGATATATCAGCAGCATGTAGTGGATTTGTCTATCTTTTATCAATAGCCAAAGCATTTATAGAATCAGGAATGAAAAAAAATGTACTTATCATTGGAGCAGAAAAATTCTCATCTATAGTAGATTATACAGATAGAAGTACTTGTATATTATTTGGAGATGGAGCTGGTGCTAGTATAATCTCTGCTACTTATGACAAAGCAGATGGAATTATAGACCTTCATGCTAGTGCAGATGGAGCGTATGCAGATTTCTTGGTCACACCAGCTCCTGGGTGTATCAATCCTGTAAGCCAAAAAGTGATAGATGAGGGCTTACAATATGTACAGATGAAAGGGAATGAGACCTTTAAACTAGCTGTAAAAACACTCACTAAAGATGTCAAAGAGATATTAGCCAAAAATAAGATAAATAGCGAAGATATTCCACACTTTATACCACATCAAGCCAACTACCGTATCATCAAAGCAGTAGGAGATGCTCTTAAAATGAGAGAAGAGCAAGTAGTATTAACAGTAGGCAAATATGGAAATACATCAGCAGCATCGATACCAATGGCTATAAATGATATTTGGGAGAGTGGGAGATTGCAAAATGGTGAATTGATGTTACTTGATACATTTGGTGGAGGTCTTACATGGGCAAGTGCATTGTTGCCTTTTGCTGGTAAGAGTATTAAACCATAAAATGAATTATCAAGAACCTAACTATCAAAATCATAAATTTTATGGAAATGATATAAAAATTACTAATGCTTTTATATCTTTAGGTAGTTTGAGTGAAAAGTTAAGATTAAATGAAATAAGTGTACATCAAGGTAATGATAATGTTAATCCTTGGGATGAGTATAAAATGTCACAATTTATAGAATCTATTTTACTTAAAATTCCTATGCCAGTTTTTTATTTTGATGTTAGTAATCCTAATATATGGTTATCAATAAATGGACTTCAGAAATTAGTTGCAATTAAGAACTTTATGGAAAAAGGATTAGTTCTTAATAATATGGAAGTTTTGACTCATCTTAATGGTAGAAATTATACTGACTTAGAAAACAATTATAAACGAATTATTTATGATACTCAGGTTATTACTTATCAAGTAGAAGCACAAACACCTATAAATCTTAGAGAATTAGTTTTTAAAAAAATAAGGGATATGAATGAATATTGATAGAGTAAAAGTTAAAAACTTTAAGAGTTTAAAAAATATTGATATTATTCTAAGTAATTTAACACTTGTTACTGGTGTTAATAGTGTTGGAAAATCATCTTTTATTCAATCACTATTGTTATTTAAACAAAATCAGGAGAAATTTTATTCTCCTATGGGAAGTAAAATTACAAATATTAATGATGATAAGTATGTAAGGCTTGGGAATAAAGATGATATTTTATATCAAGAAGCATTTGATGAAAATATTGAAGTAATAATTTCATCTGATAAAAAAGAAAATAATTTAATATTTAATAATAAAGATTTAAAAATAGAAAATATTGAATTAATTTCTGAAAATGATAAAGATAATTTCAATATTTTTTTTAATGATTTTCAATATATAAATACAGATAGAATATCCCCTCGTATCTATTATAATATTTCTGATGAGGAGATAAAAAATAATCTTATTGGAATAGAAGGGGAATATACAGCTCATTACTTGGCAGAGAATAGGCATAAAGAACTTAGAATAAAAGCATTAAAGCATTCTAAAAGTAAAACGCTTCAACTTTTAGAAAATGTATCATTATGGCTTAGTGAAATAAGTAATAATATAGAAGTAAAAACAAAAATATACCCTGAACTTCAACAAGTTGCTTTAACTTATAGCTATACTTATGGAAATAATACTACGAGAGATTATACACCTCTAAATGTAGGTTTTGGTATTACTTATGTTCTTCCTATTATCGTATCTATTTTAAAAGCAAAAAAAGGTGATTTACTCATCATAGAAAATCCAGAATCACATTTGCATCCAGCAGGACAGTCTAAAATAGCAGAACTATGTGCAATGGCATCGGCTTGTGGTGTTCAGATTATTGTAGAGACGCATAGTGACCACTTCTTGAATGGTGTTAGAGTGGCTACAAAAAAAGGAATTTTAACTCCTGAACAATCTCAAATATATTATTTTAGAAAAGAAGATGGAGAGCTAGAGACTAAGATAGATACGATAAATATAGATGAGAATGGTGGCATTAATAAGTATCCAAAGAAATTTTTTGACCAATTTGATGATGATTTAGATGAACTTTTAGGACTCTAATTTGGAAATTTTAATTAATGAATTATCTTTAAATGGACAATTCAAAGATGAAAATGAGTTTTTTGATAGTTTTGATATTACTTTAGAGATGATTAAGTTAATTGATATATTAGATTTTTCATTAGCAAAAGAAGATATGTTTTTTAATGTAGCCGTTACATCCAAGTATAAATTATCTGATTTTTTACGCTTACGAACAGACAGAGCTAAAAGAATGAAACGATTTTTAGCTAAATTATCTCAAAATCCACCATATTGGAATGAGACACAAAAACATTATACTACTGACAAT
The DNA here is from genome assembly GCA_045267865.1 of Sulfurovum sp. Taxonomy (GTDB): domain Bacteria; phylum Campylobacterota; class Campylobacteria; order Campylobacterales; family Sulfurovaceae; genus Sulfurovum. Next base: position 647 of record JASFZJ010000118.1, on the reverse strand, counting down.
TATACTTTTAATGATATAGATATATCAAATACATCTTTAGCAGAGAGTTGCGAGAGGGATAAAATAGTTTTATCATTTAAACATAATAACTTTCTTAAAAATAATTTACTAATTCAAAAAAATAGTAATGATATAGAGATTTATAATATAACTAATAAAAATAATTTTTTAGAATATCTATTAGCTAATAATAGAATAGATTTATTAATATATTGTCAGTCAATATTTAAAGATAGTAATTTAAATTTTTCACTTTTAGATGATAATTATGGATTTAATATATTAAACCCTTCTCAAAAAAAAGAATTTTCAAGCACTTTATATAAGTTTTCTCAAATGAGTTGGAGTAATATTATAAAAAGTGGAGGAAATAAAAAAGGTCTAAAATATAAAGCATATTATGGAAATTGGTTTAAAAATACAGAATATTCAAAGATGAATATATTTAAGTTTAGAACATCTCAATTATATAGATGTTTTGGTTATCGTGAAGGTGATATATTTTTTGTTTTGAGATTTGAGATAGACCATAAAATAAGTGACCATGGATAAAACCGACATTCATCACCCCTATAACCTTAAATGAATATAATAAGGAATTAATATATAAACAAGGAGTACACCATCTGTTTCATAAAAGTAAATAA
>JASFZJ010000117.1:0-29145 GCA_045267865.1 Sulfurovum sp. | reverse complement strand
TATCATATTAAAAGATTTAGATGATGCTACAAGATGAGATATGTTAATGAAAATATTCAATCTTTTAGGGCAAAGAAGAGGTAATAGAGGTGATTGTAAATATTATAGGGATTTATAATCTTATGGTTGTGGTTTGCGTATGAGTGAGGTTCTCAATCTCTAATCAAAGGAATTTCAAGCTTGATAGAACTCTCTTTCAAAAAACATCTTACTTGTGTCTCTTCTGCTAAAACTACTATATCTTTGTCTCTATCTACATATCGACCATTGGCTATTATGGCTAATTCTACTATTGCCTCTTTTTTATTCTCTATAATTATAAATTGTCCAAAGAGAAGTTTGAGGGATATATCTATAGAGTCAGAGGCTCTAAATGTATCTAATACTTTTCGTAAAAGCTTTGAAAAACTATTTTGGTCTATCTTAAATGGTGGTAAATCTTGGTCTGTTAGTAGCTTTAGAGGATTTGTATTTTTTGTTCTAAATAGTGCTAGATTGGCTTCTAAGAGGATATTTATATCTGTTGTGATGAGGTTACTTTTCTCTATTTTATGATTAGACTTTATTCGTGGTGTGTTGTAGAGTCTTATACTTATATGCTCTTCATTTTCATAGCCTATCGTGATGGCGTGAAATATAAATGTATCATAACTAAGTGATATTGATGTAGTTTTGTAGCCAAAATTTTGAGGTGCGTAAGATACTGCTATATCATAAATCTCTTTTTTAGATACATACCCAAAGAGTATTTCTGAGGCGTTATTGAGATATATTATTTTGCCTTTGTAGTCAAAGAGTATAAATGGGTTATTATCCCACTCTATAAATGGTCTAAAATCAATTGATGTCGTATTCATATATCTTCTTTCTAAGTGTATTTCTATTAATGCCTAAAACTTGTGAGAGCTGTAGCTGTGAGCCAAATTTGGCTAATCCTGCTTTGATTAGAGGCTTCTCATATAGTCCTAAATACTTCTTGTATCCATCATTTCCATCTAGGTTTTTCTCTATATAGTAATATATTATTCCCTCTATCTCATCACTATTCATATAGAGTTTAAGTAGATATAGATAGATAGATTTTTTCATACTTTTACTATTTTCTGATAGGTCTATGGGTATCTCCTTTGTATCTATCTTTACCTCTTCTAGCATTAGTGTAGATTTAGCCTCATTGATAAATATATCTTTGATATACTCAATATCTTTAGGTCGTTCGATGAGTGGAGGTATATTATATATAAAGGCAAATATATCATCAATAGTCATAGAGTTACCGATATAATTAGCCGTGGCAATTATGCGTTTATTATTAAAATTAAGAGCATTTTGGTTGCTTAATTTCTCAAAATTGGTAATAATTATCTCATCATAATCATGCAATGCATTCTCTACCTCTTTTTGACTTTCTCCTGATACTACAAAAGCATTGGGAAATATATATTTGGCAAGAGACTTTTTGCCTGTATTTGCTTCACCAATGATAATAGAGGATACAAATAGCCGTTTTGTGAGATTAAAGCTCTTGATTATATTGTGTATCTTGTCTGATGTAGTAAAAAATGTTTCCATAGTTCTCTTTTTTGTTTTTTAATTGATTAATTATTAATCATACGATAATTCAAATAAAAGTATGTTAAAATAATCCATTAAAAGTGAAGCAAAGGCAAGATATTAAAACTTTATTTCAAAATTTCTATAACTATTTTCCCAATTTGACACTAGAAGAGGTAGTTGAGTATTTCTCTATTTTGGGTGGAGTAGAAAATAGCATACCCAAAGATTATTTTGATAATTTCTCATCTATAGATGATATAAACTTTATCGAGGAGTTTGATAAATTTCAATCTCAAATATCTCCATCATATCTAACCCAAAGTCCTTATAGTGATATACTTATAGCTATCGCAAGGGGTGATGGTAAGATAAATAGCGTTATACGCAAATCAAAACTTAGTAAAATAGTAGCAGATGAGATAATAAAAGAGTTACTATCTCTAAATGTCCTAAAAGTCCAATATTCACGAGAAGCCCCTCTTAAAAAATATCCTAAACAGAAACTCAAAAAAGAGTTTCGCTCTTACCGTATCTCACACAAGATTATCTTTATCAAGCCATTTTTTCGTTTTTGGTTTGGCTTCGTTATCTACTATACCAATGAGCTAAAAGTAGGCGATAGTAAGAATTTTATATCCAATTTCAATCAACACAATGAGAGATTAGTATCGCTTGTATATGAGCAACTAAGTAATAACTTTTTGATAGATTATTATGCAGATAAAAGCCCTATAATAAGTAGTGGTAACTATTGGAATATCAAAAGTGAGTTTGATATATTGGCTTTACGAAGAGATAAAAAGCTGATACTAGCTGAGTGTAAATACAAAAATAGAAAAATATGCAAAAATGAACTCACCAAACTTAAACTCAAAGCCAAACAGTCAGGCATAGATGCAGATATTTATATATTATTTTCTAAAAGTGGCTTTTCTAAAGAGCTTTTACATATTAAAGATAGTAATTTATTACTTTTTGATTTGAGTGATTTTAAATCTCTTTTAAATTAATCCCACCTATTAACGCTATAATGGGCTATACATATTGTTTGGCATTGGACTTAGGCTATATTATTTGAATGAGTTTCTTGCATTCCCCCAAATTTAAACTTCCTAAAATCATACCTCGGGAGAGGTGTAAGTAGAGGTATCTTACCATAAAAATACTCTACTCAAAAAGAGCAGACCCCACTCTTACCAAATTTGACCCACACTTAATAGCCAATTGATAATCTCCACTCATTCCCATTGAGCAAATTGAAGCTCCATCTTTTTGAAGTTTTTGATATGTAGCATTTGTCTCTTCAAAGTTTTTTTGAATTAAATCTCTATCAGGGCTATGAGAGCCTATACTCATTACACCTTTTAGGTTTATTTGTGGGCAGGTCTCTTTGATTTGTTGGTATATATCATAAGCACTCTCACTACTTACTCCTGATTTAGTCTTCTCTTTTGAGGCATTTATCTGTAGTAGGCAGTTTAATTTTTTCTCTTTAGCTTCTAGCTTTTTATTGAGTTCTTCGGCTAGTTCTATGCTATCTAGTGAGTGCATTAAGCTTGGACGAATATCTATGATATTATTGATTTTATTTTTTTGCAGTGAGCCTATTAAGTGCCACTCCAAAGGAAGTGCATCTAATATTTTTTTGCGTTCTTTGAGCTGTTTTACTTGATTTTCACCAAAGGCTCTTTGACCTAGCTCATAGAGAGTGCTTATGTTCTCTATTTGTGTATATTTGGCTACTGTGATAAGTTTGACGATATGGTGTCCACTCACACTTAGTCGTGACTCTTCTATATTTGCGATTACTCTATCAAGATTGTCTCTTAATCTCTCTTTGTCTAAAATTGCCATTTTATCCTCCCATAAGTCTATTTATATCATTATAAAGCCCTAGCATCATCAGTGCCAAAAGCAACCCCCAACCTACAACTGTCATATACCACGTAGCCTTCTCATTTGGCTCTCTTCTGGTTATCATCTCATAGATATTAAACATAATATGCCCACCATCAAGTGCAGGAATAGGTAATAAATTAAGTACCCCTAGATTGACTGATATAAGTGCTGTAAAGAAAAATAGAGACAATATACCTGCCGAAGTTGCCTGAGCTGTGACATCTACAATAGTAATAATCCCACCCAATTTATCACTACTCACAACTCCTGTGATAAGCTTCTGGACACTTTCAACTATCAATAGAGATGCCTTTATCGTCTCATCATAAGCGTATTTTAATCCATCAAAAAGTCCTAGATATATAGTCGTTCGTTCTCCTGATGGTGAGATACCTATGATTTTTCTTGTAATCTTCTCACCAAATATGTTTTGGTCATCTATTATTTTGGGAGTAAGGTTTAGAGTAACTATTGTATTATTTCTATCTATTACTAGAGTAAGAGTATCTCTTTGGCTACTATTTATAGCCTCTCCAATATCTTCCCAATAGAGTATATTTATACCATCTATCTGCAAAATCTTATCACTCTTCAAAACTCCTGCACTCAATGCTGGATTACCCTCTGATACGACTCCTACAGATGGGAGCAGTTTTGGTAATCCTAGATTGGCTATAGCAAAATAGAGGATAAAAGCTAACAAAAAGTTAGCAAATGGACCTGCTAGAAGTATCAAAATCCTCTGCCACGGCTTTTTGCTATTGTATGAGTCATCATCATAACTTTTTTTGGTAGGGTCGCTATCGTCTTGACCCTTCATCTTGACATACCCACCGAGAGGGATAAGAGATATACTCCACTCTGTTTTGCCTATCATTTTGGAGTAGAGCTTTTTGCCAAAGCCTATACTAAAGACATCTACTTGCACACCAAAAAGCCGTGCTACAGTGAAGTGTCCTAATTCATGAAAAAATATAAGTACCGATAAAACTAAAATTGCAACTAAAATGCCCATAATATTCCTAATATATATAATATAGTGAAATTATAGCTAACTATTGTAAAAAAGGAGAGAGTAGAGAAGTGACTCCCCAAAATCACCAAATCTTAACTACTGCTTTGTAAAATATTATTAAGAATAATTACCCTATCAAATCACTACACAAATCAAAACGATTATGTGTCATAAGATGTACTTTGCCATGAAGTGCCATTATATCATCAAATATACTCTTTGATAGAGCAAACCCTACCTCTTGCTCTTTGGTTTCTCCGTCCATTACGGCTAGGTTCATCTCATCTATTATCTCTTTTGGGACACTAATCCCTGGGACTTTGTCATTTATGAAGTTGGCTGTTCTAGCTCTTACTATCGGAAACTGTCCTATGATAAGTTGAGACTCTTTGGCTGTGTCTCTTATACTCATCTCTTTTGCCTCTTCAAATATCTCTAGTAGCTCTTTGGCATTTTCTAGGTTATAGACTGGTTGAGTAATTATCGCTCTTGCTCCATAGTTTAGTTTTTTTACTATCCTCTTTTGGAGGCTTCTCATATCTTTGGCATAGGAGTTGCTTACGGCAAATGGATATATTGGTTTTGGTGCTGGTTTGAGAGCTTTATTTGAGTAGTCTAGTCCATTATTTAGGTGATATATTATACTTAATAGTAGTGTAGAGTCTCGTTCCAAAACTCCTTTTACTTCTGGTTGGTCTGAGAGTTTGGCAGGGTCACCTGTAAGAGCCAAAATACAACGCAAATCAAAATCATTCGCACCCAATAGGCTAGATTGAAGTGATAGCTTATTTTTGTCTCTCATACTCATTGTGGCGATTACAGGCTTACCAAATGTCTGCTGTATTTTGATAGCTGATAATATCCCTGACATTTTGAGTTTGGCTAGAGGGTTATCGGTACATGAAAAGCCTGTGACTTTTTTATCTAGGTTATGCTTTTTTATATCTTCTATTATACTACTAATAGATGCACCATGAGGAGGATTTACCTCAACAGTTATAAATTTCTTATCATTACAAAGTGTATCACAAAATTTATCAAACATTAAATTACTCTCTTTCCTTTATATTTAAGGGTATAGTGATTACTCCCTTTTTTTATTATTAACTCTAGCAATGTAAAGGTCTCTCGTTTTTTGAGATTGAAGATAGATGATAAATCACTTTTACATCTTCTACAGTCCAAATTTTCACTATTTAAACTATTATTTGCTCTACATACAGGACATTTATAGCTAAACTCCATAACTATATGGAGTCTTCCAAGAAGAATATAGTATCTATTATCTCCTCTTCAAGAGAGGCCTTATCTTCACTTTTGGCTGATATATATTTAGTTCTCAACTCTCTTAAATCCTCTTTATCTTCATCTAATATACTACTCTCTAGTAATTTATCCATTTTGGAGATAATAATTTTATCGTGTTCATTGATAATATCCATCTCTTTGACTTTGGAGTGTTGTGTTGATTTGGATATTTTGGTTTTAAACTCTCCTTTAATTATCTCATTTGTATGAATTTCTTTAGCTAATACCGATAACATTCCATCTTGATTGAGAGTAAAAGTTACATCTATAGCTCCATCTTCTACAGGATTTTGAACCTCTAAAAGTATATCAGCAATTTTAATATTTTGCTCAAGGTCTTCGATATTTTCACCTTGATATATATCTATTTGAAATTTATCTTGGAACTCTTGTACAGCATAATATCTTGAAGTTTTACTTGTGGGTACAGGAGTATTTTTGAGTATTATTTTGGATAAGATTTGTTCCATTCCAAAGCTATCACTATCAAAAGTAGATGTTCCCAAAGAGTAGGGAGTAATATCTACTAAAATAGAGCTAGTATCTACTCCCTCTATCATCGCCCCTTGCAATATAGCTCCTATAGAGACCGATTTATCAGGGTCTTCTATAAGTATAGGTAGTTTACCCGTCTGTTCCAAAATTTTGCGACTAATAAGAGGTATTCTACTTGAACCACCTGTGAGGATAATCGCTTCAAGCTCATCAATATCACTATTAGACTCCTCTACAGTCTCCAGCAGTAACTCTATAGTCTTATCTATATCTTCTGATATAAGTTCCTCAAACTCCTCTTTGGTAATCTCTATCTCTAAGTGAAGTGGTTCACCATCTTTTTTGGCAAAAAACTTCTCATCTATATTTACACTATCTTCAGTTGAGAGTAGTATCTTTGTCTTCTCTGCTAATTGATTGAGCTTTATCTCCAATTTTTTGGTTCGTTCTATATCAAACTCACTCTTTTCCCAAATAAGATTAGATAGCTTTTTATCAAAATCATCACCACCTAGATTGTTATCACCTGTGGTAGCTACAACTTCTATAAGACCCTCAGAGTTCTCTATGATAGATATATCAAATGTACCACCACCTAAATCATAGACTCCATAGAGCATATCGGCACTACTATTAGCCCCATAAGCTATCGCTGCTGAGGTTGGTTCGTTGATAATCCTCAATACCTCTAATCCTGCTAATTTTACAGCTTGTGCTGTTGCTTCTCTTTGATTTTCATTAAAATATGCAGGAACTGTAACTACACATCTATTATAATCTTCTCCCATCTCTTTTTGAGCTGTCTCTTTTATATGTTTGATGATAAAAGATGATACTTCTTCTGGTGAAAATTCTTTACTATTGAGTGTGATTTTCTCATCACTTCCCATCACTCTTTTGATAGATATAGCTGTATTATCTTCTGCAATCATCGCCATATTTTTGGCTTTTACTCCTACAATGACACCCTCTTGACTAATATTTACCACAGATGGCAACAAAAAATCTCCATCAAAAGAGATATGTTTTAATCCATCTTTTGTATATACTGTTGCTACGCTATTTGTTGTACCTAAATCTATTCCTATTATATCCATCTATTTACCTTTACTTTTGCATAATTTATTATCTTATCACTATAGATAAAACCCTCTTCTAATACCTCTACTACACTCTCATTTGCTATCTCTCTATCTTCTATCACCTCTACTACTTCATGCAAAGAGGCATCAAATCTGTCTCCTACTTTAGCACACCTTTTTAGCCCTAGAGTATTTAATATATTTTCATATTGACTCATTGAAGAGCTAAATCCACTCTGTAGAGATATAATACTTCTATTCACTTTTGATGTAGAAAACATAGATGCTTTTGGTAGTGAGTCTATAGCATCTTGTGAATTTTTCAAGAAGTTATCAAAAAGGATAAATGGCTTAAGCTCTTCATCTTTTTTGGATACCTCAACATTATCAATTTTTTGCTCCATAGATTGTACTAACTTAGTAAGCTTTTTAAACTCACCCTTGATAATAATTAACTCCTCTATAACTTTCTCATCTTCACTATTAGTTGTTATAAAAGATGCAAACTCATCAAGCTCACTCTCATCCATCATATCTATCTGATAACAGATATACTCTTTAAATTTCTCTCTTGTCATATTATAAATGGCACCTCAAATATATCTTTTAGATATTTACTTTTATCTACTTTCCCCTCTTCTTCTATAGCTAACTCAATATCCAAGCTATAGTGTCTATTATCACTATCTTTTACAAAATACTCCTCATTGGTTAAGCTATCATAAGCATTAGAGATTATAGCAAACTCTTCTGGATTTTGTTCAGGAGGATTGGCTAAAATGGCTTTTCTATACGCTTTTTTTATATCTTTAAACTCAAAATCACCCTCTAATCCCAATACCTGATATGGACTTCTACTAATCAACTAATCCCCCTTTTTGCTCTTTGGCTATTTTCATATTTTTAATATATAGCTTATTAAGTGATTTGAATATTTTTTTCTCTTGTATCTGTATAAAATAGCCTAAATAGTGTTTAAAAATTTTATCTCTCTTTAATTTATGTTGTACCACTATACTTATATAACCATCTACCCATTTAAGATACCATACACTCTCTCTATTACTAGAGGGTACAGTAGTAACAAAATAGTTTAAAATCTCTATAGATTGCTCTGCATTTTCAATAGCATAAGTTTTAAAAGTAGATATAACACTATCACGCAAAGATTGGTCATATAGTCTAATTTTTAAATTATTCATTATATGACTTAATGTCGTGTTTGTATCATATATTTTGAGTTTAATAATTTTTATATATAAGTCAATAATAAACTCAGTTATATGCTTATGATAACTATACTCTTTATGTATATTAAATAGAGGAGCAAAAGGATTGGTATCTCCACGCTCCAAAGCTTTGATAACCTCTGTCTGTATAAGAGCTAAATCATACTCAGCCTCATCAAAATTATATTTACTTTTCTCTTCTTCCAAATCTTCTTTATAAAAAATTCTCATAGCCATAGCCATAAAATTATCTTCATCTTCATCTTCATCTTCATCATAAATATCATCTCTCTTAATAGATTTTTCCCTTGCGATAGATACAAAGAGAGCTTTTATATCGAGGGATAAATCTACTCTACTAAATTTAAAATAGTCAATATGGTACTCAATAGTATTAGATAATAATTTATAAGTTTCCATCTGTCTAGCATAGGAGAATGTCTGTATAGATAGAGCCAACATATCAAGTATTTTAAAGATACTACTCTTATATCTACGATGAGGATTTTTGAGATTCTTTATTAGTGTAATATAGATAGAGATATGTTTTACAAAAGCAATTTCCTCATTAAAAGGTATATTGAAAGTATGTTTATCATCTTCTTTAAGGCTATTAGTGATATTATCTAATATTGAGTTGGTCGTGCTATTATATTTTTTCAATATAGTATTAAAACGCTCGTGATGAGTATCTTCTACTCTAATTAGAAGAGGTAAATCTTGTATCAAAAATAGTATATTATCTATATTGTACTCTTTGGCTAGTTTAAAACTATTATCTCTATCCTCACGGAGGAGAAATAGTAAAATATACTCTATCTGAAAAGGTGCTATTTTTTTATGATGTAGTTTGAGGTATTTAGAGAAGAATGGTATCACGATTTTATCACTTTTCCTATCTTCTACTCCCATCTTCATCTCTATAAATAGCGATGCTGACTCGATAAAATAGATTAAATTATCTCTATTTTTGATAAATACTTCTAACGCTTTACTATATTTATCATCTTCAACCAAAAGTACAATATTATTATAAATTAATATATTCCTGTGGCTCTTATCATCTATATTTTTAATAATTATATCTGTATCAATAGGACTTTTAAGCTCAAGAAGATTTTTGATAGCTCCACTTTTTTCACTACTCTTAAACTCTTTATTTAGCTCTGTTTTAATAAGACGGCTATTTTTTGTATTGGCTAGAGAGCTACTATCTCCATTTAGTAAAAAATGATAGAGAGGTTTTATATCTTGGCTAACATTTATATCTTCACTTTTGATTATAGATATAAGTGCTTTCAAATTCTCTTTCTCTATTTTTATTTTTGGATTAGATTTCTCCCAAAACTTCAATGCTAAAGTTATATCTCCTTGTACCAACTCATTAAAGCCTAGAATATACCTCTGTTTAGCTACGCTTAAACTCTTTAGTAACTTCTCATTAAGAGCATAATCACCACTATAGATATTTGCCATTAGATAAAAAAAGATAGCCTCTTTTTTTATCTTCGCATCTTTGATAACTATCAACTCTTGTGCCAACTCAATAGCATCTGTAAAATGCTCCATATAGCAGAGATATTTTAATTTAATCAATTTGATACTATCACTATCATCAGTCTTTAAAAGAGAATTTATATCTCTTAATGCTCTAGTAATATCTCCTGATAAAAAATAGCTATCGGCTAATTTAGTATAAGAGATAGTTAAAATAGTTTTTAACTCCTCTTCCTCCATACCATTTATCTCAAACTGTTTGGCTTTGGATATAACCTTCTGATAGTTCCCACTCTCAAACATAGAGATAAATTGTTTTTTTTGAAATTTTTTCCTCTTTGCCATTTAATTCCATTTTATATAAATTTTTACAATTATAGTTTAGTTAAAATGAAAATAAGCTTTTATATAATATTATATCCCCTATTATGAGATATTAAAATTATATATTTGATATAATGCCTCATATAATTAAAAAATGAGGTATATTAATGAAAAAACTTGCTGTATTTGATTTTGATTCTACGCTGATGGATGGAGAGACTATTGACTTTTTTGCTGAGGTTTTGGGCTTCAAAGATGAGGTAGTGGAGATTACTACTCGTGCTATGGCAGGAGAGTTGGACTTTTATGACTCTTTAGTGGAGAGAGTGGCTCTTCTCAAAGGTTTAGAGATGAGTAGAGTAGATGAGATTTGTACCTCTTTGCCATTGATGAATGGTGCTGTAGAGGTGGTAGCAGGACTTAAAGAGAGAGGATATACGATAGTATGTTTCTCTGGTGGTTTTCGTTCAGCGACTAAGCCTATCTGTGAGGGATTAGGCATTAGTGCTGATTTTTCAAACTTCTTACATAGTAAAAATGGAATACTTACGGGTGCTGTGGGTGGTGAGATGATGTATGGTGATGCCAAAGGTGATATGATAGATAGGCTTCAAAAACTTATGGGTATTTCACGAGAAAATACTCTAGTAGTAGGCGATGGTGCGAATGATTTGAGTATGTTTGCGTATGCAGATACTCGCGTAGCATTTTGTGCCAAACCGATACTCAAAGCTGAGGCTTCTCACTGTGTAGAGGAGAAAGATTTGAGACATATTTTAGATATAGTTGATGGCAAAGTAAATCTTTAAAGTCCTATAATACGCATTTTTGATATAATACTTTTTATTTAAGAAAAAAGGTCAAGCAAAGCTAAGTAAACTTAGAGGTCACTCATAAAAATAGTTTATTGTACATTCATAAAGTATTAAAAATATAGAAAAGGATTTTAACTAAATGACATATCTAAATGATAATTATGGAATTGTTAAATTTGAAAAATCACAATCAAATAAAGTATCCGATAAGCAAGGTATTTATAAAGTTGTTGCATTACCTATAACTTTTAGTAAAGATAATAAGAGTTTAATTAAAGATTATATTGCATTTTTTCAGAATTTTTCATTACACAAATGGGAAAATGAATTAAATGCTAAAATCTATTTTGATGATAGTGAACTATTAATTAAATATTTTAAAAAGTTAGAAACAAATATCTTAAATAAGTGTAATATTGAAAATGGTGAAGACCTTTTTCAGAAAATCAAACAAATAGTCCACTTTTTACCATCATTATATGTGGGACAAGTCAAGGAACAAACTTTTAAAATAAGATTTGCTCAACATTTAAATGAATCAAAAGAAGATTCTCTCATAAATAGAATAAATAAAGTAGATGTCTTTAAAAAGAGTTATAAATTATTTATATTTACTGAAGTAGATAAAGAGTATATTAATTTTATAGAGAGTTTTTTAATACAAACAACAAATCCAATTTTTAATAAACAAAGGAGTTAATAATGGAATTAGACCTAGAACCAATTTATGATAATTTTTTATGTATGAAAGGTCAATTTGGTGGAGTAAGTTATTATATGACAACTTTACCTTTAGATAAAGTTGCTGATAGTCTTCATTTTGAGAAAGATTTAAATATTGAAAATACGACATTTGCAGAGAGAATTCAAAGAACTCTTAATCAAAAAAGAGCAGAAGAAGAGATATATCAAAAGTATCTATTAAATGAGGGAACAAGATTTTTTAATAGTTTAGTAGTAACGGTAATACCCGATGAAGAAGATAAAGGCTTCTATCAAGAAAAACAGTTATCTCCTGAGAGTGATTTTTATCAATTAGATTTAAAACCTAATGTAAAAAAAGTTGTTGTAGATGGACAACATAGACTTTATGCATTGAGAAGCTTAAGAAGAGATATTATTAGTGGTAAACTTGAAGATAGAAAAGATTTAAAAACATTAAAAGTTCCTATTATATTTGTTTTATTTGATAAAGTAAATTGTCATATATCTAATCAAAATCCAGTAATAAATGAAATATTAAAAGAGACAAGAAGAGTATTTACTGCATTAAATAAAACAGCTAAAAAAATAGATAAATATACAACTCTAATTTTAGATGATAGTGATTTTTCAGCAGTAGTATCAAGAAAACTATTAGAAGAAAATATGATTGATGAGTTATATGTAAAATGGGCTTCTTCAGCAACGGCATTGAGTACATATGATGTATATTTTACAACACTAGATATTATAAATAATATGATAGAGTATTATACTACGAAATTATCTAAATCTTTAGATGATGAAGATTTATCAACAGAAGATAAAAGTCAAAAAATAATTGACGATTACTTTATAAATGTTATAGATGAGTTAGGAGTATCTCCAAAAGAGTTAATTATAAACTTTTTCAAATTAAGCTTTTTCAATGAATGGAAAACAACACTGCAAAATAGTTATATTGAAGTTAATAAGCAACCAATAGATACTATTTTAGATAAAGATAAAAAAGAAATTATTAAAAAATTAAGAGAAAAGAATTTATTAGCTCAAGTAATTGGACAAAAAGCTCTTTTTATGGCAATTATTGATGCTTTACCTTTTATGGGAGAAACACCTACTGAAAAGATAACTAATGTATATAGTAAAATTGAAAAGTTATTGGCATTAGACATTATGAAAAAAAGCAATGATTTATGGAAACTTATTTTAGTAGGAGAAGATGCTAAAGGGAAAATGATTACAAGAAAACAAAATATTGATTTTGCAAGAGATATTTTAGTTTTATTATTAACCTTTGATAAATATGATAAAAAAGAGTTGAAAGCTAAAATAGAAGATATAAATAAATTATTATCTGAAAAATTGGGTGTAGTTAATAGAGGCAATAAGATTAAAGAGATTATTGATGAGTTGAAAGACAAGGATACAGAATGACGAAAGAAATAATAAAAGCAGAACCAACAAAAGAGTTATTTGTAAAAATGATGATAAGGGATATACCTCTTGATAGAGCTATTTTGGATTTAATTGATAATTCTATTGATGGTGCCCATAAATTAAGAACTGATGAAAATTTTGATGGATTATTTACAAAGCTTACTATAAAAAAAGATAAGTTTATTATAGAGGATAATTGTGGAGGTATATCAAGAGACATTCTATTAAATCAAGCATTTATGTTTGGGAAGCCTACTAATTATGAATCCACTGATCATTCAATTGGTCGTTTTGGAATAGGTATGAAACGAGCTATATTTAAGATAGGTAATCACTTTAATTTAGAAACTATACATACTGACTCTAAGTCTAAAATGGATGTAGATATAAAAGAGTGGTTAAAAGATAACAAATGGGAATTTAAAACAAATATAGAAAATATTTCTACATTAGAACAATATACTAAAACTATTATTACTATTGAAGACTTACATTCTAATATTAGTGATGAGTTTAACTTAGACTATTTTTTAAATAAATTAAAAAATGATTTAGCTTTTACATATTCATTAATTTTAAATAAAAATTTTAAAATTTTTATTAATGGTGAAAATATTAGAAAGAAAGAATTTGAAATAATTAATGATAGTAATTTAATGCCTGAAATTATTAATTTTATATTTCCCATAGGGGAAACTGATAAAGATAAATTAATAAATATTAAAATTATTGCAGGAGTATCAAAGGAGAGAGATTTAAAGCAAGGAGGTTGGTATATTTTCTGTAATGATAGATTAATTTTGGAAGCTGATAAAAGCAATATTACTGGCTGGGATAATAATGATTTACCAAAATATCATCCTGATTTTGCCTATTTTAGAGGTTATGTATTTTTTGATTCTAAAAATGCTGAATTATTACCGTGGACAACAACAAAAACAGGACTTAACTCTGATTCTAGTGTCTATAAAGCTACATCTTTTGAGATGAAAAAAGCTCTTAAAAAGGTTATATCTTT
This sequence comes from Sulfurovum sp., assembly GCA_045267865.1. GTDB lineage: Bacteria > Campylobacterota > Campylobacteria > Campylobacterales > Sulfurovaceae > Sulfurovum. The sequence goes on along the minus strand of JASFZJ010000117.1, from coordinate 14,764 downwards.
TCTTAGAGAAAGGGCAAAACAAGAATCTAGTTTTAAAAAAGAAAAAATTGATAATAATCCATTAACTAAACTAATTGAAGAAAACTCCATAGAAAAGAATGTAATTGATATTAAAAATAGTTCTAATCAATCTTTTATTTATGATGCTGATATACCAAAGAATATTAATGATTTTATAACTAAAGGAGGTATTACTTATTCAAGATCAAATGAAGAGTTAGCTAAATTAAAAGATTATTTAGAGTTACCAACAAATAAAGAAGTTGGAGAGTATACATTTGATTATTTTTTAGAACTGGTTAATAATAATGAGTAGTTATCGTAAAATAAATTATGCGTTAAGACCTGCAAAAAATATTGAAAGGAAAATGTTATTAGAAGCTTTTAGAAAGTTATCATTTATTGATGATTTGTCTAATTATAGATATATTGGTTTTGGTTCAACATATTTTACAGATTTTGAGCTTTTTCATAGGGAACTTAACATTACAAATATGATAAGTATTGAAAAAGATGAAGGTAGCCGACCTAGATTTGAATTTAACAGACCATATTCTCATGTTAATATAGAATTTGGAAATTCTAATGATATCTTACCAAGACTAGAGTATAAACAAAAAGATATTATATGGCTTGATTATGATGGAAAATTAAATAAATCTACATTAGATGATATTGATACAGTTTTATCAAATATAGAAATAGGTAGTATATTTTTATTATCTGTAAATGTAGAATTACATCTATCCTTATGTTCTGAAGATAAAAAAGACCCTAAAAAATTAATAGGAAAACAGAAAGAATATATTAATAGTATTAATCAAAAGACAGGATTAAAGATAGATATATCAAAAAATTTAGAGCCTAAAAATAATATTTTTAAACAATGGAATTTTTCTAAAGAGTGTCAAAATATTATTAATGCTCAAATAGAAAAAACTATACAAGATAGAAATAATACTAATGAAGATAAAATCAAATATCAACAATTATTTAATTTTCATTATAATGATGGAGCAAAAATGTTAACAATAGGTGGAATTATTAGTGATGGTAGTCTTGATGAGATTATTAGTAAATGTAAATTTGAAGAGTTATTTTTTACCTCATCAACAGATGAATCTTTTTTAATAGATACTCCAAATCTGACATATAGAGAAATAAAATATTTAAATAAATATATATCTTTAGATATTAGTAAAATACCTAAAGATAGTAGCAATAAGAAAATTGATTCTATCATTCCTTTAAGTGATATAAAGAAATTCCATAAAATATATAGATATTTTCCAACATTTACAGAAGCTAATTTATAAATGAATAAAATACAAACCACAAAACAAAATCTAAAAAAACAATATCTAGCAGATAATCGTCCTTGGGTTGTAACATTTTCAGGTGGTAAAGACTCTACTGTGGTTTTACAATTAGTAATGGAAATGTTACTTGAACTTCAAAAGGAAAACCTTGATACGAAGCTTGTATATGTTGTCACCTCTGATACTTTCGTAGAGATGCCAATTATTGAAAACTATACAACTGATGTAATAACCAAAATTCAGTCGTTTGCTGATAAACAAAAACTAAAGCTCTATACAAATTTGATTACTCCTAAAGTGGATGAAACATTTTGGTCATTGGTTTTGGGTAAGGGTTATCCATCTCCTAATCAGTGGTTTAGATGGTGTACAGATAGGATGAAAATACGACCTGCTACAGTTTTTTTGAATGGACTTGTGGGTAAATATCAATCTATAGTAATGCTTTTGGGGGTACGAAGTGCAGAGAGTGATAGTAGGGCTAAATCTATAGGGGCTAGAGAGTTAAATCATCGCTCTTTGTCTATGCACGACCAAATCCCAAATGCTTTTATACTCTCACCTGTTAAGAACTGGACTAATGAAGATGTTTGGACTTATTTAAGTAAAAATGAAGCCCCTTGGGGGAGTCATAAGGTTATGATGGATTTGTATGATAAGGGTAGTGGAGAGGGTGATTGTAATATAGCACTCAATCCTGAAGCACCATCTTGTGGAAAGACTCGTTTTGGTTGTTGGGTTTGTACAGTTGTAGAAAAAGACAAATCTATGTTAGGAATGCTTAAAAATGGTGAGACTTGGATGCAACCATTAGATGAATATAGAAGTAAATTAAAACTCTATAGAGATGATTTATCTAAGCGAGACAGACGCAAGAGAGATGGTAGAAGGGGTACGGGACCGTTTTTATTGGAGGTTAGAAAAGAGCTATTAATATCTCTTTTGGAGACTGAAAAAAAGGTAAATCATCAATTGATTAGAGATGAAGAGATAATACAAATTCAAAAGTTTTGGGATAGTGATGGTGATATTGAAAATTCTTGTTTAAATATTGCCTTATCTTTTGATAGATGTAAAGATACTAATATTGAGATAAATCAGATTAAACAATATTTAGATGAGTATAAAGATAGAGTTGATATTAGCTTATTTGAGCGAATTTATGAGATAGAAAAGTATAGAAAAAATATATCCAATAGATATAAAATATCAGAAGATATTAGAGATAGAACAATGAATTATTTCAAAGGTAATTATAGTGAAATTGAATAAAATAATTTTGAATAATATATTCTCTTTTTATGAAGAGGAGACAATTAAGTTTACTAACTTAACTTTGATTATTGCTCAAAATGGATTGGGTAAAACATCTATACTAAATGCTATCAAGCTATGTTTGGGTTATAGTAATATAGATATAGGTTCTATTTTTAATAATAATTCTCAAAGTGATAGTTGTAGTATATTGATAGATTTTGATGAGTTTCTTATAACTAAAAGTTGGGATAAAATTACTCTTAATGAGACTTTAAAAATAGAGTTTGATAATGAAGAATATATAACTGATATGGAAGCAAATGATTTTATAAAAGAGAAAATACCTCTATTTTTGATTGATTTACTCTTTTATGATGGTGAGTTAAATAGTAATATTTTGCTTTTGTCTAACACAAAGCTCAAACATCTATTTGAGTTTATTTTTGATTTAGATTTATTGGCAAATATGAGTAAAGATAGTATAAAAGCATCAAAAGAGCTTTTATTAAGTGATGAAGATAAAAGTATAGAAAAAGATTATAATAGGCTTCAAATTGATATTACAACTAATCAAAATGAGTTAAATAGTTTAAAAGAGTCAAATATATTAATTGAAGATAATATTAAGTCACTTACCAAAGAGATAAAAACTCTTGATAGAAAAATAAGACAAGAGAATGCAAAGCTAGATGGTGCTAAAAGTAAATTAGAAAGATATTCTTTGGAGTTAGATGATAAAGTATCGTCATTTAAAAAAGCTATTCTTTTTGAGATGCCACTGTTATTAAATCAGAAACTCAAAGAGAAAATATTTGCCAAAAATAGACCTATTTTAGAGATTAAAAATCAAAATGAGTTTGATAAAAAATTAGATACTTTTAGTCAATCGTTAGATTTGGATAGTAAGCAGATAAAAGAGCTATTTGATAAGATATTTTTGGATAATTCATTTGATATTGAGTTATCATTTTCAAGAAAATCTTTTAAGAAATTATTAGTTGAAATCAAAGAAATACAAAATAAGATAGATAGATTAAAACAAGAGATTAAAAGTATTGAAGATGATGAAATGAGTAATGAAAAGTTTCAAATTATACAAAATTCTTTGAGTTCTAAAAATGAAAATTTAGAAACTCTTCAATATGAGTTGGCTAATAATAGTGAGAAGAGTATAAATTTAATAGAAGTTACAAAAGAGTTTGAGAGAGAACTGACAAGACTTTATAAAAGTCAAAAAGATAGTTTTGCAACAATAAAAAGCTATGAAGAGTTACTATCTATTGCAAGTGTCGCTAGTGAAATATATAAAAAAGATTTAGAGGTTAAACTAAAAAGCTTTAATCAATCTTTGGCACAATCAACGATTGAATTTAGAAATATATATTCACAAATTAAAGATATATATATTACAGATAGTTTGATATTTGAAATTATAGATACCAATAATAAGAGACTTAATATTGAGTTATTATCTGCTGGACAAAAACAAGTTTTAAACTTTTTGACTATTAAAACTATTTTGGAGTTTAAGAATTTTAGTAACTTCTTGATGGTTGATACACCATTTGGAAGACTTTCCAATAAAAATAGAAACTTGATTTTAAATGATTGTTATATAAAATTTAATCAACTTTCTCTATTAGTTACAGATAGTGAATTTGAGTTTTTAAAATCTAAAAATTTATCTTTTAAACAGTATGAGATATTCAAAAATAACTTAGGTTCAAAAATAAAAGAGATAAAATGAGAACAACACAAGAGATAGAAAACTACATACCAAAGTTAAATCAGCTATTGGGTCTTAAAAATGAACCAAAATGGATAACTTTAAGATTTATAATAAATATATCGCTTTCATTTGATAGTGATATAGAGTTTGATAGAGATATTAGTTTTGATGGTAAATTATATAATTTAGAACAGATTACAGGTTTTGGAAAAGAGATTGATAACTATACAGATTTATATTGGAGTATGATAGAGGTATTTGATGATATTACAATTAAAAATAAAAAAGAGTTTGATATAAAATTAGAGTATCATCTTCTTAGAGGATATAAAATATTAAGTAGCTCAGTAAAGCATAATAGTAATTTATTTGAGTTTTTATTACAAGAGTTTTATTTGGATTAACAAAAACAATATAAAGGATTAGTATAGATGAACACTTCAATATGTAGCATAAAGAGTCTAGTAAGAGAGATTTTAACTCACAAAAAGGCTCTTCTTATTGGGAATATTTTGGCTCTTTTTTCAACTCTCTTAACTGCTATGATTCCTCTTTTTGTACCTCTTGTCGTCGATGAACTTTTGCTTAATCAAAACCATGGATTTATAGACTTTATAGCTACTTATATATTTACCTCTGATATTAAGGGATATGTATTTTTTGTCCTTTTTTTTATACTACTATTGCGTCTTATAAGTGCATTTTTGAGTATTCTTCAAAGTAAGATTTTTACTATTATCTCCAAAAATATCACATACAATATGAGGCTATCACTCCTCAATCATCTCAAACTTGTATCTCTCAAAGAGTATGAGATGATGAGAGTAGGTGCTGTGACATCGAAGCTTGTAACTGATGTAGAGACGGTAGATAATTTTATTAGTAGCACTATCTCCAAGCTTATTATGGCTGTGCTTGTTTTAATTTTCTCCTCTATAATACTCTTTTGGATAGATTGGCAGTTGGCTATTTTTATTATCCTCACCAATCCCGTTGTACTGATATTTACTTCTAAACTCTCACGAAATGTAGGAAGACTCAAAAAAGAGGAGAATGGTGCTGTAGAGCTTTTTCAATCATCACTAAGTGAGACTCTGGAGCTTTTTCACCAAATCAGAGCCTCTAATAAAGAGAACTATTTTTTTGGTAAAAGCATCAATAGAGCCAAAGAACTAAAAGAACATGCAATAGCTTTTGGATACAAAAGTGAAGTGGCTATCAAGCTTTCGATGTTGGTATTTTTGAGTGGTTATGAGGTCTTTAGAGCCGTGAGCATATTGGCTGTGGCATACTCTGATTTGTCTGTGGGGCTTATGTTGGGAGTATTTTCATACCTTTGGATAATGGTCACACCTATCCAAGATATTATCAATTTTCAATATGCTCTAGCCACAGCAAAATCAGCGTGTATAAGAATAAATAGTATATATGAGATGCAAATTGAGCCTCAAATAGAGCAAAAAAACAATCCATTTGAGACTAATAAATCTATAGATATAGAGATAAAAAATCTCTCTTTTGCCTACCAAAAAGAGAAACCTATACTACAAAATATAAATATCAAAATCAAAAAAGGCTCAAAAATAGCCCTAGTGGGTGCAAGTGGTTCAGGCAAAACAACTCTAGCCAATATCATAGTAGGATTTTACCCTCTTGATAGTGGAGAGATACTCTATAACGGCGTATCAAACCACGAACTCAAACTCTCCACCGTCCGAGAGCATATCCACCTTATACTCCAACATCCAAAACTCTTTAATGATTCAATGCGATTTAATCTCACTTTGGGGAATGATTATGATGATGAAAGAATAAATGAAGCACTCAAAATAGCCCAACTCTCTAGTGTAGTAGATGAATTAGAAAAAGGGCTTGATACAATTGTGGGCAAAGATGGTATCAAACTAAGTGGAGGACAACGCCAAAGAGTAGCCATAGCAAGAATGATTTTAGCAGACCCTGCTGTAGTGATATTTGATGAATCAACATCGGCCATAGATGTCCATACAGAAGTACGACTATTTGATGCTTTAGAGGAATTTTTAAAGTATAAAACTGTTATCACCATAGCCCACAGACTAAGCACGATTAAGAGTGCAGAGTATATATTTATATTAGAAGATAGAGCAGTAGTTGATAGTGGCACACCACAAGAGTTATTGTCTAAAGATAAGAGTTATTTTAGTACGATGGTGTAGTTAAAATATAAGTATAGTTGTGTGTTTGATTTATTGAATAAATAAAAAGTAAAACTTATCTTATAATAAATCATCAAAATAAAGTTATTAAAGAGTTTGATATTTTTGTATTTAGGGCGTGAGAGTTTAGAGTTTAAAACTCTCTTTAGCTTTAATTATTTTATTTTGTCACTATAAGGTAAATTCCATTTATCTCTCTCAAAACCTAATAAATCTAAATTAATAAGTAGTCTAAATTGATTTGCTATAAAAAATGACATAATAGGAGGCACAGCATTACCAATTTGAGCATAACACGCCCCATTGCTTCCTTTAAATAAAAAATCATCTGGAAATGATTGAATTCTAGCACACTCTCTTACTGAAAGTCGTCTATGTCTATCAGGATGCGGATGAATAACTGCTCCACCCGTTCTGCTTCCTCTTCCTGTAATCGTTGGTGAGGGTTTATCCCAATCTAGTTGTCTATTTCCGACATATCCATTTATTTTTACTTTGTGTTTATTTCCTATATGGTTTGGAATCTCTAAATTATATTCTCTTGGTAAATCAAAAATTGCATCTCTAAGTGTTAATTTTTCTTCAACAACTTTAGAAGGAAAATTAGGCTCTTGTTCTATATCGTTTCGTGTACCAAAGATAATTACTCTTTTTCTATTTTGTGGTACGCCTAAATCTGAGGATAAAATCGTTTCATATTTTACTTTATAGCCGATACCACTTGATATAAAACTTTCTAAAATTACATCATGAAAAAAATCATTAAACTCTTTTCCACTTTTAATACCAGTCACATTTTCTACTACAAAATATTTAGGTTGTTTTGCTTTTAAAACTCTCTCATATTCATTAAAAAGTTGATTGTAGTCACAATTTAACTCTCTACTTTTTCCTTTTGCAACGGTAAAGCCCAAACAAGGAAATCCACCAATTAAAATATCTGCTTCTGGTATATCATCGGTATTTATATTATAGATACTATCGTGTACGATATGATTACCAATATTTGCTTTATAGCTTTCTACGGCTTCTCTGTCGAAATCATTTGCCCAAACAATATCAAACCCTGCTTGTTTAAAACCAAGGTCTAAACCACCACAACCTGAAAAAAGAGAGATTACTTTCATGATAATTCTCCATAATTCGTATCAAATTTTTCAAATAAATCAGTCAAACTTATAAAAATTTCTTCTTTTATATCTTGATTATTTTTTTCTTGAAAATATCTAATATAGTTTTGATGTAATAAAGTATCAAACTCATTTACTTTTTTCATAATATTTGTATCTAAAATAGAAAAGTCTAAGACTATTTTTCTACTTGTTGTTTGTATAAGTTTCTCTCTATCTATTCTTATACTATTACCTTCCCATCTATTTAAAATAGTTAATAAATTATCAATATTATAGCTATTATCTTCAATAAGTTTCGTAAAATCTGTACCTTTAATAAAATATAATTCTAATTTTGTACTATCTTTAATAGCTAAAACTATATCATCGGCAAATATAAAATTAAACATATTTACCAATCTTTCTCTAAACTCTTCATATTGATTATTTTCTTTAAGAGATTCAAAAAGCTTTTTAAGTTGAGGTTTAGAGCCTAATCCAATACCACTCTCTTTAGATGATTTTCTCTCTGTTAAAGAATCTAAAACTCCCAAGTCATCAAAAAGAACTTTTTTCTCAAATGCTCCTAAATTAATCTCTTTATTGGATTTTATAAGGGTTTTAACCGAAACACCATAATGAGGATTAAATAATAAATCAATTTTTTCTCTTTTATTTCCTGCTATTTTATCTTTAGCAAATTTAAAATAATCAGGAACATCACTTTTAATATTTTTCTTAGATTGCGTATCGGTAAGCTCTCCATTTAATAAAATTGCTAATAGGTCTTCAAATACCCTAGCAGATGTTTTTCTTTTTGCTACTTCCTCACTTACAATAAAGTTATAAAGATAGTTTAAAATATAGAGAGAATGAAATTTTTTACTACCTTTCTCTGAAATAAAAGTAAAAAGATTATATATATCTTCTATATCATTTGTATCTCTATTTATCTGTTCTGAATCTACCATATATTCTCTAATGAGTTTGATTGTATTTAATTCTTTATGCAATTTTAGTCCTTAATATTAAAAAAGAAATAATACCATATTCAAGCCTCATTTAGAAGCTAAATTTACTACCATCTCCATTTTAGCCATATATCTATTCATTAAAAACAAGCTATCATTTTATTTATTTGAGACTGTGATAGTTATTTCACAGTCTCATAATTATTGAATAAGAACAGACTACGATTTATCAGCAAATCCTTTCTCCCATGCCCATTTTAGCCATTTGATAAGTGAGAATGCTATCCATATTGCCCATATTAAAATTAATGCTCTATAGAACCAAATAGAGACTGAGAATAGTGTAGGTTCTGCTATTTGTGAGGATATTCTATCGCTATACCAGTTTAGGTAGCTTCCGTACGAGCCGTTGCCCATTATCATCATATCTGGGTTGCCTAATAGTCCTATTGAGATGGCTGTTATTATAGAACCTAGTGCGATTAGGGTTAAGAGTACAAGTCCAAATCCAATGAAGCTTAAAAATCTAACTTTGCCTATCGCGTCTAAACCTTTTTCGGCTTTAATCTTAATAGCAAATATCCATATAACTATAGGAATCATAATAAATACACTTGTCGTACTCAAACCAACACCCAATAGTAACCAATCAGTTGTTTTGAGAGGTGTTCCTTTGACTCTACCGATAATAAGAGCAAAGAGTAAAACAGCCAATAATACTCCCCAAAGAAGTACAGCAGGTCCTATTGTTGGTCCATTTGTCCATAATATCCAACGATTGTGTGGCATAGTGAGGCTAATATTACTATTTACACTTGGTTTGTTCAGGTCTATAGTTGGAAATATATAGCTGTTATCAGCTCCTATCTCTTCTCTCCACGATAGTTTTATCTTTTGAGCTTTTGCTTGTAGTGGTATGGAGACTTTGCCATTATTTATTTTTAAGTAGTGGGTTTTGCCGTTTATAATTGTTGGTTTTAGTTTAGTTATTCCGTCTATATTGATACTATACTGACCTGCTTTTGAGCTTTTTATATTGAGTTCTAGTTTTACATCTCTATAGCGAGTTGATTGAGTGATATTTAATCTACTTGACTCTATCGTGAGGTTTTCTCCACTAACAGCTTTGGCTTTGTGCATTGTAAGTTTGAGCTTTTCACCTCTCCACGGTCTAAATCTTGGTATCAGAGTAGAGCCTATTCTAAGTTGTTCAATTGGCTCTATCCCTGCATAACTTACATCCCAAATAGCTGATATATCCATTTGCCATATCTCTATATATCTGCTATCTTTGGAGAGTTCTAACTCAAGAGTCTGCGTAATAGGAAGAGATGAACGCCACTTATGATAAGAGTTTCTACTATCTAAGTGGATTATTACACTACTCTTTTTTTGCTCTATATCTTTGTCTAATATTGACTCATTTGGCAAAAGTCTATAAGAGAGAGTGTGAGGTTTATTGATTGTATTCAAAAGTCTCACCTCTGTATCTATATACCATCTTTGACCAAAGTAGAGCGTTCTTTTTATCTCTACTAATGGTTCTATTTTACTTTTCTCTCTCTCTTTGGCTTTCTGCTCTGAGAGATTATTTATCTCTATGTAGCTTCTATTATCAGTAGATAGTTGCCACGATTTATCTATAAATTTTGTCTGTAAATTATGTATAGGAAGGAGTGAAGAGAGTACAATCTGCTCATTTCCTTTTATACTTCCTTTTAGAGTCAATTTATGCACACCACTCTCTAGCATTACCCAAAGCCTACCACTACGGTCTATATTGAGCGTTGCTTCTTTTTCGTCTATCGTTACACTTGATGGCAACCATACATTTCTATTCCCAAAGATAGGTAGAGAGATATTTGCACCTGCTGACATATCTATATTTATTTCTAATATATCATCTACGATACTCACATCAACTCTCTGTATAGATGCACAATCAGGTAGGCAAGTAGGTGGTTGTGTGAGTTTGGTTTTAAGTTGATTTAACATTGTTTGAGATGGCATATCGGCTCTAAGTGTATGAGGCGTGAGAGTCAATATTAGTAGAAGAGATAAAACTTTTACTCCATTTTTATCTATTACATTTCTATTGAGCTTGGGGATAACAGAACCTACAAACTCACGCAAAAACATATAGAGTAAAAATAGCATTCCAATAATATGTAAAATCTTTAATAATTTAGAGATAGTAGGAGTGATAAGCCACAGTTCCAACTTCTCATCACTGCTAACGGTACTCTGCCAAAAGAACCTATGACTATTTGCATTCCAAGTTGGTTTGGCTACACCAGTTTGTACTACAGCATCAGGGTCAATTCTATTTTGCATCATCTGATTTTGGGATTTTTCTGCCTCTTTTTTAAATATCATTTTTGGTTTATGTGTAGGAGCATACGATGAGAGGTTGATTGTATCTTTATCGTAGATAGATGTAAGACCTATATTCATTCCTACCTCATCTTCATTGCTACTTGCATAATTCATAGATTTAGTTTTTTCCCTCATAGGAATTAAACGCATACTATTATCTTTGTATTTATATTCATATTCTAATTGTGGATAGAGTGCTGTTCGTATCTCTGTTACCGAAAAGCTCAAAACTTTAAATATAGCTAGAGCTACTACTCCCCACATAATTACTTTGAGAAATTTTCTCATCTTCCCATCTCCCAAAACACGCAATAGTGCTACCAATATCAAGAGAGCAAACCAAATAAGTGTAGGGGCTTCGCTCTCATGCCAAAGTAAGATAATAAATGGAGTCATTAGTAGTGACCACTTAAATCCATATAATTGATAGATAGCGATACTCAAAAGTAACACCAAAAATATATCCATCAATTTCCAATGATCAACCCATCCACTCCCTTTTCCATCAGCACCAAAAGAGGCAAAGAGTTTCCACCCAACAGGTAGATGAAGTGTTGTACTCACCGAATCAAACTTCTCATCCCAACCACTTGCAGGTATAAGAGATATATCCCCCTCGTATCTACTAGATGCGACTATATTAAAATTTGGTTCTCGTAGCTCTACACCTTTTTGAGAGTTTTTATTGAGTTGTGTTATAAGTGTAGGTTTGTTATTGACAGAGACTGAGCCTAAATCCAAAATATCTTTTGCTTCTAGTCGTCTCACTTCTGAGATGGTGGCATTTATCTTGTCTTCTATTGTATAACCACTCCCATCAAAATCAAGCCAAAGCTTTCGTACTAATTTAAACTCATTTTTCTGTTGCTGTGAGATACTTTTGTAGAGTTCTTTGATACCAAACTCTCCTTTACTCATCAGATATGCAGGGAGTCTTTTCCACTGCTCTGGTAACATAGTCTGTGTAGGGTCGATAGATTTAGCTCCCTCTATCTCTATGCTTCTATAGTTTGGACTTGTCTGTAGTGTCCACACCTCTTCATTCGCATAAGTAAACTTATATTTTGGTTTTGTAAGTTTGGTAAGATTAAGAGGAGTGTAGGAGTCTATCCACACTCTCCATTCACCTGCTTTGATTTCTACTTTTAGCTTTTTGTCTTCTGTGATAGTAGTATCGAGTTGGCTATTGATAGCCGTAGGCAAAAACTCATCAAGTACAATTCCATCTAATATCACAGAACGCATCTTGCCTGATACTGAAAAGTGTAGATAGGTTTGCATTTTGAGAGGGTGAGCATCTATCACTTTTCTATATATAGAGACAGAGAGAGTACCCTTTTCATTTTTGGCAGAGCCTTTTTTATCTAGCCAAAGTCTAGCATTTTTATCTACTGATATATTAGGTACTTTTTTGCCATATTTATAGAGAGTTACAAGTGCTATAGATGATGGGAGTTGGAGATATTTTAGGTTATTTCTCCAAGGAATAAAGCCTGTGATTGTGTGAGTGCCTCTATCTAGTATCACAATAGCATTTGCTCTGCTATTTATCACTATGGCATTTTTACCATCTACTGTGACATCCTCTACCCAAGCTTGATTTGCAGAGGGGAGAGATACTTTAGTTTTGTCTTTGTATAGAGTAACGGAGAGATTAAACTCTAGCTTATCACCATTGAGAGCTACTGATATATCTTTAAACCAAGAGCATTGTGTCGAGCCATTTTGATAAGATATAGGACAATCTCTATCTTTTATATCATCTAAAACCCAATCTTTCCACTCCATTAGAGAAGGAGGTATCTTACTCTCTTCAATAGCAGATAGAGAGTTAGTTAGAAATAGTAAAGAGAAGATAATAATATATATAAATTTTAGCATAAGGTTTCCTTTTAGAGTTTGATTTAAAATTATAACATTAAATTACAAAAGAATATAGTATAACGGTTTCTTTTATGGATAAAAATATCTTGATATACACATTAATTAACTAAACTCCAAAGCATCCATATCTATCTCTATATCTTTATTATCTACACTATGTAAAGCTTTAAGAAGTGGAACTCTATTTTTGGAGCGAAGCAATATATTAAATCTAAACTTCTCAGCTATCTTCTCTATGGGTGCTTTCCCGTGTCCTACAATCTCTATATCTTTAAACTCTTTTAGTTTTGTAACCGTATCAAGTGTAATTTTACTAGCTTTACTTTCATTTTTGTGAGATATTAATACTCTTGCTAAAGAGAAAAATGGTGGATACTCTAAGAGTTCTAAAAATGCTAACTCATCTTTGATAAAAAGCTCGTAATCACTTAGATATGTCTTGAAAAACTCTGCATCACTACTCTGGATAAGTACCTCTGAGCTTTTGGCTCTACCACTCCTACCTGCTATTTGAAAAAGAAGAGATACAGCTCTCTCTCTTGCTCTATAATCAGGTAATCCCAATATATAATCCAAACCCATAATCACACTTAGAGTAATATCGCTATAGTCATGCCCCTTACTCAACATCTGCGTACCTAGCAAGAGATGACTCTGCTTTGTCTCAAACCTCTTTAGGGCATCTTTGAGTTTTTTGATTGTAGAGATACTATCTTTATCAAACTGCTCTACTACTATCCCATCTATTGACTCTGTGATTATATCCATAGCCTCCACCGTCCCCATACGATTACTATTTAGTGGTGTATGACCACAAGTGCTACAGCTATCTATTATCGCCTCGGTATAGTTACAGTAGTGGCATTTGAGATGTTTGTATTTACGATGAAGTGCCATACCCACAGAACAATAAGGACAGAGATGAGTCTTCCCACAGCTACTACAGTATAGATATTTAAAATTACCACGAGTAGGCAGAAATAACAAAGATTGAGCATCTGCTTTATAATTCTTGGCGAGAGTATTGATTATTTGAGAGTTAAGTCTATCTCCTGATATGAAGTTATAAATCTTCTTGGTCTCTATAAATGGTTTGGATAGTTTAACTACATGGTATTTGTGATATGAACCAATAGAAGGTGTTGCAGATGCCAAAAGCACTTTGATATTAAGTTTACTCCCCATCAAAATAGCCACATCTCTAGCATGATAACGAGGTTTAGTCATAGCTTTATAACTATCATCATGCTCCTCATCTACGATAATAATACCAATATTATCCAAAGGTACAAATAACGCAGACCTTGCCCCTGCAATGATACGAATATCTCCTAATCTAATCCCCTCTAATATAATCTCTTTTCTTTTCTTTGTAAGCTTAGAGTGCCACATAGCTACACTATCACCAAAATATACTCTCAATCGTTTCTCCATTTGAGGTGTGAGAGAGATTTCAGGCATAAGGAATATAGCAGTTTTGCCAGAATTTAGCATATTAGCCATAAGAGATATAAAAATCTCCGTTTTTCCTGAGCCTGTCACTCCAAATAGTAGAGATTTATCTTTATCTAAAATATCTTGATAAGCTTTTTGTTGGATTTGTGATAATATGGGTTTTAAAAATAGAGGCTTTACTTCCAAATTGGTGAGGCTAAAGCCATCACTTCCGAGTTTATCAGATATATAATAGGGCAAAAATAGAGCTAATGCTTGTGATAGTGATGAAAAATAGTAAGAAGATATAAATTTAGCTACCTCTATCTGTTTACTACTATAAAATCTATCAGATAGAGAGAGTATATCAAGAGTATTAAATAGAGGTTTTTCTACCTTTTCAATAATAATACCATCTTTGGTACTACTCATTAAAGGTACACTTACAATAGTACCTATCTCTAACTTATCAATATATTGATAA
>JASFZJ010000116.1:0-25401 GCA_045267865.1 Sulfurovum sp. | reverse complement strand
ATCTTGTGAGCTAGGTTTTACTACATGTATTGGCTCTTTTTTTTTAAGTCTTCTTCTCCTAATTGCTCTTTTATCTTTTTTATCTCTTCTTTGAGTTCTAATATTTTTTGTTTATGTCGAGAGGTTGTTTTTCTATGCTCTCTCTATCGCTTTATTTTTCCAATTGTTTCGACTTTGATATATTTTTGATATTTGCAACATTTTTTCTCTTATTTTTTTTCTTTAGTTTACTATTTTTTTGCTTACAGTATTTTTATATGTTAATTTTTCTTATATCTAAAAAGTGGGGATGCTTTTGGTTGTAGTTTGTAAGGGTTTTCTACAGCCTATATTAAAAGTCTATTTACCTCTATTACCCAACACTTTAGGAGCTAAGAGAGTCCTCTTGATTAATTGTAGTGGTAGTGAGAGTATGTCACTTGCTACACTTGTTGTTACGGTTGGTTTGTTTAGATTTCCTGTGATTTTTAGTCCTACGGTAATACTTTTGTCTTTGCCCATTAGTATATAGCCTAATAGTGGTATATTTCCTATTACTTTGCCTAGTGTTCTTCCTACTTGTATTGCCAAATTCATCTTAATTTTATTTCGTTTTATATCTATTGAACCCTTTCCTACTATGTTGGCTGATATTCCTTTTATATATATTTTATCAAATACTATTTTATTTTTACCTATCATTCTATACTCTATCACTCCCTCTTTTATCTCAAAGCCTTTTTTAGAAAAGCCTGGATTGTGTAGAACTGCTAGGGCAGGGATTGTATTGATAAAAGCAAGAGTATTATTATACGCTTTGAAGTCTTTCATCACACCACCCTCTATAATAATCTCACCTTTCATCATCTTATCAGGATTACCTATTTTTTTAATAGAGTATCTACCACCTGTTAGACCATTAAAATTTATTAATGGGTGAAGTACCTTATCTTTTATACGAAATGCTTGTATAGTAAATTTATTTCGTTTTTTGCTAAATTTTATTATATCCCCACCTGCACTACCAATGGCTTCTATATTGCCATTTGGTTTTATCTCTATATCATAGCTATCGGTGAGGAGGCTATATTTACCATATCGAAGATGGCTATTTTTGCCTATTATGATGAGTTTTTTACCTTTTTTACGAGATTTTGATTTGTTTTTTAGTAATCTTTTCAAATCTATATTTAGGTTTTTTATTTTTAGTTGTGACCTCTTTTCATTATAATAAAATCTCTTATTGAAAGCATAAAAGCTCTCTCCTTTAGGTGTAATTTTACCATTAAATTTGATAGTTGATTGACACCTTTGTCGCTTTTCATACAGAAATGATGAGGGCTTTTTTACCATACCCTTAAAGCTAAATTTCTTAAAATCTCTGGTCTCGATAGTCACATATCCACCCTTTTCTACAATAGTTTTATCAATAAGATATGGTTTGATTTTATTTAGATTGGTTATTTTTATAGTTGTCTTCTTGTTTTTAATAGAGAGTTTTAGTGCTAATTTTGGTATATCTATTTTGATGTTTTTCCTATAATCCAATACTATAGGTAGCTTTCTATTTTTAAGTACAAAAACCCTATTACCTCTCTTTCCCAAAGAGATATGTTTCGCATTAAAAACTAGTTTTACTCTCTCTCTATCGAGGTCTATATTACCATTTACTACACCTTGATAAGATTTGTCTTTGAGCTTTATATTACTTAGTTTTATAGAGTTATTGGCATATCTAAGACTCCCATTTGTGATAGGTAGCCTTACGCTATGCACCATTATATCACCTTTGCCAAACTTTACATCTACAATATAGTTATTTGTACCCTCTACAAGTGCTATATCTGCATGAAAAGCTGCTTTAAGTCTGCCTTTTTTCTGTTTTACAGGGATATTCACATTATAAGAGTCTAGTAGTCTATTCATCGTCTTATCAAAAGGAGTCTTCATCTTAATATCTAGCTTTAGTATAGGATTTGCTTTTGTAATATCTTTGATAGCTACCTTGCTTCCTTGTAGGCTTTTGCCCTCATACATTGGATTATCAAGTTTGAAGTAGAGGCTATTATCTCTATAATTAAGTGTTACACTATCTGTAAGAATTGGCTTAAGACTCTTTTGAAAATGTACTTTAGCATCATCAATAAATACCTCACCTTTAAGACTATTCATATTTATAGAATAACCATCATCTTCTTTGTGGGCTTCCCCTTTGATAGAGATAATTTTATACTTTTGTGTCTCTACTCTATGAAGTATCCAATCTCTATGGACTTCTTGAAGAGCAAACTTATCAATAATAGCCCTTAGCTGTGCAAACTCATTACTTGTAAGTGAGAATTTTATATCTTTATGAATTTTGGAAGCATTTATATCTATAAGTATATCTTCAAGAGAAACTTTGGCTTTTATATCTATCGTATCTCTATAGAGGTCATATTTCAAATCTCCTGATAGAGTTATATTGTGTTCTTTGATGTATAAACTATCTATAGAGGAGAGGAGTAGTAGATTTTTATTGAGTTTTATGTATAATCCTTTTAAATTATACGATGGTAGTCTCAGAGACTCTATAGAGAAACCTACCCTAAATAATGCAAATAAAAATATACCCAAAAGGATAATAAATATGATTAAATTTCTAATGAGGTTATGGCTATGGTCAGAAAATATAGTAATAATTTTTCTCATCTCTCTAACCTTTTATATTACAATACCTATTCAGACTACAACTACAATCTTAGTCCCCAAAGGCTCTATTGAGAATATTATATCACAGCTAACAAAAAAAGGCTTGGCCTTATCACCTATAGATAAATATATACTAAAATTTCTGGGCAAACCTAAACACGGATGGATAGATATAGGCAAAAAAGAGATTAATCGTATAGACTTTCTATACAAAATCACAAATCCACGAGGGGCAATAGACAAAATCACCCTAATCCCAGGGGAGACAATGGAGATTTTCCTCACAGATTTAGCCTTGCAACTAAACCTAAATAGAGATAAACTAGAGAGATATTATAAATCTTTTTCCAATTATCCTGAAGCTGGTATCTATCCAGATACATATCATCTACCCAAAGGGATAAGAGAGAAAAATCTAATACGATTTTTAGTAAAACAATCAGAGAAGAAATTTGCTAAAATATCAGAAGAGATATATGAAGAGTATAATCAAACTAAATGGCTAAAAATCTTAATTATCGCTTCTATCATACAAAAAGAAGCTGCAAACAATAAAGAGATGCCCATTGTCGCATCAGTCATATATAATCGCTTAAAAAAGAAGATGAGGTTACAGATGGATGGCACACTAAACTATGGTAAATACTCACATATCAAAGTAACACCCAAACGAATAAGAGAAGATAAAACAAGCTTTAACACTTATAAACGAAGAGGATTACCAGACTCTCCAATAGGAGCTGTATCACTAACAGCGATAAAATCAGCTATAAATCCTGCAAAAACAAACTACTTATATTTTATGCTAAATGCACACGGCAGACACAATTTTACTGATACATTTAAAAAACATAGAAGAAATGTAAGGGGTGGAATATAATGAATTAAGCCTTTTGGGGAGTTTTGACTCTTATTTATCTTGATAAACTCATCATAGATTGATTTGGTACTATTATCATAAAAAAGCCGACGAAACTCAATACTATCAAAAACAAACCACTCATAAGAATTGGTAATGATAATATTTGATATGCTATTGCATATAATTTGTAGATATTTTTCATTAATCAACCCTAAAAGTATTTTTCATATTGTAACTAAAAAAATTGTATTATTTAAAAAATCTCTATTTTATCTATAAGTAGCTTTCCTTTTATCTCTCTAAAGGTTACAAGATGTGTACTTACACCTTTTATACTTTTGCCTTTACTATTTTTAAGCTTATATCCAAAGGTGATTTTTACTCTATATATTTTGGCTTGGATATTTTTATTTATTATCTTTATATCTTTTATATCATACTTTTTGTATCTCCACTCTCTATTATATTCTGCTTTATCATCGAGCATATACTCCCTAGATACTCCTCTTTCATTGAAGTATCTAGTGATAGGATAGTGGAAATACTCTACAAAATCATCAGGGTTGAGACTAGAGGCTTCTAGCATATAATACTCTCTTACCTTATCTTTGAGATATTTACTTGTTATTTTTATTGGTTTTTGAGCTAGATTTATCGTATCTATATCTTTTTTGGATTTTACTACTATAGTCTCACTCTCTTTGGCATAATCATTGAGCCTACTATCATACATAGCCTCTATAGTCACAGCTGGTAGATGACACTCTCCTACTGTAGTTACTATAAGTGGCGTATAGATAGTTGTGATATTTGGTTTAGTAAAGTTTTTTATCTTACTAGCCCTTTTTGGTTTTTGTAATTCTATGAAGAATAAGACTCTATCATCTCTTATATCTTTATGATTTAGCTTTAAGTTTTTATCATTAAAGCTTCTATTTTTGGATTTACTTACTCTACTGTTTACTATATCCATACAAGCAGGTATTCTCTGATTTAGTACCACATTGGCTATCTTTTCATTATTGAGAATAGTCACTTCTGAATATATTTTAGCTCCTTGTTGTAGATTTTGTAAATCCACTCTATCGCCATTTATATCTATAAACTCTCTACTTATACTCAATGCTTCATAATCTAAAAGCTCATTTTTGATAACTCTTGGTAGAGGTTTATATACCTCTACACTATAGTTTACAACACCTGAGAGAGGTTTGATATATATATCATTATCCCAAATATCATCAGTAAATACTACACTCTCTACATAAGTGGTTTTGGTATTATTATGTAGTAGTTCAACACTCATCTTATCATTTATAGCTTCTCCTAGATACTCACTAATAGCTCTCAAAGCCATAGCTTTGTCGTGTGTAGAGTAGAGTTTAGTAAACTGTCTCTTCACAGTCTCAAAATCATTTTTACTAGAGTAGAAGTGTTTGGTATTTAGATAAAAAATCAAGAACATATCTCTACTTTCAGAAGAGAAGCCTGTATGTTTATAGTTTACATTTTTGAGTTCGTCCAATTTGATATTGGATACTCCTCTATATATATCTTTTGATAGTTCTTCATATCCTATAGATTTGAATATAGCACTCATATAGTACCATGAGATATAATAGCCTTTATAAATCTTCTTATCATAGAGAAGATTGGCTGTAGTGGTTGATAGCTCATTATAAAGAGATAGTATATACCCTGCATAGAGTCTATTAACATTTGATATTTTGGTACTAAGTCTATCTCCTTTTGCTATCTTTTGGAGTGCTTTTATAATTTTTTTCTTGATATTATCTTCTACAAAATACCCTGCTTTATCCAGAGCCAAAAGTATCTCAGAGGCATATAGCGATGCGTAAGCATTTACATATCCACCTTGTTCCCAATATGAAAACTCTCCATAGTAGTTCTGCATTCGTGAGAGTTTTTTGATACCTTGTCTTATAAAGTTATCAGCATCCAAAGTTAGCTTATCATTTTTGAGAAATGGTTTACTATAAAACATTGCCGATATTTTGGAACTTGTCTGCTCTGCACATCCGTAAGGATAACTTATAAGATATTTCAAGTCACCTCGCAACTGACCCAGTATATTATCAGAGAGACTTATTATCATCTTACCATGGTTAAATCTATCAGGAATAATTATCTTAGCAGGAGAGCTTATTGTATCTTGATAGACTTTTGTCTGCAGTGAGTAAGGTGTCATTACAAGTAGGCTCAAACTATTGCTAAAATTACTTCCATTTAGCTTTGTAGAGAGTTTAATTGATGATTTACCCTCTTCTTTGGCTATTAAGTTGGCATATATCACTTTTGAGCTATTTGGTGCTAACTCTATAGTTGGATTTGGTAACTCTAATGATAGATTATATGATACGGTAGCATTAATAGTTATCTTTTGAGTTTTATCTGTAGTGTTAAACACTCGTATAGGCACTTCTATCTTGTCACCTTTGAGTATAAATCTAGGATAAGATGGTTTTATCATAATATCATCTTTTATAATTAAATCACTACTTTTTACACCTATCGAGTCTTTGTTTATAGCTACTACTACGATTGTAGCTTTACCATTAAATTCTGGAATATCTAGTGTAATATTTGCCTTACCGTTTTTGGTATAGACGATATTTGACCACAACATAAATGGCTTAACTCTATCAAGATTGGCAGGAGGGAGGTGTTTTCTCATTTTTGATGCCATCATCTCATCACCAGCACCAAAAGAGATAACATTACCCTCTGTAAGATATGCCATCACCTCATCATATATATCAAAATAGAGTGTCTTTTTGTCTATCATTGGATTAAAAAAATCAAATATTTTTGGAGCTTTTTGCTCTGTGATATTGAGTATTCCACTATCTACCACTGAAACAAGTAACGCTGTCTCTTTATCTGTTTTGATTTTTATATCCACACTGCTATTTGATATAGTGGTAGTGTTATACTCCATCTTAATATCTATTAGATGTTTTGTTCTATCAGGCTTTATAAATTTATAACCCATAACTCTAAATGGTATAATTGATGGACTAATATCGGTGTCTCTAACTGCTACAGCATGTAGATATACACCTCTACCAATTTCATCTTCTATAGGTACTTCTATCTGTGCGATACCTTTATCTATATTTATAATTTTATGCCATTGTACTTTTGTACCCTCTAGGCTCACAAGCACTCTACCTCTAATTATAGGTGACTTGATAGATGCTTTAAGAATATCACCCTTTTTATATAATCTATCTTCAAACTTAATATCTATCTTTTTAAGATTGCTATCGGGAGTTATATTAGTGTAATCCCATCCATTAACTTCAAATGAAACCATTGTACTATGCTTATAAAGTCTATCATTAACCTCTATAAGAAAATCACCACTTTGAGTTAAATCTCTACTAAATTTTTGATTTGATTTAATCATAAATGTATCAATAGGATTAGTCTCTTTTTCCCATTTGTAGTGACCACTGCTATAAGTATAGTGCCAATTTACCTTTTGTATCACCACACTAAGCTCTCTATCAACTTCTAGCCCACTAACTGGGTCAATCAATACTACACTTCCCTCTAGTGGTTTACCCTCTTCTAAGCTAGAGTTATCAAGCTTCACACCTACTAAGTTCTTATAAGGGTATATAGTTATATTTTTATAAGTTGATACAGGTTGAGTATCATCCATAATAGTAGCACCAATAGTACCTTTTAGGATAGATGGCACTTGCTTTGTAGTAGCACAAGGAAGCACTATAGTAGTCTCACCTTTCTCATCAAGGCTAATATCATACTCACTATTTATATATACCTTCTCACTACCATTTTTTATATCATTTGTGAAGCTAAAGCCCTTATATTTACTATTGCTATAATTAACTCCTCTAATATTAAAACTTACCTTTCCATCAAGAAAGCTAGATGGCATACCAAATAGATAGTTGGAGCTTATAGACGCATTGATAAACTCATCACTACTATATTCACTCTTATCTGTTTTGATTTTATTCTCTATCTTTGGAGGCATAAAAGCCTCTACGCTTATACTCTTCTTACCTATTACTTTATCACCCAATCGTGCCTCTAATCTATATCTACCTGTCTTATCATCATTAGACATAGTATAAGTGAAGTCGATTAGTCCAAACTCATCAGTAGTATAAACTTTCTCAAATATCTTCTTGCCATACTGTTCTGATAGAGTTATCTTGATAGGAAGTTTACTAGCTGATACAAAATCTCTATCTTTGATAGTAATAAGAGAGTTGATGCTACTAGCAGGTCTTATTATATTACTTTGAAAATAGATAAATGCACTATATCTATCCTCTTTTTGTTTAAGCTTATCATAGCTCATACTGTTAAGAGATTTATCCAAAAGTAGAAAACTCTTATCGTTAGTTGTAGAGACGATAATAGCCTTTGGCTCTTTATCTATCAATCCATCTTTATCTATAATAGCTATACCATTCTCATCTGATAGTGTAGATGAGAGTAAAATATTATTCTTAGAGTATATATCTACTTTAGCATTTACTATGGGTGCTGTATTACTCAATTTGGCTAGAGATATAAATGCTTGATTAGAAGATAAATTTACCAACATACCTATATCACTCACAAATATCACTTTTGAAGCACTCTTATCTACTACTTTATCTTTGCTAACTCTATCTTCATATTTAATAGTGATTTTATATACACCATTAGGGATATCTCCTACCATATCTTTAATCAAAATTTTCTGTTTTTGTACCACATTTCTAGGATTATCCAATACTACATCTTTGGCAAATACCTCTTGTGTAAATTTACTAGTATCACTCTGTTTGGCACTATTGTACCCTACAAAATATCTATAATTATCAGGAGTAATCTTATCTATTATCACCGTAGCTTTATCCACATTGATACTAGCAAAACCTATCTCTCCTAGATTAGAGACATAAGGCTCTTTATCATTAAAAAATATAACTCGTTTTCTATCTCCACTATGAAGCTTAAAAACCTTATCCTCTTTTAGCTCTTTATAGTGTGCTAGACCTTTATCTAATCGTAGAGTATAGTCACTATTTGGCTTAAAATCTTTACTCATAATATCCATATAGTAGTAGCTACTCTTTAGCTTATACTCTCTTCTTGTCTGATACGAGAGATATATATCCTCTTTGATAGATAAATTATCTATACCATCAACAGAGATAAACCTCTTAAATGGCTTACCATAAAACGAATCATTAAAAAAGACCCGTATAGCAAAACTACCATCATCTTTGGCTACCATTTGAGGTAAATCAGTAAAAATCATCTCAGCTTTTTTGGGATTGAGTGTTACTGGGTCTTTGACCTCTTTACCTATCTCTTTGACAATATCACTATTTAATTTTTTATTATCAACAGTAGATAATCCACCCTTAATAGATAGCTCCAAATCACCATCAATTATCTCTTTGATTTTCAAGACCAATACTCTACTATCTCTACTACTTATATCATAAAGTAGAGCCGTCTTGGAAAGAGCTTTCTTCTTATATAAAAATATATTATTTTTTATACTCTTAGTATCAATATCATCATTAAACTCCAACCTCAAAAGCTTCTCTTTGTTAAAATAGCTATAATAATTCAACCCAAAAGCATCAGTGTTAAATAAAAATGTTCCTCTATCTTTATATTTACAACTATAAGCCTTCCCACTACTCAAAGCTTTAGTAGGGATAATCACCATCTTTTTGGCACTTATTATCTTGTAAGTAGCATCAATTTTAGGAATACACTTAACTACTTTTTTGTGTGTATATTTCACACTAGTATCAAAGATAGCCACAGTAGAACTTAACTCAACCCCACTATCTGTCACTAAAGCCACATTTACCATAGCCTCATCAGCCACACTCTGAGAAAACCCAAAAAATGAAAAACATAAAATCACTAATAATTTAAATCCATTCATATCTAATTAACCTCCATAATTTATTAAGTAATGTATTGTACCAATTATTATATAAATCTATTCTCAAAGTATATAGATTAAATGATAAGAGTATGGAGGTGTGGAGATATAATTAGGCTATTTCAATTTATCACATTTTTGGCTCACATCAGCGATACGAGGATGACTACCTTCTTTTATTAATAACCTCTACCAAATAGTAGAGGGTTATCTTATTTACTTCATAGAAAACTTAAATAACTTCTCCATAGCAATAGTCTCATCTCTACCAAAGACTATAATATCTTTATCTACTTTTATCTTATCTTTATCTATTGCATTTGGGTACTCTATATAATTTAAAATATGTTTTATAGCGTTAATTCTTGCTTTTTTCTTGTTGTCACTCTTGACTATTGTCCATGGAGCTTTTGCTGTGTGTGTAGAACTTAGCATCATAAATTTAGCTAGAGTATATTCATCCCATAATTTTTGAGACTCTTTATCTACAGGAGATAGTTTATACTGTTTGAGTGGGTCATTCTCTCTTGACTTAAATCTTTTGGCTTGTTCTGATTTAGATACTGAGAAATAGAATTTGAATATTTGAATATCTTCAGCTACTATCATCTGCTCAAACTCTGGAGCATCTTTTAGAAATTTATGGTGTTCTCTCTCCGTACAAAATCCCATAACAGGCTCTACCATCGAACGGTTGTACCAACTTCTATCAAATATTACTATCTCTCCAGCTGATGGAAGATGTGTTACATATCTTTGGAAATACCACTGTGAAGCCTCTTTGTTATTTGGCTTTTCTAGTGCTACTACTCTTGCTCCCCTTGGGTTTAAGTGTTCGGTTATTCGCTTAATAGTTCCACCTTTTCCTGCTGCATCTCTTCCTTCAAAAATCATCAAAATCTTTAGCCCTTTATCTTTGACATGATTTTGAAACTTTAGAAGTTCAACTTGCAAAAGTGTAAGTTCTTTTTCATACTCTAAAGTCTCTTTTTTCACCCAGATTTGGACTTTTTTGCCATTTTTTGTATTCTTCTCTTTCATTTTTTTGCGTTTTCGTTTGAAGTTTTTACTTTTGTGTTTCTCTTTTCTTGGTGTATCTATCTCTTCTTCATCTTTAAACTCGTCGTTTATTATATCTCTATCGTGACCCATCATATTCATAATCCTTATTTTAATTATTAACCTATAAATTTGCCGTTTTGGCTTCTTTGTGCATCCATTATCTCTATCTCTCTTGCCCCTGATATAACTACCTCAGAGTTAAGAGTATAATCAAGTGTGCCATCTCTTCCCTCATAAGCTATGGAGTTGAGAATGACTTTTAGAGACTCTAATCGTGCTTTTTGTTTATCATTAGAACGGATAACTGTCCATGGTGCATTGTGTGAGTGAGTCTGCTTTATCATATTGTACTTTGTATCTGTAAACTCATCCCACTTATCTTGTGCCTGAATATCTATCTCACTTAGTTTCCACTGTCTTAGAGGGTCTGTTTTTCGTCTCTCAAAGCGTCTTGCTTGTTCATCTTTTGTTACAGAATAATAGAGTTTTACTAATATAATACCTTGTCTTGTGAGGTCCTTTTCAAATCCTTTGACACCTTTCATAAAGTCATCATACTCTTTTGGGGTACAAAAACCAAATACAGACTCCACCATCGCTCTATTGTACCAACTTCTATCAAAAAGTACCACCTCTCCACCTATTGGAAAATGTGATATATATTTTTGATAAAACCACTGGCTTTTTTGCTCATCAGTTGGTTTACCCAATGCTACTATTCTATAGTGCTTTTCATTCATATATCTAGTAACTCTTCGTATCGTACCACCTTTTCCAGCAGCATCTCGTCCCTCAAAGAGGATTATCATCTTCTGATTTGTATCTTCTATATGTTTTTGAAGCTTAATTAATTCAGCTTGATACGGTTTAAGAGACTGTTCATCTCTTCTTTTCTTTTTTGCTTTACTCTCTTGTTTATTATCATCTTGTGAGTTTTTAAAGACCTCTATTAGCTCACTTAACTCTATCGCTTGACCATCTATATCTATCGTATTACTATCCATATTTACTCCTTACTTATATAATTTGTGTAGTATCTTTTTGCCTTTTTTTATCTGAATAGAGACTATCTCTAACTCCTCTTGATACTCTTTTGACTCTTTTTTGGATATTTTCTCTTTAAGAAGTTTTTTTAATTCTCTCTTTTTGGCTGTAAGCTTTTTGAGAAGTAGTTTAAAATACTTCTTTTTACTCTCTTTCTCTTGGTCATTAAGTCCTAGTGTTGCACTTACCTGTTTGATAAATTTATCAATACCCATTACTTATCCTTTTTATCCAAAATTTGTGCTATATCATCATCATCTAGCTTCATCTCTTCTTGAAGTGATTGATTATCATTATGGAAGATTATCTCTGTCATTGTGATAAGATTTCTACTTATATCATACGCATAAGCATTATCATTCATCAGTGAAGTAGCCATCTCATCTGTGATTAAATCTCCTCTAATCAATCTATCTATCGTACCATTTGCCAAAATATCATATCTCTCTAGCTGAACTTTAGCTTTAGCTAATAGCACCAACGCCTCATCAACAGCTTTAGTTTTGGAGATAATATCTATATTTCTAAGGAGTTCGGCTAGACCTTTCCTTATTTGATTATACTCTTTTTGGATATGTCTATTCTTACTATTTGTATATTTAAGTAGATTTTTTTGGAGGTGTTTAGTATCTTTTATCGCCTCCACTATATCTCTACATGCTAGTTTTAGATTATAGAGTCTTTCTATATTGGTAAGAGTCTCCATATTTGTTTGTGCCTTGGTAGCAAACTCTATAATCTCACCATAGATACCTTTTATTCTCTCTTTGTAACATGCATCTATATCTATATTTTCATGATAACTCTCTTTGATAACATTATCAAAACTCATCGTAGAGATTATATTCTCTCGTTTGAGGTTAAGTCCATGTGAGATAATCTCAAATGCGTTAGAGTAGAGATGTTTTGTCTCATTGACAATTGCCACAATAGAGGTAGATGGAAGAGCCAATACAGAACTATTGAGATATATAGCTTTATACTGGTCATTGACTTTGGGTTTTAATGTTTTTTCCAAAAATATTACAAGTTTGGGGATAAAAGGTATCATTACCAATACACCAATAAGATTAAATATAGTATGAAAAACAGCAAGTTTGAGTGAATAGTCATCTTCTGCTATACCCAAAAATATACTCAAATAATCTACAAGATATATCAATTGATGTATAAAAGATAAAGCAATAATAGCTGTCACTCCATTAAATATAAGATGAGCTAATGCCAACTGTTTACCTGAAATATTAGAACTCATAGCACCCAAAATAGCTGTGATAGTCGTTCCTATATTTGCTCCAATGGCAAGAGCTAGAGCATTCTCATAGCTTATCTGTCCTGTAGAGAGTGCTGCTATAATTAGTACCAGTGTGGCATGAGAAGACTGCATCACTACAGTAGCAAAGACTCCCACAAGAGTAAATATAAGAAGCCCCTTGACTCCATCAATAGAGAGAGTAGCCAAATCTATAGTATCTTTGAGCGTCTCAAATCCCTCTTTCATATAGTGGATACCTAGAAATAGAAATCCTAATCCTGCTAAGATATATCCCATCCCTTTGAGAGATTTAGATTTTTGGAGTATCAAAATAACACCAAATACAAGCATAGGCATAGCGTAAGAAGCAATATTTATTTTCACTCCAAACCCTGCTATGAGCCACGCTCCTGTAGTCGTCCCTAAGTTTGCTCCAAATATAATCCCTATCCCTTGGGTGAGACCAATGAGACCTGCACCCAAAAAAGATATAGTAAGGATAGATACAAGAGAGCTAGACTGCATTATGGTAGTAGAGATAATACCAAAACCGATACTTTTGTATATCTTATCGGTAGATTTTTCTAAAATTCTCTCTAACATACCACCAGAGAAAGCCTTAAATCCCTCTTCTAGTGATAACATACCAAAGAGGAATATTGCTACTCCTGCTGATATTATTTTAAAATTAGGACTAACCCAAAAGCCATAAGCTAATATAAGTAAGGCTGTAGGTAAAAGTATCTTTTTTAACATTAAATTACAATACCTCTAATCATAAAAAATATAGCTGCTGATAAAATGGCTGCGGCTGGAACAGTTACTATCCAAGCTGTTATTATCTTTTTAACAGCATCTCTTTTTACATATTTTACTTTTTGAGCACTCTTTATCTGTTTTTTAGATGCTTTTATTTTGTCTTCTTCATCGTCAATAGCTTTATACAAATCTACTATCCGTGCATACTCATCTTTTCCTTTTTCACTCTTATTTTCTAACGCTTTTAGTTCACTCTGATAAGCTTTTAATATCTTCTTTTCATCGTCTATTGTGTTTCGTTCTTGCTCTACTACACTCTCTTGTCCTGAACTAAAGAGATACTCTCTTAAAAATCCAACACCAAAGATACCACCAATAGCGATATGAGTTGAAGATACAGGAAGCCCTAGTTGAGAAGCGATAATAACGGTAATAGATGCTGCCATTGCCACAGAGAATGCTCTCATTTGGTCTAATTCTGTAATCTCACTACCTACTGTTTTGATAAGCTTAGGACCATAAAGAGCCAAACCTAATACGATACCAATAGCTCCAACTGCCATAACCCATATAGGAATACTAGCTTTTGCAGATATTCCTCCTGTTAGTACAGCTTCATTAATAGCAGCTAGTGGTCCAATGGCATTTGCTACATCATTTGCACCATGAGCAAAACTAAGTAACGCTGCTGAGAATATAAGAGGCACAGTAAAAAGAAGGTTGATACTATCTCTTGTGTTCTCCAAGTTAGTAGCTCTCTTCCCTACTACAGATTTGACAATGAAATATACAATGACAGCGACAATAACTCCAAATGCTCCTGCAATTAAAAATGATGGGGTTTTCTCATCAGGCAAAAATGATAATACCTCTACAATATGAGGCCATACTTTTTTGAGACCCTTAAGTGTAAGATATGTCACAAATGCCCAAGACATAATAGCCACAAATATAGGAACCCAAATTTTAGCGGCTGCCATCTTATCCTCTTTATAAATCATAGTCTTCTTGATAGAAAAAAGAAAAATAGCTGCAATAATACCACCTAAAACAGGAGATATAATCCAAGATGCTGCTATTTTTCCCATTGTTCCCCACGCTACTATTCCAAATCCTGATGATGCGATACCTGCACCCATTACACCACCGACAATTGAGTGAGTTGTTGATACAGGAGCTTTCATCATAGTTGCAAAATTAAGCCACAACGCAGCAGCTAGAAGTGCTGACATCATAGCCCAGATAAAGGGGTCTATATTACCACCAAAGGCATCTATATCAATAATTCCTTTTTTGATAGTAGAGACAACATCACCACCTGCGATAAATGCTCCACTAGCTTCAAATATAGCAGCGATTACAATAGCACCACTCATAGTTAAAGCTTTTGACCCAACAGCAGGACCCACATTATTGGCTACATCATTTGCACCAATATTCATAGCCATATATGCACCAAAGAGTGCAGCTATAGCCAAAAACATACTATTAGGAATACCTCCTGTACTCAAAAAGCTATATGTTAAAACTGCCACCATAAAAAAAAGTGCCGCTCCTAACCTTATAAAATCTATTCCACTACTTTTTATAGCCTCTTTCTCTATCTTCTTCATCGTCTGTATCATCTCCATTATCAATCCTTTATCTTTATATGCTAATTATACTATTAGTAGTTATAAATATTATTGATTTATCTTATCTTTTTGGCATCGTTCATAAGTAGTTTACAGTTTAGGGTACCCACACCCACACTACAGAAAAGCGTTTGATTTTATAAAAAAACTTATAATGACTATGATAAATTAAGCCAACCATTCCTAAAACAAAAAGAAATCATAAAAATAAAATCTAAAAATACTAGCTTTAAAATATTTATAAACTCCTTACCACAAGATATCTCATAATCCACCCAAATCAACAGACCAAAAAAACTCAATCCACTCATCTGTCTGCTTTACATAATAATCAGGCTCAATCTTCGCACTCTTTTTATAAAATAAAGAAGCTGTTATAATCTCTAACTTTGGATACTTCTGATTTAATACTTTTATAACTTCTATAAGTGTATCTCCACTATCTACTATATCATCTACTATCAATACTCTCTTTGATTTGTCTAAATTGGGGATATTAAATACCCTCACCCCATCTAGCTTTTGAGTATCTTCATATCCTATAGTATTGATACTATAGACATTTCGTATATCATAATACTCTCCCAACATCAACCCCATAGACAATCCACCACGAGCTAAGGCGATAATAGTATCAAACTCCACATCTATTTTTGCCGTTAGAATTTTTAAATCTTGCCTAAATTCTTGATAAGGGTAGTATATTTTATTCATGTACTCTCTCTATATTAGTCTCAATATGCAAATAATCAAAAATATCTTTTTTACTCTTAAGTGTAGCCACAGTATAAGGAGATGACTTAGAAAGCTTTTGGATTATTTCTTTAAACATCTATTAAATAGTTACCAAGTTTTTTATAATTACATGTTTTAATTCTTCAAAATCTATGCTATGATGAAGATTCATTTCTAATCCTATATTAATTACATTTATAAAACTTTCTTTTGAATAATTACCTAAATCATTTCTATAATCATTTTCTATGCTATCTAATTTAGATATTAAGCAAATAACTTGATATGATTTATCTATTACACTGGTTTTATTATTTGGATGAGCCCTATAAAAATGTTGATTTGGAGTTATAGCAATAATATTTTCAGGCTTATCTGCTAACTCTGGAAATTGAGAGGATAAAAATATATGATGAGCTTGTATCGCAGGATAAGCATCAAACCTATGAATTTCGCTATAAGGATGAATAGATTTAACAAACTTCTTTGATTTAGATATATAATAGTCATATGATTTTTTATTATCAATACCATCTTCTATAAAGTTATTATTAAATTCTTCCCTAGTTATGGATTTGCCTTTTTTAAAATCTCTCCAATTTGGTTGATTATAAAGTAAATCATTATAATTAATTTCTGAAATTTCACCATCATTTGTACCTAGTTTTTTTAGTTTAAAAGCAATTGTTCTCAATAGAGGATTAAATATTCTGATTGGCTCTTTATCTTTTGTGATTTTTGTATATTGTTTGATAAATATTACATATTTATCTCTTAGTTCATATAGTGAACTTTTATCTTGTATTTTAAAAAATTTGTCAAAGTCGCTCCATATACTACTATCTTTTAGAACTTTTTCAAGATATACTGAAATAAAATAGAATGCATTACGATCACTTAATGATATATATTCAATAAACTCTTTATTAACAACTGTATATTTATAAGGTTTTTTGTCTTTATTTTCACTAAGTAATCCACAATAAGCTAACATTTTAATTGGTTGTCCAAAAAATTTATTAAATTCACTATCTGCTACTGAAATATTTGGTTTATTAAATATTTCAGTTACAATTTCATTAGAAAATTTACATTCTTTTATATCTCTATTTGTAAATTCTTCTGATATATTAATACAATTTAAAATACATTCACAAACGGCACTAAGAACATCTGGTTGAACTTTTTGGTCAAAAAATCTAGCATTACCTGTTTTTCTAACATCTAAATCAAGAGTATTTAAATAGTTTTCAATTTTATTTTTCATAATATGTTAAAGTGTTAATCCATAATTAAAATCGCTAATATAGTTTGCTGGTATTGTATTTATTATAGCTACAGTATTTTGGGTGTCTCCCATTACAAAACTATGATTAGTTACAATATTCTGAATAAATTCATTACAGTTAGTACGATGTTCTATCCCAGGTCTTCCTGCTGTTAATTTAAAATAACCAGAAATAAGAGGATTAGTAATTAAAAAGTGTATCCTACCTTCGCTTCCCCAAGCACCTTGATTTTGATTATTTTCCCAATGAATAGAACTTGTTCCATCAGATTTTGCTAAATATCCTAAAGCCTGATAATATTCACCTTCATTTTGAAATTGAATTTGTGCTGGATTATTTGTTCCAAAGTTTGCTTGATACATTGTATTTCCTTTTTATTTTTATTTATACTTCTTTTAATAACCCAAAAAACTGTACAGAGTTATTATCAATATTCAGTGACCTTGTTCCTCTATTTCTTGCAATTTTATAATATTCAATAAATTCATCACTACTATAATATTCTAAATGCTTAAAATTTATTTCAATATTATATCTTTTAAATTGTAAATACTTTACTTTATAGAAAAGATTTATTTTTATCTCTCTGCGATAATGTAACTTATCACTTATACTTTGCTTTATATTTTTTTCATTTATTTTTTTTTCATTTAATTTATCACGAATACTTTGTTTTTGCTTTTTGCTTTTATATCTATTTTCATTTAGCTTATCACGAATACTCTGTTTTTTAATTTCTCTGTAAATAAATTTATCTTTCTTTACTTTCAAAAGTGCCACTGAACCATCGGCTATGGTATCTTTAGGTAAAAATGTTGCCCTAGGATTATATGTCAAATTTGGAATAAGCACCACATTATCTTGATTTAAATATTTTGATACCACAAAGCTATCTATTTCATTAATATAACAATCATAATCTTTTATATCTTTAATGCTATTATTGGCTATATTTCTTGATTTTAAAATGCGTATTTTACCATTAGATAGAGTATGTTTTTTAGTAATTTGTCTGTCTCTAAAACTCTCATATATATCTAGTTGCATTTTATTCACAACTGTATCAAAAAAATTATTTCTATAAATCAACCAATAAGGAAAATCTTTTGAAAAGATATACGGTTTATCTTGATAATATATAGAGTTTGTAATATAACTTTCTATTGTTATCTTCTCAAACTTCTCTTTTTTATAGGTATCTAATAAGAAACTTATCGTTTCTATCTTTACACCTTTAAAAGCTTTCTCTCCATAGTCTGTTATCGAGTGTAAGTTTCTCTTTTCTAGTATAGTTCGTGTGTCGTTAAACTCTGGTGAATTGATTAAGCTCTTTGGTACTATAAGTGATACATATTTAGCAAGTTTTAGTGACTTCTCAATAAAAAAAGAAAAAAGATTATTTGTATTTTTATTCTCACTATTAGATTTATATCGGTTTAATAACATTTTATTATTAATTACTTTACCATAAGGTGGATTTCCTACTATTAAATCATATTTAGTTTTAGTCTCCCACAATAAAAAATCTGTATAAATAAAATTAATTGTAAAATTTTGAGGTATTTTAGTTTTTTCTAATAATACTTTTAAAGTATCAATAGAGTCATTATCTATATCAATTACATCTAAAATTACAATTTTAATATGCTCATATTTTTTAAATAATAGAGGTAAAAAATTACCTATTCCTACAGAGGGTTCAAGTATTCTAATCGTTTTTTTGTTTTTAAATATTGGTAATTTATTTATCACATTAAAAACTATATCTTCTCTTGTAAAATATGCCTTTGTTTCAGTTCTTTTGATATTAGAGAGTTCAGTAATATTATAAAGAGTATTTATATCATAGTTAAATTTATTATCTCTAATAAAAGCTCTTAAAGTATCTATATCTTCTAGCGTATGTTCTTGGATAATCTTATTTATCTCATTAATTGATAATGATTTATTTTTTAAAACTTTTTTAATATTTCCTGCAATAATATCAAATATTTTAGTAGGAACTGCTTCACCAATACAGTGTCTAATATTTAGTTCTTCTTGTTTTAAATATTTTTTTTTCTCTTCAAAAGATAGAGTATTAAGAGCATTAAAATCTAAATTTGACCATTTAAAATCATCTGATATTGTCATCATACGCATAAGTTCTCTAATACTAAACACTCTATTATCTGATGGGTGTATCGTACTTTGACTAGATAAAATATCATTTCTTGTATGAATACAAGGTGCGACTCTATCCCAATACCATCTTGAATATTTATCACCATTTTTATTTTTATTAAAAACTATTTTATCCTCAACGATTTGATGTGGTATTCTTTTTTCTTCAACATTATCAAATGCAGATTGACCTTCTTTGATATTTTCTATCCAAGGTAACATTTTTTTATCAAAATTTCTATAAGCATGATAAATATCATTTTCATCTATATCCCCCATAGTTTCTAATGATGGCAAGTCACCAATTAAGCTTTTTAAATCTTTTGCATTTTGTTCTTTTGGAAAAAGGCTATAAGGACTGATATTGACTAAATCTTTGCGTACACCAATGACAAGGGTTCTTGTCCTACTAGATTGTGAACCATACTCTTTGAAATTGATAATTTTTGATAAGATATTATATTTTCCTACTAGATTTTTTTCTATAGCTTGACTAATAGGTTTATCAAAATTATCATTATCTGTACAAATGGTATTTAAAAATGCTCTTACATTTTCAAAAATAAAAAATTTTGGTTCTATTTTAGCAACGATATTAATAGACTCTACTACTAAAGAGTTTCTACCTTTTTCATCTTTTTTCTTATGATTGGCTACAGACATACCTTGACATGGTGGAGTGGCTACTAAAACATCTAAGTCTTTACTATAATTTTCTAACTCTTCATAAATTCTATTTTGAACTTCTAATGATGATAAATCACCTTGAATATAACCACTATCAAATTTACATTTATTATTATATTGTTGTATTCTTATTCTTTTTTCTAAATATTCATTGGTTGCAATACAGTGAAAATTTTGTTGTTTAAATCCAAAACAACCTACTCCTGCACTGCTAAATAATGATATATAAGTTAAGTTTTTTATATTAATTTTACTCATACACTCTTAGCTCATTATACAAACTATCTCTCTCTACAGGTATAAACCCTGCGTTTTTGATAAGAGATATAAACTCATCAATTTGCATTCCATGGCTACTATTTGCTCCTGCTGCTGATTGTATGGACTCTTTTTCTATCGTACCGTCCAAATCATCGCAACCAAACTCTTGGGCTATAAGAGCCAAACCTATAGATGAAGTTGCCCAATAAGCTTTGATATGAGGGATATTATCTAATAATATCCTTGATATAGCGTAAGTTTTTAGTATCTCTTGCCCTGATAAAAAATCTTTGACTTTGAGGAAGTTATTCTCCTTTTGATAAACAAGAGGGATAAATGCATTGAAGCCTCCTGTCTTGTCTTGCAGGTCACGAAGCCGTAGGATATGGTCTATACGATGTTCACGAGTCTCTATATGACCAAAAAGCATAGTAGCATTACTCTCTCTGCCTCTGCTATGCCATTTTTGGTGAATATCAAGCCACTGCTGTGATGTCACTTTGCCTTTACACAGATACTCTCGCACCTCTTCATCAAATATCTCAGCCCCACCACCTGGCATAGAATCTACACCACTCTCTATCATCATATCTATAATCTCATCATAGCTATGACCATATTCACGACTCAAAAAATCAATCTCAGCAGCAGTCATAGCTTTGATATGAATATGGGGATATTTGGCTCTTATTTTTCTAAATGCACCCATATACCACTCTACGCCATCATTGGGATTGTGAGCAGATACTATATGTATCTCTTTTGCTCCGATACCTACAGAGTTATCTACAATATCCAATATCTCTTCATGGCTCATAGTGTATTGATGAGGGTTTTTACGACTAGCACTATATGCACAAAACTTACATATATCAGCACATATATTGGTAGGATTGATATGACGATTTATATTAAAGTAGCTTTTTTTGCCAAACTTCTCTCTTCTGATATTATCAGCTAGTTCACCTAGCGTATAGAGGTCAAGTTCATAGAGTCTATTCGCCTCATCGTTGGTAAGTCTTTGGTTATTTTGTATCTTTGTTATCAAATCCATCTTTAAGTCCATAGTATTTTTGGGTATTATATCAGATGTAGATTATTTATCTCATTGGGGTTGAAAAAAGTTTGCCTCATTTTAACTTATCAAGTTTAAAATCAATTGCTATAACCCAAGTAGCATTCATTGGGTCTATTTTAGGAGTATATATATGAATAGTATCAAAGATTTAACCATATTAATAGTTGATGATGAACCATTAATCACTATATTTATCAAACGAATTATCAAATCACAAGGATATTTTAATATCAAAATATGTTACGACTCCCAAAAAGCTATAGATATTATCAACCGTGATAAACCACAGCTTATATTTATGGATATAAATATAAAAGGCTCACTAGATGGTATAAGTGTTATCAAAAAAGTAACACGATACAATCCTATCGTATATTATATTTCTGCTTATAATAGTGATGAGATTATCACAGAAGCACTTAGTACAAATGCCTATAACTATCTTATCAAGCCAATTAAAGAAGAGGATATAAAAATAGCTTTACAGCTTAGTAGTAAATATAAAAAAGAGACTTCCATCAATCAAGATAGAGTTGAATTTAGGGATAATATCTATTATAGTCATTCTAAAAAAGAGATATTCCAAGATGATAAAATCATACCTCTATCTTCTATAGAAAAGAGACTAGTAGATGTATTTATATCAAATATAAATACAAATATTTCAATAAATGTAATAAGAGATAGAGTATGGCAAGACAATACAATAGAAGATGTATCTATCAGAGGTAGAATTAGCATACTGCGTAAAAAACTCCCTCAGCTAAATATAGAGACAAATTTTGGCAGAGGGTATATTATAACAATTTAGGAAAATACATATCAGGATTATTTAATGTCAGACTTACGACTACTCTCCACAAGCAATGCCATTATAAAGCTAGTAATCACAAAGCCCAAAAATAGATAAAATCCTACTTGTAGCTCTGTGCCGTTGGTGGTGATTACATTGATTGGTTGGCTTTTTTCTTTGAGTATTTCTAGTTGGGAGCTTACTACACCATCTAGTCCGAGGTATGCCATAAATATAGATACTACCATTACATCTGCCATTGACCATTTGGTGGAGCGAAGAGCAAAAAACCGTGTAATTGGATTGTCTCCTATACTGTTTCTAATGTAGAAGTATAGATATGTAGATATAAGTTTTAGGACAGGGAATATTACACTAAAAGTGGTTAGTAATATACCTACAAATATCATCTTGTCTTGCTCTGATTGCATCAATAAATGCACCAAATCATAGATACTTTTACTTTTGAAAAATAGTATTTGGTCTGTGAATGTTAGGGGTTTGTCTAATAGTGTAAAGTATAATTTATCTATTTTGGCTTCTATATCGAGCATAGGTAAAAATATACCAGAAACCAAAAGGGATAGACTAGCACCTGATAATATTATCAAAGATATAGATTTAAGTTTTCTCCCTTGAATTATAATTAAAAAGATTATCATAAGTACCATAGCTAATATATTGATAGCCAATCTATCTATCTCTCTATCTTTTTTATGTAGTTTTCTATCTAATATAATACTACCCGATTCAAATGTCTTGGAGTGGTATTTTTTTAAGATAGCATTATATGCACTCATATCGGTATGGGCTAGATTGTCTTTTGTGAGTTGGTGTAGCTTCTCTCTTAGGACGGTTTTGAGTAACTCTTGACTCTCTGGACGCTCTAGCTCATTCATCACAGCATCTGTAAACTGTGGTACTTTTTTTCGTAAATCTTTTATATCTATAAGAGAGTCTGTTATTATCTGTTTGGTCGAGCCTAGTAGATTACTAAAAAAACCTCTTTTGTGTCTGTTTTGTCTTCTTATAGTACGGTCTGCTTCTATTATTAGGGTATCGAGTATCGTCTGGATATACTTTTTTATCTCTGCTCTGTTACTCTTGGTGAAGTTAAACTCATCAATCTTCTCATTTATAATAAAAAATACTTTCTCTTCCCAAATGGTGGAGTTAAAGAGACCATACTGCACACTATGAAGCTCAGAATAATCCTCTTTGAGTAATCTATTCTCTTGATTGGCGTAGATTATATCTTTTACAGAAGATAGAGTCACAATAAGTAGAATAATAGTTAAGGCTACTAATAAACAGGAGAATATATTTGCGATTATTGGTTTAATAGGTCTCATTTGGCTCTTTCTTATTTTTATTTTAGAACTCTTAGTATATCCAAAATAATGTTATAATTTCAGCTTAATTTGTAGGAGTAAGTAAAATGGTGATAGAACTTATAGTAGTTGGTATATTTATCGGCTCAATGTCGGGCTTTTTTGGTATCGGAGGAGGTATGATACTTGTACCTATACTACTTGTGCTAGGTATTGACATCAAAGAGGCTATAGGTATATCAATTATTCAGATGGTATTTAGCTCCATATATGGTTCATATCTCAATTACAAAAGAGGTTCACTCGTTATAGGAGAGGGGATTTTTGTAGGTTTTGGTGGCTTTATCGGTGGATATATTGGAGCTTACACCACACAGTTTATCCCTGATAGTGTGCTTCATATTCTATTTTTTTTACTACTTATATTTGCTCTTTTTAGGCTATTTTTCTCTCCAAGTCACGAAGACGAAGATAGTCAAAAGAGTATAAATAAGTGGCTACTATTTATAATAGGTTTCTTTATAGGTATATTTGCCATATCACTAGGAATTGGTGGCTCTATTATCCTTACCCCTCTGCTAGTTGGACTACTCCACTATCCACTCAAAAAGGCAATAAGTGCAGGGCTATTTTTTGTAGCTTTTTCATCTATTTCAGGGCTTATAAGTATGTTCACTATAGGTGAAATTATAGAGTATAATAACGGCATAATAGTAGGTGGTGCATCACTTATTGGAGTAGCTTTGGGTATAATTTTAAAAGAGAATATAAGTACCAAAAATCACAAAACACTACTGCTAATACTATATATATTTGCAATAGCTTTACTTGCCAAGAGAGTTCTATTATGAAAGGTTTTCTTATGAACTATATACAAATAACCGACACCGACTTACCAGAGCTACATATCTATCATCAATTTAGAGATAAAGCTTTTACAGCAGATGAGAGCTTTATCGCAGATAGCCCCAAAGTAGTCAATCTAATGCTAAATCAAGATATAGAGATACGCAGTATCCTAGCTACACAAGAGTATTATGATGAGCATTTGGAGTTGATAAAAGATAAGAATATACCCAAACTTTTTGTAGCCACCAAAGAGATTATGCAAAGCATAGTAGGACACAAAATCCACCACAATGTAATGATGCACGGTACTAGACCAGCACATAGTAGCCTAGATGATTTGGGCGATAGTATCATAATGCTAGATGAGATTAGCTCAACTCAAAACATCGGCTCAATAGCTCGTTCAGCTGTAGCCATCGGAATAGACTCCTATATCCTCCCCATACACGGTCCTCATCCATATTCAAGAAGAGCTTTACGAGTCTCAATGGGTCATGTATCTATGCTCAAAACATATCTATATGAAGATATAAAGGAGACTCTAATCTCTCTAAAACAGAGAGGATACTACATCTACGGAGCAGAAGTAACTACCACATCTACACCACTATCCAAAGTAGAAGTACAACCAAAATGGGTGCTACTAATGGGACACGAGGGGTATGGATTATCAGCAGAAGTTTTAGATTTATGTGATGAGGTAGTGACCATAGAGATGATGCAAGGTGTAAAAAGCTTCAATGTAGCAGTCGCTGCGTCTATTATGATGTATCAGTTTAAAACTCAACGATGATAACGCATAGCAATTCTAACTCTAAAAAAACACTAAATGTTACAAAAAGTAATTTAAACACGATAAAGCCTATATAACTATATAACTACACTTTAGACAAATTATCCAGTCATTTCATACTCTTTATCTAAACCAAAGCCCATAAACTCCTTATCCACAGAATTATCACTAATCTTTTCATCA
>JASFZJ010000115.1:0-32335 GCA_045267865.1 Sulfurovum sp. | reverse complement strand
GAAAGCTTTAAAAATAAGAGAAAAAGTTTTAGGCAAAAATCACCCTAATACATTAGTCTCTTATGAAATCAAGGATTTAATAGTAGATAAACTATTTTTTATTAAAGAAACTAAATTATTTTTTAGTAAAAAAGCTAAAGTAGATAAAGTAGAAATAAAAAATTTCAAACTTTTAAAAGATTTTAAAATAGACTTCACACAAAATATTAATATCATAATCGGTGAAAATTCTTCTGGTAAAACTTCACTACTTCAAGCTATTACTTTAGGAATTTTAGAAAAAAACTATATTGGTGAATTTAATGATTATGAAAAATATATTACAAAAACAGAAAAACAATCAAATATCAAACTCTCTTTTGGAAAGTATGAAAAAGAAGTTAAAATATTTGAGAATAGAAGAGATATTGATAAGGATTTTTTTCCTTTTGTTTTGGCTTATGGCTCTAATATCTTTACAATGTATGATTTGAATGTAGATAATATTGTTGGTAAAATTTTAGATAATAATATCAAAAGAAATTTTACAGACTCAATATTTAAAGATTACACAGATAGATTTCATAATCCAAAACTTATTTTAAATACTCTAGCTAGGAAAGAAGATGACAATGCCAAAGAGGTAGAGAATACTATAAGAGATACCATTAACTACTTTATAGACGATTTTCAGTTAGAAAAAGATGAAAATAATCAATATGCTTTTAGATGTAAACAAGGTAATATTTTTAAACTTATTAATCTAAGTGAGGGCTTTAGAAATAGCATTTTATTGATTAGTGATATTGTCATAAGGCTTTTGGGTACTGGGAGAGATTTAGATAGTAATGGTGTAATATTGATAGATGAGTTTGATAGACATCTACACCCCAAATGGCAAAGTAATTTAATCTCCAAACTTGAAAAAAAGTTTCCTAATATTCAATTTATTTTAACTACTCATAACCCTATGTCTATTCTTGATAGAGAGGCTGATGAGATTAGCATACTTAGAGAGATTGATGGGAAGATTGTGGCTGAGAAAACTATAGGTACTAAAAATATTGATGTGGGTACTGTATTGTTAAAATATTTTGGTGTTGAATCTTTGGTGGGTGAAGAGATGCAAGAGAAGATAAGAGAATTAAGTGATTTAAAACTTCAAGGTGATTTGAGTGAAGAAGAGTATAAAAAGCTTGACGAGTTAGAAGATTATTTTGAATATACACCTGCTACGAATTTTATCTATAATAGAGCCTACTTTAACTTTTTGATTTTTTTGAAACATAATAAAGAGATAGATTTTAGAGATTATGAAAAAATGAAAGATGAAGATATGGTGCAACTTATGGAAAGATTTAAGGATTTATTTTGATTGATATGAGAGAAATTGAAAAAGAATCTCATTTTATTAAAGCCAAAAAAGAATTTGTAAAATCTTTTACAGATAATAATAGGTGTGAAGATGAAGAGAAATGTGATTGGGGCAAATTTAAAGAGAGTTTTTTAGAGTTTGCAAAATATAAATGTCCGATTTGTGAATATCAAGTGATAACCACATCTTCACACATCGACCACTTTAGACCCAAAAAAGCTGGATATGAATTTTTGAGATGTTGTTGTGATAACTATATGATAATGTGTGCTGATTGTAATAGTAGATATAAAGGTGTAGAATTTCCTATATATGATGGATTTAAAGCTACAATAAAAGAGGAAATTTCAAAAGAAAAACCACTTTTAATAAATCCTAGAGAAGATAATATCTATGAATATTTTGAACTATTTTTCGTTAAAAGCCTTGCAGGAAAATTACTATTAGAGATAAAAGTAAAAGAAGGATTAAATGGATATAAAAAAGCAAAAGCTGAAAAAACTATAGAGCTATATGGTATTGGAAACTGTGAAACTAATCTAAAGGTTGATAGCTGTAGATTAGAAATTTTAGAAACATATTTTGATGAGTTTATAGAATTGGCAGAAGCAAAAGAAAAAAATGATGAAGAAGAGTTTAATAAGCTTTTAAATAGTAGAAGAATGCGAAAGAAAAAAGAGTATGGTTTTGTAGAGTTTATTAAAAAAAACCAATTTAAAATTGATATAATCTAAATGCCAAAATCCATAAATAAAACCATAAAATTCCTACTAATAGCATCTAAATCAAATCTATCGAGAGAGGATATATTTTACCTCTCAAACTATCTATACAATAGAGAACTAGACGATAATCAAATTATTACTCTAACACAAACCCATAAGATAACAAAAGTAGTCTATACTAATCTAAAGAAACACTTTCCAAATGATAGTTTGGTAACTAAACTTCAAAAAATATTTATGATAAATAGTCAAAAAAGTATGCTTCTTTCTGCTGAACTTTTACACATCACAAAGCTACTAGAGAAGCAAAATATAGATATAATATCTTTCAAAGGAGCTTCACTCTCACAACTTCTTTATGGTGATATAATCTCGCGTCAATATAGTGATTTGGATATACTTATAGAGCTTCAAGATAGAGATAATATCTATGAAATTTTGAGTCAAAATGGATATGAAAAAACTCTTAATATTACACTCTCACAAGAGGAAAAATGGTATAAAAATAGCAAAGATATGCTTCTTTTTCATAAAAAAAGAGGTATTCATATTGAGCTTCATTGGCTCTTGGTGGATAGGGATTTTCCTATGGATATAGAGCTTGATAGTATCAAAAAAGAGTGTCAAAATATCACTATAAATAGACAAAACATCAAGATATTTGGCAATGAAGATTTGCTCATCTATCTCACAATCCACGGCTCTACACACCTTTGGCACTCTATAGGATGGATAAAAGATATTGATATGATGATAAGAGGTCAAAATATAGATTGGGACAAGATAGAAATTAGACTTAATATTACTCAAAGAGGTGCATTTTTGTTGGGGCTTTATCTCTCTAATTCTCTGCTAGATACTCCTATACCCCATAACTACAAAGAAGAGAGCAGACAAAAATGGCTCATCGCATTAACAGATTTTATTATCAAGAGTTGGCAAGAGCCTATAAGTGAATTTAAAATACGAGTAGCGATAGTATATATACTCCCAAATATCAAAACAAGAGTCAAATATCTCTATAAAGTTATCATCAACCCCACACGAAGTGAATATGATTTTATAGATTTACCAAAGGGGTTTTATTGGCTCTATTATATCATTCGTCCATTTTTACTTTTTAGGAAGTATTTTTAGGTATTATCTTCTAAAACTCTTCTCATTCTCTCTTGATTGTTCTATCTCTATTATCATATCTACTACCTTTTTGTAGCTATTTATAAAATAGCTTTTAAATAGTCTATAATCACCAGTTTCATAGTATGATACTATGGATTTGAGATATTCTCTTACACTCTCTTCATCAGGGATATAAATCATATTTTGACTATCTTTTAAGACGATATTCAACATAACTCTAGCTGTTCTTTTGTTACAATCTGTGAAGTATTGAAGGTAGGCTAGATTATTGTGGATATAGAGAGCTTTGTTAAATGGATTTGAGATAGTTTGGCTTATTTTGAAGAGATAATTTAGCTCATCTTCTAGCCTCTCTTTGGTAGATAGAGGAATATAGTTACATCCTGTAATTGTCACTTCGCTATCTCTAGGTACGGCTCGTCTGTTGTCGGCTACCATCTCAGCAGAGAGTATATAATGTAAATCTTTTAGAGTATCTTTAGATGGCTTCAAATCTTGTGTTATAAACATCTCATAAGCATCTCTTAGATTTAAAATCATCTTTGCATCACTATACTTCTTGCCTCCTGCTGTTCGTCCATACTCTATCAATGCTTGAGTATCAAGCTTAT
This sequence comes from Sulfurovum sp., assembly GCA_045267865.1. Taxonomy (GTDB): domain Bacteria; phylum Campylobacterota; class Campylobacteria; order Campylobacterales; family Sulfurovaceae; genus Sulfurovum. Next base: position 28,505 of record JASFZJ010000115.1, on the reverse strand, counting down.
CGTAAGTATTCCCCTCAATAAGTGCAGAAGTATGTATAAAATCCAATCCAAACTTATCTATATAGCTTCTATTATTCAAAAACTTCTCTAATGAAACTTGCTTATTTAACTTTTCTAAAAGCTCCATTTCATTGGGAGTAAATATATCTATATTGTCTAAATAATTTGGATTATAAGTTATCATATTTTATCTCCTATATATATTACTATGTAAGCGAAGAGGTTTGATACAGCTTCATCAAATTAAGATAAAACTGCTCTTCACTCTGTTGCTCTAATAGTCCAGAACCTGGCATTAGGTAGTAGTGCATCTCTTGAAGGTTTTTAAATCGTTCAGGAAATAGTGCTGTTAATATACTGGCTGATACCTCTTTTCTCATCAATATCGCAGGTGGTATTAGTCCAGATTGGATTAGTTGTAATATTGATTCAGAATGATAATGTATATGATTATGTTGTCCGTGTTGGCAGGTATTTGTGGTTACTAGCGTGTTACAAGTGTCACAATATACATACTCATCTATCGTTTTTATATCAATATCTAACTCTTTTGCATCATCCAAGATTGAATTTAGTCTATTTTTATCATAATATAGTCCTAGTCCTCCGTGATTTTTACCCACTACAAGTTGATTACAGCCATAGTTTTTGGAGATTAGAGCATCTAAGATTAGTTCATTATATCCTGAGAACATATATGAGTTTTCAAAAGGTATGATAATAACTCTATTATTGGGTAAAAAATTGTCAATAAATGCTGAAAGAGCGTTATATCGTATATCATATCTTAGTCCATCTGTTGTAAATGGCTTTCTCAAAAATATCACAAGCATATCAGAGTCATTGAGGGCTTGTCGTATCATTCTTTCGTGAGCTCTATTAAATGGATTGGCTGATAACATCATAGAAGATACTGTGGTTGCATTTATCTTCTCTTTTAGATTTTGGATACGGTTGATATTATCTTGTATTAGAGGATAATCTACTGTATATTCACCAGATATTGCTATTTTACCCAATCTACTTATAGTGTTTCGTACCCCTGGGTGTGATGTGTCTTTTGTGCCGTATATATTGATAAGTCTTTTTTCTATATCTATAGGAAATACCTCATCTACGATAATTTCACCCACTTTTTTATTGAGATTAATTAAATCTACTACATCACCCTTTTGAAGTTTTTCTAATATATTATGGTTTCTTTTGCCTTTGGGTGCTAGTATTGAGGAGAATGGGAAAGATACACCACGGTAGATTTTGGTCTCATCTACCTCTTTTGCTTCTTTTTCGCCCATAAGTTTATCTACAGGGGAGATAAGCCCTGATTTGAGTAATGCCAGAGTAGAAACTACCTTTTCATCTATATAGAGAGAGCTATTTTTTCTTGAAGAGTCCATATTTTTTCCTTTTTTCCCACAAACTTTTCCTAGAAATTCCAAGTTTTTTGGAGAGTTCGGTATCTGGGAACTTGTATTGAAAGCTATTTACAATAAACTTAACATAATCATCTATCGTCAAAATTTCATTTTGGTCATATAATTTTGAATCTGTATTAAGCGTAATAGTCTCAAAATTTGATTCTAAATTAGATGTACTACATAAGATAAAGTCGTAACTAGAAAGTATATCTAATAAATCCTCTCTATCTGTTTTTTTAAGAACTTGAATTTCTGTAACATAAAGTAGATTTCTCTCACCACTATTGGATATCTTCTCTCTCCAATCTTTATCACTCAAAGGGACAAATGTTAAAATCATATTTCGCATAGTAGCATGTTTAAATACTATTTTATCTACAAGTCTTTGGTAATTAGTCTCTATCACAAGAGGAGTATTAAGCTCATTTATATCAAAGTCAGTCTCTATCTCACATAGTAAATTTTCCATATACTCTTGATAGAGGGCTGTTTGCTGTTTGAGTTCTTGATAATCTTTGTAGTGTTCTATCTTACGCATAAGGTCATCTAACATAAATGGCTTAACGATATAATCTTTTGCACCAAGTTTAAGAGGCTCACCAACTGTATCATTATTAATATAATTTACCATTAAGATTATTATCTTATCTTTAAAGAGTTTAATCAGTGGAGAGGCATTTTGTCCAGGGAGATTGCTAGAGAGAAGATAGACATCTCCACTACTCTTCATCGCCTCTTTTATAGAACTCTGTATCTCTGTATTATATCCATTTTCATTTAGTTTTGACGCTATACTCTGTGCTAGATAGAGTTCATTTTCTACAATAATTATTTTCATAGTTGTTTCCAGTTTAAATAAGTTAAGTTTGCCACTGCATATACAGTCACACCCTCTTTTCTTCCCACAAAGCCTAGCTTTTCAGCTGTGGTGGCTTTGATATTTACGAAGTTTTTTCTAATACCCAAAAGTGATGAAAGATTGTCTCTCATCGCTTCTTTGTAGGGTAAAATCCGTGGCTTTTGAGCCATAATAGTCATATCAATATTTCCAATAACATAACCAAAAGACTCTATCCTCTCTACTGTATTTGCCAAGAGCAGTTGTGAGCTGATACCATTGTATCTCTCATCTGTATCAGGATAAAGCTCTCCAATATCACCCATACCACACGCACCCAAAAGTGCATCAATAAGAGCGTGAATAGCCACATCACCGTCACTATGAGCCTTGAAGCCATAATCTACATCTATCTTCACACCACATAAAAACATCTCTTTATCTCGCTCAAATGGGTGAATATCTATCCCAAATCCTGTGAGTGTCTTTGATGAGGGAGATTTAAGACAAGAGAGCTTTTGCAAATCCTCTATAGTGGTGAGTTTATGAGCATCACAGGAGCCATCTACAAACTTCACCTCTCCACCAATAGAAGCAATAGCCGAACTATCATCAGTAAATAGCCTATCTGTTTTCAGAGCTTTTTTGAGTAAAGAGGTGCGTGAAAGTTGTGGAGTTTGGATGATTTTGGTCTTTTCTCTATCTATTGGTCTGCCATTGAGATAGAGCGTATCGACGATAGGGAGTATGGGTACAATCGCGTCACCTTCTCCTCTAGCATCCAATATCCGTGCTATCATATCAGCAGGAACGCAACATCTAGCTATATCCGAGACCATAGCATACTCTGTATCTACACACTCTAATCCAAGAGAGAGAGACTCTTGTCTATTCTCACCTCCTACGATATACTCATATTCTAATGAAAAATTTCGCATAAAGGCTATTTCATTGGGAGTTGAGACGATTATTATCTTCTTAAATGAGCCTGAGAGAGCAAACTGCTCTGCTACATATAGCCACAAAGGGATTTCATCTGTATATAGCCACTGCTTCTTTAGAGTCGTCTTAAAGCGTGAAGAGCCACCTGCCCCTAGTAATATTAAAGTTGTATCTAACAAATAAATTCCTATTTTTTCTTATGTGTATCAAATTGTAACGGATTATACAGATAGAAACCTTTAATAATTCTTTAAATAGGATAAAAACACTCTTATTTAAAATTTTGAAGATTTTTAAATCTAATTTAAGATTGTAGGTGGTATAACTATTACAACTCAATTAAGTTAGGATAAATAATGACACAAGAAAATATATTAGAAGCATTGAAAAATGTTACTTATCCAGGTTTCACAAAAGATATTGTGACATTTGGATTTGTTAAAGATATAAATATATCAGACAAAAGTCTATCTTTGACTATAGATATTACATCATCAGCAGATGAAGTCAAAGCACAGATAAATGACGAGGCTACAAAAGAGCTTCAAAAATTAGGATTTGATAATATCAATATCCATATCAAAGCACCACAAGCACCAAAACAGCTTAGTAACTCTGTAAGTGGCAAAAACATCGCCCCTCATGTAAAAAGCTTCGTAATGGTAAGCTCAGGCAAAGGAGGAGTAGGTAAATCAACGACTTCTGTAAACCTTGCTGTAGCTATGGCAATGCAAGGCAAAAAAGTAGGACTACTAGATGCTGACATCTATGGACCCAATATACCTCGAATGATGGGTGTATCAGACCAAAAACCAGTAATCCAAGGAAACAAAGTAGAACCACTCAAAGCTTATGGTGTAGAGATTATGTCTATGGGTTCACTTATGGAACCAGGACAATCTCTAATATGGAGAGGTGCTATGATTATGAAAGCTATCGAGCAGTTCTTGCGAGATATTTTGTGGTCAGAACTAGATGTGCTTGTGATAGATATGCCACCAGGAACGGGTGATGCACAATTGACTCTAGCTCAATCTGTACCAGTAACAGCAGGTATCACAGTGACAACTCCACAAGAAGTATCACTAGATGATAGCCGTAGAAGCCTAGATATGTTCAAAAAGCTACATATCCCAACAGCAGGTATTATAGAAAATATGAGTGGATTTATATGTCCATCTTGTGATGAGGAGTCTGATATATTTGGTATGGGTACGACAGAACCTGTAGCCAAAGAGTATGATACAGAAGTAATCGCAAGAATACCAATAGAACCTGCTATACGAATAGGTGGAGATACTGGTATGCCAATAACTTATCATCAGCCAGACTCACAAACAGCCAAAAGATACCAAGAGGCAGCAGCAAACCTATTGATATTTATAGACAAAGTAAATGCAGAGGGGAAAGCTGATAATAGTGCCGTACAACCTACTACACCTGCTGGAGTAAGTGCATGTAGCACATCAGCACCCAAAAAAGAAGAACCAAAAGACGAAAGTTGTGGTACAGGATGTGGGTGTAATTAATTTTCTATTTGTATCGGAAGTGAGGCTTCAGCCTCGCCAAATAATACAACCATAAGAGTATTTAGGCGAAGCTAAAGCTTCACTTCCTAGTTTTGGAAGAAGTCTAATAAAAACAATATAATTTTTATTGAAAATAATTTTTAAAGGGATTTTTTAAGTTTAAAGTGGCTCCGGATGCAGGATTCGAACCTGCGACCAAGTGATTAACAGTCACCTACTCTACCGCTGAGCTAATCCGGATTGGATAAGAAATAAGTCTGTGCTTATTTGGTGGAGGAATTATAGCAGGGAATATTTTAAAAGTCAAGCCTTTTTGCAAAAAACTTAAAAATTTATAAAATTTCTCTATTTCCCTTTATATTTGGCTCTGATAATATACCCATTTTTTCTAGTTGCTCCACAATATTAGCAGAACGGTTATATCCTATCTGTAGTTTTCTCTGTAGATAAGAGATAGAAGTTTTCTTATCATTCAATACTACTGCTTTGGCATCTTCATAGAGAGGGTCTAAGTTCACTTGTCCTATTCCACTCTCATCAACACTCTCCCCATCTCCTGCTACGAGGTAGCTCTCATCATAATCAGGAGCTCTTTGAGCTTTGATATACTCCACCACCTCTTCTACCTCTTCTTCAGTATTCCACGGAGCATGTATCCTCACCAACCCTATCGACCCTGGAGGTGTAAACAATGCATCACCACGACCCAATAAACTCTCTGCACCCATAGCATCAAGGATTACCTTAGAATCTATCCTCTGTCCAACTCTATAGCTTAATCTTGATGGTAAGTTTGCCTTTATTAGTCCTGTAACTACATCAACACTAGGTCTTTGAGTGGCTACTACTAGGTGTATCCCACTTGCCCTTGCCATTTGTGCTAGTCTGGCTATAGAGTATTCCACCTCTTTACCTCCACTCATCATCAGATCGGCTAATTCATCTATCACGATAACAATAAATGGCATCGGTTCAGCAGAACCATCTTTGAGTATCTTTTCATTATAATTATCTATATTTTTGGTACGATTTTCTGCCATTAGCTTATATCGTCTCTCCATCTCTCCTACCATATTAGCCAACGCTGCGATAGCCTTTTTGGGCTCTATAATCACAGGTGTAAGAAGATGAGGAATATCATTATAGATAGAAAACTCCAACATCTTTGGGTCGATAAGCATAAGTTTAAGCTGGTCTGGGTCGTTTCTATATAGGAGAGAGAGTATCATAGAGTTAATCCCCACCGATTTACCAGACCCCGTCGTACCTGCGATAAGTAGGTGAGGTAGCTTTTTGAGGTCTGTAATAAATGGATTACCAACTATATCTTTACCCAATGCCACCGTTAAAGGTGAGCTAGATTTTTGAAATATCTCACTCTCTAGTATCTCACGCAGATAGATAGTCTCTATAGTCTCATTTGGTATCTCTATTCCCATCACATCTCTCCCTGGGATTGGGGCTTGTATCCTCACCGTCTTAGCAGACAATGCCATAGCCAAATCATCTTGTAGATTTAAAACCCTAGATATTTTAACATTAGGTGCAGGTTTAAACTCAAAAGTCGTAACCAAAGGGCCACTATAAGTCCGTATCACATCACCCTCCACTTTAAAATGTCGAAGCTTAGAGAGAAGTTCATCTATCTTCTTATCTATCTCATCTTCATTTATCCGTCTCTTTGCCTTAGGAGCTTTTTGCAAAAATTCAAGTTTAGGAAGTTTAAAGTTACTAGGTTTGGCTACAGTTCCCTTGTCCATATCCTCCATTAGCTTAGAATTTTCTGCTAATTCGGTTACTATCTGCATAGGTTGTACATCTATCTTGATATTATCCTCTAACTCCATTATCTCCTTTATCACAGGGTCTTCGTCCTCGTGATAATACTCCTCATCTACTATAGGCTTAATAGTTTTAAGAGCTTTCTTAACCTTTTTTCTAGGCTTTGGAGTATCCCACTGAGGCATCATCTCATCTTCTATAGAAGATGAGGCAAAGTGATTGGTAAAGATTTTTTTGGAAATAGTTTTAGAAGATGAAGAGATAACCCCAACTATCGGCTTAACACCAGCAAAAGAGACTCCTCTCCACCATTTCTGCACTCTATAGACCCACAAATCCAAATCAAAACTAAAATCAGGCTCATAGTCATCATCCAATATAAAAAGTAAAGAGAGAGTAACTATCATCAAAAAGAAGAGCCACAATCCAGCCTTACCGATAAAAGGCATAAGCGTACCGACTATCTGAGTCCCAATAAGTCCTACATTATCTTTATCAATGACAAGAGCGAAGAGTATAATAAGCCCTATATAAGCCAAAGACCACCCTAAATAAAAATCAATATCTTTGCGTAACTTAGCATTACGATAGAGACAAAAGAGAGGATAGAAAAACAAAAATACATTAATGTAAGAGAGATACCCAAAAAGATAGAGATTAGTCTCACCAATACGCTTTCCAATATCTCCCACAAGCATAGTATCGTGAAAGAGGGTAGAAAATATAACAAAAGTAGATAAGATGGTTATAATAATAATAATAATTTTCAATTTTAGTCCTAAGTTAAAGTAGTAGAGACATTATAGCAAATTAAGATAAGTGAGGTATGAAATATATATATTTCTGTTATATGTAAAATAGACTATTATAGATTTTGGATAATTTTTAATTTTTATAGATATAATACGATAAAAATAGAACTTAGGATAATTATGAATGATGTAGTACAGTGGCTAAAAGATAATGGTAACCTAAAAATAATAGATGAACCCCTAGATGTAGAGCTTGAAATTCCTCATATAGCGTATATTGAGGTCAAGACTGATGACTCTCGTCCAATTCTATTTACCAAACCAATAAATAGAGCCAAAGGTATAGAGTATGATATGCCTGTTTTGATGAATATCTTTGCCAATAAAGAGCTTACAGAAAAGATATTTGGAAAACATCCTGATGATGTAGCTGATGGTATAGAAGAGCTTTTGAAGCTTAAACCACCCAAAGGTCTTATGGGCAAAATAAAAATGTTACCAAAGCTCTTTAATCTCAAAAATGTATTCCCAAAAAGACAGACGAAAAGAGGTCTATGTCAAGAGGTGATTATCCCCAAAGAAGAGGTCAATTTGGATAAATTACCAATCCTAAAAACTTGGGAACAAGATGGTGGAGCATTTATTACGATGGGACAAGTCTATACTCAAAGCCTTGATGGAGAGATGCAGAACTTAGGAATGTATAGACTCCAACAGTATGGCAAAAATCGCCTCGGTATGCACTGGCAGATACACAAAGATGCTTCACACTTCTTCGACCAATACCAAAGAGCAGGGAAAAAGATGCCTGTAACTATAGCAATCGGTGGTGACCCTCTCTATATTTGGTGTGGACAAGCTCCTATGCCTTATGGTATGTTTGAGATGTTACTCTATGGATTTGTCCGTAATAAAAATGCAAGACTTGTTAAATCCATCACAAATGATATATATATCCCTAGAGATGTTGATATAGTTATAGAGGGATTTGTAGATACAAACGCCACAGAGATAGAAGGACCATTTGGTGACCATACAGGATATTATACTCTCAAAGAGCCTTTCCCCGTGATGGAGATTGAGACTATCACGATGAAGAAGCATCCAGTATTTCAAGCAACTGTTGTGGGTAAACCACCTCTTGAAGATAAATATATGGGTTGGGCAACTGAGAGAATATTTTTGCCTCTTCTCAAACCAATGGCACCTGATTTAATTGATTATAATATGCCTGAAAATGGTGTATTTCACAATCTAATCTTAGCCAAAATGCAGACACTATATAAAGGTCATGCACAGCAGTTTATGCACGCATTTTGGGGTGTAGGACAGATGAGTTTTGTCAAACACGCAATATTTGTAGGTGAAAATGCTCCCGAACTTGAAGATAGTGAAGCACTCACAAGACATATATTAGAAAGACTCACTCCTGAAAAGATACTTATAAGCCAAGGAATAATAGACCACTTAGACCACTCATCAAGTGAGCAATTTGTAGGAGGGAAATTAGGAGTAGATGCTACAGGAGATAAAGTTACGGATAGTGTAGAAGAGCTTCTAAGTGATGAGGTATTATTATCTAAAATACAAGAGATAGAGAGCAGTATCACCGACTTAAAACAATACTTCACAGACACACCAAACCCAATAATAGTGATAAAAGTAGATAAAAAAGAGTCGCAACTCAATACAATAGAGAAGCTTCAAGCCCTCCAAAAGCACATAAAACTCCTCATAATAGTAGATAATGATAACAATCAACTAGATAACCCATATATGCTAATATGGAGAGTAGTAAATAATATAGACGCAAGAAGAGATATAATACTCAAGCCATTTATAGCAATAGACGGCACAAACAAAAATACTCTTGATGAGTTCAACAGAGAGTGGCCAGAAGATACACTATGCACCAAAGAGGTACTAGATAGCCTACAAGCAAAAGGACTAATAGATATAGATGATGCGTTTATTAAGAAGTTTGGATTGTTGGGGTTTGAGGGGTGAATGTTAAATAATACCAAGTATTCGTAGATTTGGTATCACCAAACAAACTGACCATACTAGGGTGTTTGGCAGTGCTAAATCTACAAAAAATAGACTTTATTTATATTTTAGTCCTAAGTAATGCCCATATAATCATTTTTATATAGCAAATCAAGCATAAACTACACTACCCACACTCCCTAGCCCCCAATCTCTTTATCTCCACACAACTAAACCCTGCTTCTTTTCGTGCTTCTATATTGATATGAGGTCGGTGTTTGTCTATTAGGTCGTATTGCTCTAGTATCTGAAAGTATTTTTCTTCTTCCCTGCCCTCTTCTACTCCTGCTTTTTGGCATAGATATTTAAACCACTTGTCTCCTTTGCGTACATGGTCTATCTCTTCTTTTAGTATGATGTGGAGCATATCTATGAGTTTGGCTACTGCTGGTATCTTGTGTCTATTTTGTAGTTTTTTGATGATTTGTGGGCTTACATCTAGTCCTGATGCCTCAAAATATCTAGGGACTATTGCCATTCTATCCAATATACTGTGAGCCGTATTTACAGACGCGTCAAAGAGTCCACAATGGACGGGAAAGTCTCCATACTCAAATCCCAACTCTACTAGCAACTCCTCCAACATCTCGAAGTGTCTTATCTCATCACTAGCTACTTCTAGCCAATCTCTCTGATACTCTGTGGGCATATTTGGATAACGATATACAGCGTCTAGTGCCAAATCTATAGCCGAATACTCTATATGAGCTATAGCGTGGACTAGAGATGCCAAACCCTCATTTGTATCAAAATCTTTACGATTTTTCAAATCTTTGGGTAGGACTATCTTGCATTTGTTGGCATAAGATGGATTTGTGAAGATGATAGGTACAAAATCATCACTCCACACCTCATCTAGTGACTCTAGGCATAGATTTGTTATCTCTTTTTTAGTAGATACATTATCACTTTGGATAGCTTTTTGTACTGTTTGATAGCTCATCTATATCTCTACCTTATTATACTTCATTCTCATACCCCTTAATATACTCATCTACTTGCTTAAATATCTCTTTATCTATTACAAATTTTAGCTTCATTTGAGATATAGGTAACTTAAAGTTTTGCATTTTTACTAAATCTTTTTGGGTACATAGTATTGATGTAGCTTTGTATTTTTCAAGAAGAGTTCTAAGTATATCTTCATCAAAATATGTATGGTCTTCTAAGTAATATTTATAGACTACACCATTGGGTAGATATTGGTCTAATCTTTTTGGGTTGGATATGGCTGTGGCTAGTATCATCTTTTCACTCAAATCTACAAAACTCACTTCTCTATTAAACTCTATATCTTCTATTGCTATAATATCGGCAAAATTTCTAGTAAAAATACACTCCCTTAATGACCCTACAGGGAATGGTAGAGGATTTTTTATCTCTTGTGGCTCGAGTATAATTTCAAATTTTTTGATATTTACTCTATTAAATCCATCATCTAATATTATAAGTTTTGCCCCTTTTTTTTTCACTAACTCTATTGCCTTTTCTCTATCTTCGCTTACTATTACAGATACAGTTGGAAGAGATTGTGCCATAAGCATTGGTTCATCTCCACTATTTTCTACGGTTGTTATGATTTTACCATTTTGACTAACCTCTACAAGCCCCCTACTCTCTCGTCCATATCCTCTTGATATTATATAAACTCCATTATACATAGAGGCTAATGCTATCACAAATGGCGTTTTGCCAGAACCTCCTACTATGATATTACCTACTGATATTATTGGGATATTAAATTCTATCTTTTTTGTAGATATTCGTCTTATGTACATAAGAGCACCATACAGAAAGGAGAGTGGAGAAAGCAGAATAATAATAGGATAATGATAAATCTTGGGGGAGAAGAACATCTCTTCAAAAAATAGTTTTAATCGCACTCTTTTGCTCCTAACTTTTTTATCTCAAAACAGGAAAATCCTGCTATTTTTTTGGCTTTAATATTTAAGTAGAGAGATACATATCTATAGATTTTTTTAATTTAGCTAATTCAGATTTATATTTATCTACATAGCTATGGATTAATTCAGGTTTATTATAGATAAGATATTGATATATCTCTTTGATAATCACATGCATCTCTTTAGCACCAATTGTACCTGTGAGACCTTTCATATCAAGGCATAACATTTTTACCTGTCCATATCGTTCCTCTCTTACTAAGTTTTCAAATACTTCATCACTATTTGAATACGCATCTAAAAACTCTTTGAGTATCTCTTTATAGAATATTACATTGTTTTTGGTATAAGCTAGTCCTACTTCAATATCAAGACCATGAAATGATATTGGTACATGATGTGAGGGTTCGTCCTCTTCTACAGGCTCAAATGTTTTACTATCTATAAATGCCTTCAATGCACTATATAGTCTCTCTGTTTTAACAGGCTTAGATAGGTATCCATTCATTCCTACATCAAACATCTTCTGTACTTCATGTTCTGAGACAAGTGCTGTAAGAGAGACGATAGGAATATTATTAAAATCCTTATTTTCTCTTATCTTCTCTGTAGCTGTATATCCATCCATAACAGGCATATTTATATCCATAAAGATAAAATCTACACTATCTTCACTACCCTCAAGAAACTCAATTGCCTCTTGACCATTATTAGCTATAGAGAGTTTCATATCAGATTGACCTAACATACTCATAACAACTTTTTGATTGATACGGTTATCCTCTACAATTAATATATGAGTTCCTCTAAATATATTAAAATTTTCAATAGTAATATTATTAATAATTTCAAAACCACCTATATAGATTGGTAGTGAGTTTGAAGTAACACTATCATTACTACTTTTATCTGTATCACTCTCAATATATAGTTGAATTAGAGTATCAAAAATATACTCTTGTGTTAATGGTTTCTTCAAAGTTACATCTATTATACTATTTGGTGTCATTTTATATGTATTAAATAGATTTGCTAAACTAATTACTTTTAGATTTGTATCTCTTTTTGCCTCTTCTAACTCTTTAAATATTCTCGTATTAAATAATTTATCACTTAAGATTATTATTTCATAAGCAGAAAAGTTTGGCATACCTCTTTGTAGTTTATCTGCTGTTACAATATCTACCTCTGCTTTAAAGTATGAGAAAAGCTTCTCAACTGCTAGTGCTGAGTTATCACTACTATCAATAAGTAATATTTTTTTACCTACTAATCCACTATTTGGAAGACGATATTTTCTTTTATCTCTATTCTTCTCTTCTATTGGAATAGTAAGGACAAGATAATCCTCTTCTTTATCAATCATCTCAATCACAAGCTCACCATCCATCAATATAGTAAGCTCTTTTGCTACAAATAGACCCAAACCTACATAAGTACGAAGCTTCTCATCATAATATGATTTAAAGAGTGCATCTTTATTCTCTATCTTCATACCTGACTCTATTTGAAATTTTAGCTTTAATCCCTCTTTGATACTAGAGATAAGAACTATATTTAACTTTACCTCTTTGCTTGTTGTATTTTGGATTACATACTCTAATAGATTGGTAATAATTTGACCTAGATGAAGAGAGTCAGAAAACATATATCTAGGAACATCTCTATTAATATCAAAAATAAGCTCTATATCTTTTTTGCTATGAGAGTGGCTTAATACTCCTGATACTTCATTGAGTACATTGTTAAAGTTAAAGACTTCACTCTCTATCTCTACCTTCTTGGACTTTAATCGTAAAAATTTGATTAAATCACCTGTCATATCAAGAAGCTCATTTTCATTATAAATAACTCTCTTCATATCCTCTTCAAGTGATGTTGATTTGACTTTATCTGCCAATAGAGTTGTATGAGTCATAGTCTCTTTGGCTATAGTATGAATATTTTCACCCATACTAGATAGAACTTCATGCTGTTTCTCTTCTAGCCTTTGGTGCTTTTTCTTGATTTTTTCATGCTCTTCTTTGACTCTTCTAATATGGTCAGATGATAAAAACATAAATAAAATACCAATAATAGCCAAACCAAATAGAGCTATCCACATAGTATAATCCATCTCTTTATGAACTTCTTTATCTACAAAAACTTTTTTCTCTACTATTTTTACTCTAGGTTCTACTATTTTGTAAGGTTCAATTATATCTACAATAAAAGCTTTTGGAAAATACTCTTTAAGTGTAAGATAGGTAAATGCCAAACTATTATCATCTTCAAAAGCTCCCAATTTTAGAATATAGTAGTTATGATACTTAGTTATCTCTATATCTACATGAATATATTTTGCTATATTATCTTTTTTGATAATACTTTTATACTCAAATTTACTCTGTATTATACTCCCCTCATTGAGTTCTTGTGAAAGTATAATAAATCTTCCACTATCACTAGCAAATACCATAGAATACAGTATCATTAATAAAAAATAGACTCTAAACATTCTTATCTCCCCAATCTTGTAATTTCATTATCTACCTTATCTTGGTGTGAGATAAGATTTCTCTGCTTCTTCTCTATCCGTAAAAGCTTTCTTCTATTATAGATAGATGAAAACAATCCAATAAAAGCCAGTAAGAATATAGCTATCCACTCTAATCCTATCGACTCTATTAGAGATTTTTGCTCTACTGTATAGGGAGCTTTTCTCTTTTTAATAGCTTCTTCTATCTCTATCTCCTCATCTACTTCATGAGTCATCTCTATCTCCTCATCAAATTTATCATCAAACTCATCAAACTCATCTGATATATTCTCAATTATATCATCTATGAACTCTATCTTATCTACTATTTTATCTTCAATCACAAATATATCTCTAGCTATAGGATTTAATAAGAAAAATAACTCATTTTGTATCTCAATAGTTATTATAGGTTTGAGTGTTACTATATAAAACTCTCCTATCTTCTCTATCGTAAATCTTAAATTATACTTCTCTTCTGCCATACTATGTGGTTCACTATCTCTAAAATAGTTTTCTAATCTCAAAAGTTCTTTTTTGATTTTGATAATATTTTTATCAGCACTCACTACAAATTTATTGTTTATATTTTTACTATAAGAAATAGCAAATAGAAGAAGAAAAGATATAATAAGTCGCATAATTTTGCCTTTCTAAGTTTAAAAAATTTATTTAAAAAATAATAATATGTATTTTAGCTATATATATCCTATTAAAAGATTAAATTTTAATATTTAATAGTTATAATAAGTAAATTAAATACCAAAGAGAGAATAAATGGCAAACATAATGACTAAAATTGATACATATCAAGAGAGTTTTGAAGAGTTGAAAGCACAAGTAAGAGAAGATGGACTTCTTGATAGAGTTCCTATTCGTGGTAGTATAGAGATGGTGGCTATATTATTATCTATATCAGCAGCACTATACACAGCACCACTTTGGCATCCTATTTTATTAGGACTTTTTTTGACTATAGTATTTACTAGGTCTGTATTTGTATCTCACGATCTTTTACATACACAATATTTCAAAAATAAATCTCTATCCAAAAAGTTATCTTTTCCATTTTCGGCATTGATACTATCTAACTCATCTTCTTGGTGGGATTTCAAGCACAATGTTAATCATCATACCTATTGTAATATAATAGAAAAAGATGAAGATATAAGAGCCTTAGATGGAGCATTTACACAAAATAAAGGTAATAGTCCATTTATAAAGAAGTATAAACATACTATATTTTGGGGAGCTATGTTTTTTATGTTTCCTGCTTTTATTGGACAATCTTATCAATTTGTTATCAAAAGAAAACTATGGGGTGAACTTGCTCTGATGTTACTTCATTGGCCTTTGGTATGGGGAACGCTTATATACCAAATAGGTCTAGTAAATACTATTATAGTAGCTATCACACTTATCCTTGTACTATCTCCATGGTTGGCATTTGGATTTATTACCAACCACTTAGGATGTGAGACATTCACACAAGAAGAGGCAAAAGATTTCTCTTGGATGGAGCTACAGATGAGAGGAAGCCGTTCACTTACAGGTGGAGCATTAGTACACTGGTTTTATGGTGGATTAAATACTCAAATTGAGCATCACCTTTTCCCAAAAGCTCCTAGATTTAATCTACTAAAGGTACAAAAAATTACAAGAGAGTTTGCAAAAAAGCATAATATCCCCTACTTTGAGACTAGCCCCATTGGAGCTTATATTCAGATTAATGACGCTATCAAAGAGTATTAAGGTATCTGATGATGAAGTATATTATACTATTTATCTTTATTACAACTACATACTTTGCAAGTGTGCATCATCTCATAATACCCACTGAGAAAAATCCATTTGCACAGATTACTATCCACTCAGATTTAGATATTATTAAAGCCTTAACTAAAATACAAGAGAGATACAAGCAAGAGAGAGCCAAAGAGCAAAGATTGGCTCTTATTAAAGAGAGAAAAGCCAAAGAGCAAAAAAAACTAGATATAAAAGAGCAAAAACGCAAAGAGAAGTATGCCCAGAAGATAATAGCCCAAAAGCTCAAAGATATAGAGAGAAGACGACAAGAAGCATTTGCAAAATTAGAACAAGCAATAATATTAAGAGAGCAAAAAATAAAAGATAACGCTATTTTGGCAACAATAGATATATCAGAACAGAGAATGCATGTCTATAAAGGGAATAATCTCCTCTATAAATGGAAAGTATCAACAGGACGAAAAGGCTACTACACTCCACGAGGTAAGTATAGTCCCAAATATATGGAGAAAATGCACTACTCACGCAAATATAATAACTCACCTATGCCATACTCTATATTTTTTAACTATACTGGATATGCAATACATGGGACAAAGAGTGTGCATAGACTTGGTCGTCCTGCCTCTCATGGATGCGTAAGACTACATACCCAAAATGCAAAATTACTCTATAGGCTAATACAAAAAGCAGGAAAAGATAACTCTATTATTCATATAACCAAGTGAACTACCCAACCACTAGATCTATCCGATGACTTCAAAAAAATTAATAAAAAAGGTGTGGGAGAGCCTTAATTGTTTAATTAATTTATACTACTTCCCAAAGATATAAATCAAATTAGGAAAAGCGATAATAATCCCTAACGCTACTAACTGTAAAAGGATAAATGGTACAACACCTCTATATATCGCTCCTGTGGATATTTTGTCTCCTGCTGAGCCTTTGAGAAAGAAGAGTGCTAAACCAAAGGGTGGGGTGAGGAATGAGGCTTGTAGGTTCATCGCTATAAGTATCGCAAACCACACAGGGTCTATGTTTAGTAATGCAATGATAGGGACTAATATTGGTACAACTACAAAAGCTATCTCTATAAAATCTATAAAAAAGCCCAATATAAATATCACTAACATAGCTAACAATATAAATGTCCATTTATCTTCCATATCCCCTGCAAAAAACTCTAGTGCCATATCACCACCACCGAGTTCATTGAAGACCAATGAGAAGGCAGTAGCCCCTATAAGTATCATAAATATCATCGCTGTAAGTTTAACCGTCTCTAGGGTGGAGTATTTTATCATCTCAAAGGATAAAGTGCTTTTACTCCAAGCCAAAACCATCGCACCGATTACGCCGATACCTGCTGATTCTGATGGTGAGGCAAACCCTGCAAAAATTGAGCCTAATACTATAGCAATTAAAAGTAGAGGAGGAAGTATCTCTTTTAATGCCTCTTTGAGGAGTTGGCTGTATGGCTCATCACTCACAATAGCAGGGGCTATATCTTTTTTGAGATAAGATATGATGAGTATATAGATAACATATAATAAGACCAACAATATCCCTGGTACAACGGCTGAACGAAATAGGTCTCCAACGCTTAGGTGCATCTGGTCGCCTAAGATGATAAGTATAATAGAGGGAGGGATAAGTTGCCCTAGAGTTCCACTGGCTGTAATTGCTCCGGAAGCTAGTTCTGGACTGTATTTATGTTTGAGCATTAGAGGAAGAGCAATTAGACTCATCATCACTACTGAAGCTCCTACAATCCCTGTACTCGCTGCTAGAATAGCACCAACCAATACCACAGATATTGCCAAGCCTCCACGAATAGAGCCAAAGAGTTTACCCATAGAGAGAAGCAATCCCTCTGCCATTTTGGACTTTTCTAATATTAGTCCCATAAATATAAACATAGGTACAGCCATAAGTGTAGCATTACCCATAATCCCATAAGTTCGGTATGGCAACATCTCTAAGGCGTGTAATCCCACCTCATCAGAGATAAAGGCAAATATCAGAGCCACTCCACCAAATACAAATGCTACTTGAAAACCACTCATAAGAAGTATCAAAGTGACAATAAACATCAAAGCGATAGGCTCAAAAGGAAATGCTAACTCTGAATAGTGAGAGATAAATATAATAATAATTAAAAATATAGCTATAACCAAAGCTTTGATAAGTGTTTTGATAGAAGAGAGTTTGGTATAAGCTTTGATAATTTCACTCACAGCTTGAATGATGAGTAGTATAAACGCTACAACTAATACACCTTTGATAATATATCTATATGCTAACCCTCCTGCGTCACTTGATACTTCATTTTGATGATAGCTTTGTAGAAACATATATATAGCATCTTGCAAAAAAACCACTCCAAAAGGTATTACCAAAAGAAGCATAGAGAGTATCTGTACTAATGCTTTTGTATCACTACTGTATCTCTCAAAAAATATATCTACTCTGACATGTTTATCATTTAAAAGTGCATAAGATAGTCCCAAAAGAAAGATAATATCAAAAAAGTGCCACTCCAACTCTTGAAGAGCAATAGAACCCTCTAAAAATAGATAACGCATAGAGGCATCATAAACGATTAATAGAGAAAGTAGAAGTACAATAGTAGCAGAGAGATAGCCTGATAGTAGAGAAACACTATCAAGCTTTTTGGTAAGGTTTTTCATATTTTATCTTTTTGTGTGATTATACATTAATCATCTTAGATAAATCATCAAACTCTATATCTTCCCTACTTAGATAAGGATTACTATCTATAAATTCCCAAAACTCTTTTGGGTCTTGGTGAAGTTTGTTTAGATAAAATTTAGTAAAACTATCCATTGACTCTTGACTATCTATTAAAAGCTCTTCTCTTTTTATACTAAACGGTATGCAAGAGCCATAATACTCTACTGCTTCACCTACCTGTTTGAATTTAACTCCTTGTCTTTTTAGAAGTCTATCTAAAGACACCTCCATAATAGCAAATATATATTTATATTTATATAGAAAAAAATTTACTCTTGTAGCTACCATTAGAAGTAGAGATAGATTTATTCTTAATCTTAATCCTGAAAAATCTTTATGCTCCATAATAGTATTAGAGAGTGCTAAACGAGATATTTCACATATTGGTAGTGATTGTGTTAACTCTTCTATATCTTTTATATAAGATTTTTTTTGCATAGGTAATTCTTTATATGGAGTAAGCTTATTTACAAAAAAATTTCTAACTGTTCCTACATATTTTTTAGTTTTGATATGTTGAAGTAGATATATAAACGATTGCTCATCACTCTTATCAAAGAGATAACCTTTTTCGTCTAAAAGTTTAGAAGAGATATTATATTTTTTAGAAAATACCTCTCTTCTAATATCTTTAACTATATCAAAGTGACTTTTGGTTGTAGCCAAAACTATTGTATATTCTTCGGTTAATAATCTAAATACTTTTTCTGATAACATATATATCCTTAATATTTTAGTCTCTTAATGGTATAATAAATAAATTCAATTTTGGACTTATATAACAATGAAAAAAATTATTTATACTTTAAAAGTTTTACTATTTATTATACTAATAGATAACTTACAAGCTAACAATGTAGAGGCTTTATTAGATAATTTTAACCAAAAAAATGATTTAAGCCAAAAGACTATAGATGCCAATAAAGGTCACCTTGTACTCTTCAATAGAGATAAGATAGAGAAGATACATGCAAAAACGCTTAAAGATATTCTAAAAACAGCTCCTGTTGTCTATCATCATGAAAATCGGCTAGGACTACCTGACCCTTTGAGTTCAGGAGCATTTGAATCATATAGAAGTAACTTTATCCGTCTATATATAGATGGAGTTGAGGTAACTCAGGGGTGGATGGGAAGTGGACTGATGCTCTATGGTGATGTCAATATTGATTTTGTTGACCATATAGAGTTATATTATCTAACACCATCTTTTGATACATCTGTAGAACCTGCTTATCTTACTATATTTTTATACTCTAAAAGTCCAAAAAGAGATAAAGGTACAGATATTAGTCTGGTTCAAGGAAGTAGAGGAGAAAATAGCCAAACTCTAAGTTATGGAGATGAGAAAAATAATCTCTCTTATATGTTAAATTTTTCACATACCAAAGCCAAAAGAGAGACAATTTCAAACGGTACAACATCTCCACTCAATAGAAATTTTGAGAGAACTCAACTATTCTCTTATATAAAAAGTGAAAATCAGGTATTTCATCTACAAGTTTTGAAAAAAGATACCAATAGCCTAGCAGGTATGAGCTATGATGCTACACCTATAATATCCAAAATAGACTATCTTAATCTTCATATTGATTATGGTATCTCTCTAAATGATTATTGGTATGCACAGTTTGCTTATGATTGGCTCAAAACAGATATGGTTCAACTTGATGACTCTCCTTTGGCATGGGCAGATGCACTAGGCTCAAATAGATTTAATGGTATCTATAAAAATAGTACATATACAGCTGAATTAACATATAAAAGAGAATTTAATAAAAAACATCTTATCACTTCAGGATTTAAGGTTAGATATAAGAAGCTTGACTCTCTTATTAAAGATGGTATAGAGACCACAATTTCTCCTTTTAATAGTGAAGATATATATACTCTATTTTTTCAAGACCAATATGTAGTAAGTGATAAGGAGTTATTGACTCTAGGTATATCTTATAATCATATATCTAGAAATGGTGCTACTATAGATGAATCTCTTCTTCAATTGAGGTTGGGTTATATATATAAAACCGACAACTGGAGCTATAAGACATATCTATATCGAACTCAATTTGCTATTGAGCCACTAACTCGTTATCTTTATACTACATATTTTCAAGATGCCTCCATACAGACAACATTGGGTATCACAGAGGAGATAACTTACAATATATATAATCATAAATTCAAATTAATGCTTCTTTTAATGCAAGATGAGCATGGACTACTTGAGACTACAAATGATATAGATGGTGGAGATACAAAATATTTTTTTAGTATCTTTGATTATGAATATAGTTTTAATAGTGATAATAAGATAAATCTACAGCTCTATTATGCTCTATATAAAAATATTTTTAATTTAGATGAGCTTGAAGATACTAGTGGGTATCTAAGTATCATAAATAGCTATGAAGATTTTGATTTTCACAATAGTATAGTATGGCACTCTAATAGTGTAGATAATATAGACTATTTTGATGTAACAAGCTCTATATCTTGGAATATTAGTAATGATTTGACCTTAACACTAAAAGGTGAAAATATCTTAAATAGAGCAAAAAAAACCGACCTATATAGATTAAATACTACTACTCAAAAGCTAATGACTCCACTAAAAATATCCCCTATAGACCAGAGAATTACAATAGAATTGGAATATACATTTTGAAGAAAATACTTCTTGTTTTCTTAGTTTTATATATAGATCTCCACTCTTTAGAGAAAAAGAGTACTATTAAAATCTATACGGAGATATTCTCCAATCTATCTTCAAAAGAATTTATCTGTCTATATACCAATGATAAAGAGTATATAAAGATATTTAAAGAGTCAAAAAATATTAAACTCACTTCTAAAGTTAAAAATGCTAATATAGCACTCATTACAGACTATCGTACACTTAAATATGTTTTAAAGCAAAGTAATAGTAGTGACAATAGACCTCCTATACTATTTGCAACAGAGTATAAATTACTTAAAAAGTCCTCTGATATAGTAGGTGCGTTATATTGGAGAAAAGGGAGAAGTCAATTGCTATTTATCAAAAAAAGATTATCCAAACATGGTATTAATCTACCTAATGAGTATCAAAATTATATAATAGAGTCATTATGAAAAATAAAAACTCAAATAAATTTATATTCTTCTTAATACTCTTTTTAATAATATTTGGTGCATTATTACAGATTGAGATAGTCAATAGTAGTGAGAGACTTGAAAAAGAAGAGATAATAAAATCAAAGCAGTATGCATATAAAATAACTCACCTTATACAGCAAAGAACCAAAGGTAACATAGAGTCTGTTTTGGATAAAGATGAGAAACTAAGAGCACATCTAAATCAAATACTTCAAGCATTTTTGATAAAACAGTACAAATATATCTTTGTACTAAAGAAATATAAGGATGATAAAAATGGTCATTATCGCTTTTTATTAGATGGCTCAATAGAGAATCCTGCAGAGTATAGAGAGGTATTTTCTCCCAAAAATAGACAGTTTGATGAAGTTTATAAAAATAGAAAAATAGAAATTACCAAACCTTATAAGGTAGTAGAGGAAGTTTGGATATCACTGCTATATCCTATAATAGAGAATAACCAAACAGAAGCACTATTGGTATTAGACTTATCAAAGGCGTATAGGGAACATCTAAATGACTTTCACTCACCACTTATAACACTTATTTGGATGGTTCAGCTATTTTTGATTATAACTCTATTGGTATTATTAGTTTTAGCCTATAGATATTATAAGCTACGAAGAGCATTACTATTTGATAATCTTACAGGTACGCATACAAAAGTATTTTTAGAAGAATTTTTTAATAGAAATAATCTAAATGAGTATAATGCAATATTGATAGATATGGATGAATTTGTAGAGATAAACAAGCTATATGGATATGAGATAGGTGATACTATCATAAAAGAGTTTGCCAAAACTATATTAAATAATGTAGCAAGTAGTTCAAAAGTAATCAGAACATCAGGGACAGAGTTTTTTATAATAATACATAAAGATATGGATTGTTTTGAAATATTTGCAAAAAAGCTATTTCAACTACTATCAGCAAAAAAGTACCTTATTGAAAATAATCTAGTAAATATGACTATCTCTATGAGTTCTATGTTGATACCAGAAAAAGTATCATCAGTACAGAATATACAGAGACTATTAGATGAAAAACTACTAGAGATAAAGAGTAGAGGTAAAAATGATTTTGCTATCATTGATACAAGAACTATATCACAAGTACAATATACAAATATTGATTATATCAAAGAGTCTCTCGAAGATGAAAGGTTGATTTGTCTATATCAGCCCATATATAATACCAAAACGCAAAAGATTATAAAGTATGAGGCACTCGTGAGATTGATAGATAAAGATGATAAAAGTAAACTTATAACTCCATTTTATTTTATGGATATGATAAAAGGGACAAGCCAATACATAAAAATGAGTAAACTAGTGTTTTATAATGTATTTAATACTCTACATAAATATCCCCATATAAAACTAAGTGTAAATCTTGACTTAAATGATTTGTATAATAGAGATATGATGAATTTAATCAAAAAAAATCTATATGAAAATAGAGCTGTTGCCAATAGATTGACATTTGAGATATTAGAGACAAATGAGCTAAAAGATTATAAAAAGGTTGTCTTAATATTTAAACAACTCAAAGCATTTGGCTCCAAAATAGCACTAGATGACTTTGGAAGTGGATATACAAACTATAGCTATCTTATAAAATTAGATATAGATATACTAAAGATTGATGGAAGCCTCATAAAAGAGTTACATATCTCAAAAGAGAGAGCAAAAATAGTATTAAGCTCTATACAAAAATTAGCCAAAGAGTTAAACTTTGAGCTTATAGCAGAATTTGTATCTGATGAGAGTACCTACAATATGGTAAAAGAGCTAGATATAGAGTTCTCCCAAGGATACTACCTAGGCAAACCTGAATTAATAGAGTTTTATATGAAAGAGTCTTCTCAAAAAAATAAGACTCCATAATTCACCTTTTGATTTAATTACTTACCTAATCTCTACTTTCACAAGCTTAGAAAATAGCCCCTTAGGTGCGTCTATATATATCTCTGCTTTGTATGAAGATATAAACCTCTCATCAGTGATTAACCAAATTTTATCTACTTTATATTTACTTTTTTTATCATCTATATATATCTCTTTTGACTCTATATTTTCAGCTTCTGATGCCTCTAAAAATAGAACTAATTTACCTTGACTCATATCAAATACCTTAGCTAGAGGTGACCCCATACCCACAAAATCGCCTCTTCTTACAACTATTTCAGATAGATATTGATTATTAAGTATAATTGATTTTTTGGCTATACTATCTTCTAACTGTGCTATTTTATATCTAATGTCTAGTATCTGTTTCTCTAAAGATATTATTTTCTCTAGTATGCTTAGGTGTTGTGTTTTAGCAGAAGTAAAGCTATTATAAGCATTATCTTTTTGTGTTTTTGACGCTGTGGATAGTCTATTTATTCTTCTATAATAGCTCTTTTGTCTCTTTACCGTCCCTGCTAGACTTTTGGCTATATCTTTATTTATTACCAACATCTCTTTGAGTAGTTTTACACTATCATTTGAAAAATCAAGATTGACTTTATCAAGGCTATCATCAAGATAGATAACTCTCTCATTATCAATCATCTTACCCTCTGCTTCTAGGTTTACATTCATCACCAATGCACTTACAGAAGATTTGATTATCACAGATTGATATGGTTCGACTTTGGCATAATGCGTTTTGGCAAAGATAAGAATGGGGGTAAGTAGTATAAGTAAAACTGTTTTCATAGATAAGGCTCTCTTTTTTGATTAGATTATATCCAAAGGTTAATTAATATTTTCATTAGATATAATACTATACTCAAAATTTAAGGATTTAAAATGATACCTAGCGTACTTACAAATACAGCAACAACAAAATCAGGAAAATCGGTTACGCATTTAGCGTGGTGGGTAACTCTTATACTCTCTATAGCTCTCTCTGTGGGAACTTGGAATCCAACAAATTCACACTTTATCAGCTATATCTCATCAAATACAGACAACCTATTAAACGGATTTACACCATTTGGTATATTAATAATGTTAGCTCTTTGGTTTTTGGCAATTAAGTCTATATTCCAAAGTTTGAAATTTTATGGAGCATTTATGACAATTATTATTATTGGTGCTTTTGTTTGGGGACTCCAATCATACGGTATCATCAATGTCCAAGACTTAGAACAGTTAGGTTGGGCAGCGACTATCGGTATGGGTATTCTTATTTGGTTTGGACTCAACGCATCTATAATATGGAAAAAAATCACAGGTGTATATACAACTGATAGCACCAACGAGGATTAATAAAAAGGGTAGATAAAATCTACCCATATCAATAATTAAAGGCTCTATCATGGCAAAAGTTATAATATTTAGTGGTGCAGGGATAAGTGCCCAATCAGGAATATCCACATTTAGAGATAGTGATGGATTGTGGGAAAATTATGATATAGAAGTGGTCTGTTATTACGATAGCTTAGAGAAGAATGAAGCTCTTACTATAGATTTCTATAACCAAAGAAGAGCAGATATAGAAGACAAAAAACCCAACTACGCACATACCCAAATCGCAAAACTCAAAGAAAAATACCCCAAAGATATAGCCATCATCACACAAAATGTAGATAATCTATTTGAAAAAGCAGGAGTAGAAGATATTATACATCTTCATGGCTTTTTGCCAGAAGTGAGATGTAGAGATTGTGATTTGATTTTTGATATAGGTTACGCTCCACAAGAGAGTGCATTCAACGGTAAATGCCCCACTTGTCACGGTAAATTTCGCCCAAATATAGTATTTTTCGGAGAGTCAGCACCATTTTATAAAGAACTAAACAAAGAGCTAGAAGATTGTAAATTTTTTGTAGTTATCGGAACAAGTGGTAATGTTATAAATGTAAATAACATAGCCAAACTAGCAGAAAACTCTATCTTAAATAATTTAGAAAGAAGTGATGCGATAAAAGATTATCTCTTTGATAAAGTGATATATGATAAAGCATCAAATGCTATTGATGAGATAATTGAGGATATTGAGAAGTTTTTGCATTAGACTATCTCAACGCCTCATAAACATCTATAGCTTGTTTATGCTCATATACATCGTGACAACGAATGATATTCGCTCCATTCTCCAATGCCCTAAGGTGAATAGCCAAAGTCCCAGAGAGTCTATTTGCTACAGAAGATGGAGATAAAGCATCTATCATAGATTTACGACTAGCCCCAATCAGAACCTCACAGTCAAACTTTTCAAAATTAGAGAGGTTTTTGATAAGCGTAATATTATGCTCCAAAGTCTTACCAAACCCTATCCCCACATCAAGTATAATATCCTCTCTACTCAAACCCAACTCTTCACATTTCTTTATCCTAATCTCAAAAAAGTGATTAATCTCACTTATAATATCATCATATCTAGGATTATCCTGCATAGTTTGAGGAGTACCTTGCTTGTGCATTATCACAAGCTTCGCACTATATTTGATAGCCAGTTTAATCACTTCATCATTTTCCCCACCAGTAATATCATTGATAATACCAAACCCACTTTTGAGAGCATACTCCACCACAGAGGGAATATAACTATCTATAGAAAATATCGTCTTGGTGTAGAGTTCTTGTTTATAAATAGTATCACAAATATCTTTTATCCGTCGAAGCTCCTCATCACAGCTCACCTCCTCAGCATTAGGACGAGAAGAGACAGCACCAATATCTATAATATCAGCCCCATTATCAATCATATTCTCTATCTCTCGCAAGGCGTGATAACTTGTAAAACGACTCCCCTCAAAAAAGCTATCATCATTAGCATTGATAATCCCCATTATCTTCGTATCTTTAGGTTTAATATCCAAAAACCGACTCAACTCTTTAGCCACATCTTTGAGTCCAAAAGATTGAGAGAGTTCTTTACGAGAGAGTATCTCAATATGTTTCCTAGTCCCCATCAAGATACAATCATAATGCTCTTTTTGGCACAAAATCACACCACTAGGCACAGCCAACTCAGCTCCAATACTTAGAGCATCTTGTTTGAGAATATTCACAGCAGGAGTGCGTAAGTCCTTAATACAAAAGAGCATAAGCTCCATCTTTTTAGAGATTATATCAATACCACCACCGTGAACCCCTAGAGCTTTAAGGGTTTTAGTTTTTTCTTTTATATTTCCTAGTTTTTGTAGTTGCATTATTTATTCTCTCTCTTCTATCGGTATATTTTTTCTCTTACAATACTCTTCTATATCTGAATCACTCTCAAAATATTTATCACAAAAATTATATAACTCTTTTTCAATAGAAGAGTGATTTCTCTCATCTATGATTAAAATTCTTTCTGTAATCTCTATAAATTTTTCATACTTGCTATTTACTTTGCATAGTTTATCAATAGTTTTGAAGTCTAAATCTTTAAACTTGGCAGGGAATAATATCTTGCTTTCATAAGGATTTGATTTGAGTTCAATTATTCCAATACCAAAAGATTGGTTAAGTCTCTCTATCTCATCTTTAAGACTATCATTTATCTCAAATGCAACCAAATATCCATAATTTGCCCAACTTGAATTGGATACGGCTTGAAAATAACATTTTTTAAGTTTATCATCTGTATTTATCTCTCTTTTAATCTCATAAGAGGTGAGTTTAAATGTATCTGCTTTGTTGAGTATTTTCATAAAAGCTTTATTGACTTTTGAGCTAAGAGTTACAAATTCTATTCCAATTATATCAGGATGTATCCATTTTTGATGGTTATCTTTACTATTTTTGGACTCTTCATGTAAAATTGTTTTTGAAGAGATATTTTTACTTTTTAGATAACTGCTCAATAATTTATGCAAATCTCTCTCGTGATAAGTTTTTTTCGCATCTTCATTTTGAGGCTCATCCAAATTATATATAATAATATTTTGTTCATTTTTGGCTAAATAATAGAAGTATGTTCCACCTTTACCTTTTGTTCTTTTGACTCTGGTATCATTTTTTCTGATAAAATCACCTAATAGAGCTGATACAGTTTGTTTAGGTGTTTGATTATCTTCCCAATGATAATATTTTTTTGTAATAATATTATTATAGACATCATTATGTGTTACTAATTGCTTTAACTCTTCTAAACTCTTTAAAATAGCCTCTTTTATTGTCATAAACTTCCTTTGTCTTCCTCTTTTTGTACCATCATAATTACAAAATATCGGTACTTATTTTTCTCATTTTCTTAAAAAACTACAATATTCATTATAAACTTTAACCAAAATATTCTCTTTAATATGGGCTATTTTTTTATCTAATAAGTTTGAAGAAATAGTACAGGTTTTATCAATAATTAGATAACTATCTTTGTTGAAATTACCATTTTCTAAAAAGTTATTAGTAAACTTAATGCTATTTATATTGTTTGTATTGGTCGTAAATGGTATATAGATATAATCACCAAATGAGTTTTCTTTTATAATTAATATGGGTCTTAATTTGAACTTTATACCATCTGTAAAATATATTTTTGCTAAATAAATGCTTCCTACCATTTACTATAATCCTCATCATCTTCAAGAGGTGTAGATAAATCCACTTTAGATATATACTCCAACTCTTTATCACTCCAAAGTTCATATTTTTGTGATTCCTGTTCAGTTAATTCTTTGATTTTGATTACATTTTTAGGTAATAACTTTAAAAAGTTTAAAATATTATCCAAATAATCATCTTTTATTTCTAATTGTATTATCTTCATTTTCTTTTTTCCTCTCTAATCATCTTAATAATCTCCTCTTTCACAAAAACCAAATTTTTATAAATCCCTTTTAAATCGCCTATCTTTGTACTATCATAATTTTCACTTACGAAATATTGATATTTATCTTTTCCTAACTTCTCCAAAATCACAAAGTTCCAAATTGCTCCCACGATATACGCCCCTCTCATAGAAGTTTCATTATTGAGTTCCACAGCAGAGATAAGTTCTGCTAGTAGTTGGGGTTCTGGGTATCCATCTGTTTGTCCTTTTTTGAACTCTTGAATAAAAAAATAGGGTTTTTGACTCTCAAAGAGTCCTTTTGATACGACAAAATCAGTCGTACCACTAAAGATAAATTTATCTGTTTTATAACTTAGTGGCAATTCATAAAAATCTCTAAACTCATTTTCATAAGATAAAA
>JASFZJ010000114.1:0-17135 GCA_045267865.1 Sulfurovum sp. | reverse complement strand
TATGTACTAAAGTAACTTAACCTTATTGCTGCAGCAGCTATCATGATAAATGCTCCAACTAAAAATATAGGTTCAAATTTTCCATAACTTAAAAGAAGAATAGCAGGAGTTACTCCATAACTTACAATATCTATAAGAACATCAAGTTGCCCTCCAAACTTTGCATCAGTAGCCGTTCGTCCTTTTAGTTTTCGTGCCACAAGTCCATCAGCCCAATCAAAAGCAACAGCCCATACCATTCCAATCATTGCAATGGAATAAATACCTAAAATAGAGTAATAAATAGCAAGTAGCGTACAGCCTAATCCTGCAAGTGATAAAAGATTTGGTATATCTTTTACATAAGAAAGGATAGTCGGTTGTTTGTTAGAGCCTATTGGCATAATTATCCTTATGATTTTGTTGTTTTATATTATCTATTTCAATATCTCTACCCTTATGAAATTGAGCTATGACATCCTGTTTTATTTTAGTTGAAGAGGTTCTTGGATTATAAACTACTTGAACAATCTTTTTACCCATAGATTTTAAATAATTTTCCACCTCAATATTATGAGGCTTATTTCCCCAATCCTCTCCTATTACAAAGATATCAACATCTAATTCTTTACAAGCAGAGACATATTCAAGTTCATAATATGGGCGTACAATATCAACGCAATTTAAGGCTTTTAGCATCTCTTCTCGTTGAGATAACTCAATAATAGGTACATTTGGCTTATAAGAGTTTACAACCTTATCTGAAGCAACACCAACTGCTACAACATCTCCTAAAGTTTTACAATACTCTAATAGTGCAAGATGTCCAACATGTAATAAATCAAATGTTCCTACTGTATATATAACCATTTTTTCTCCAATTCATTAAGACTTAAAGTCTATTTTCTCATTTTTACTATTCTTTGTAATAGCAATTATTATGAGTATGAGAGCATCAATTCTAAGTAAAAAGTGCCTCGTACAAATACAAATCAAGTATCTGATATTTGATTCAGTATATCATAATAATTACTCAAACTTGATTTTATGGTTATTGTTTCCACCTTTCAAAAATTTCTATCTAAAAACAATAGTGCTAATTTAATCTACAACTCGAATAGAGAAGTCTTTTACACTATATCCTTGTTGGTCTTCTGCACCTCTTCTTGGTATTGTGACTTCGTATCTGTCATTTCTATTTCCAAAGTGTAATACTCCACGAACATTTACATAAAATCTACCTACTGCATTTGGTGCTTTGAGTCTTAGTCTAAATGTCTTTTTGACTCCATCTCTCCATTTGCGTTCCCAACCCTCTATCATATAGTAGTCACTTCTTTTGGCTCTTCTACGATGTTTATTATAGATTTTGGAGTATGGTGAGTATCCTTTGATAGTATCAAATGTATTATATATACTCTCTCCTGCTACTGATGTCATCTGAGGAAATGATAGTGTCAATCCTCCCATTCTTGCATAACCTCTATGATTGGTCATACTCGCTTTGAGCGTAAAATACTCTCCTGCTACTACCACTTTGGGATAGGTGACTACTATTCTAATATTTTTTTCACTTATTACCATTGTCTTTTTGTGAGACGAGAGACTATCTCCTCTTACAATGCTTTCACCATTTCTATCCAAATAACCATCAGCCAAACTAAATGAGCTTAAAAGTCCTATCATCAAACTATATTTTACTATTTTGTTGTACATAATTTTCTCCTTAAATTTTCTTTTTGAGTCTCGCTATCCTGCGATACGAGTTATCTATCATTTTCATCTTTGTTCGATTGTTTCCTACCCATGATTTGATAGTATTTACAAGTCTTTTTGTACTTACTACTCGTTTAGGATTGAGTTGATTACCTATTAGCAAAATATCATCTCCTGCCGCTATTGCTAAGGCAAGAGTAGTTTTGAGTCCATATTTTTTGCTAATTGCACCCATCTGTAAATCATCTGTAATAACAACACCGTTATATCCTATATTTTGTCTCAATAGTCCATTGATTGTCTTATACGAGAGACTAGCTGGATATTTACTATCAATTTTCTTGTTAAATACATGAGCTACCATAATTGTATCAGCTCTATTTTTGAGCTTTTTATATGGCTCTAGCTCTTTTTTGTTCCATAGTTTGGTGACATCTACAAAACCTCTATGTGTATCTCCTAGAGATGAACCGTGTCCAGGAAAGTGTTTAATAGAGGTTAAAACATTATATTTATTCATCGCTTGGATAAATATATTAGCATACTTAGCTACTTTTTTAGGGTCTTTCCCAAAAGAGCGCCCCAATCCATGGATAACTCTATTTCGTGGGTTTATATCCAAATCTACAACAGGGGCTAGATTGAAATTGACACCTACACTATGAAGCTCTCTTGCCATTTTAAGATAGGTATTTTTGATTTGCTTGGTACTCATCTTTTTGATATCTGAAGCTTTTGGAAAATTACCATAAAATCCATATTTGCGTTTAAGTCTCTGTACTTTGCCACCCTCTTGGTCTATAGCGATAAGAAGTTTACCATCACGGCTACATGCTTGAAGCTGTTTGGTAAGTCTTTTTAGTTGAGATTTACTAGAGATATTTTTGGCTTTAAAATAATTAGTTGGATTGTAGTCAAAAAGTATTACTCCTCCTAGATTGTATCGTTTTATATCTTTACATATTTGGCTATTTGGTGAAGCACTTGTACCATAAAAACCTACCATTAACATCTGTCCTATCTTCTTCTCAATACTCATACCTTGTGCAAATAGGCTAATGCACAATAGATTACTCACTACTAAAATCTTTTTTATCACTCTAATCCTTTCTATGTCTAAAATATTTATAACAGATTTATTATACACCATTTGCATACCATTAACCTTTATAATATATAATTTCTTTAGAAGAGCATCGATATTGGGACACCTAAAATAACCCCTCCCTTTTATAACTATTTTAGGACTCCTTTTTAACATTTTTCTCCTTTTTGTCCCAAAGGTGCTCTTTCAAAAAAATCTTAAACTTAATTAGACTAATTTTATACATTATAAGTGTATAATCTATAAAATTATACTAAAAAAAGGTCTATAATATGAAAAAACTACTTACAACAGCGATTATGATATTTGCTCTTATCTCATCTCTTCAAGCAGAAGAACTCAAAGGACATTTAACCAAAATGTCCATCACAGATATAAATGGTGTAAACTATGAAATTAGTGGAACAGAAGAGGGTATGAAATTTAAAGGACTAGAGGATAAAGTGATAATTTTAGAGTTCTTTGGACACAAATGTCCTCCATGTATAGCATCTATTCCAAACCTTATCAAACTCCAAAAAGAGTATAAAGATAAGTTAGCTATTATCGCCATAGAGGTACAAGGCTATACAAATAAAAAGCTTCAAGAATTTGCTAAAGATAACAAACTCAACTACATCACAGTAGCAGGAGAGAAAGCAAATAGCTTTATAGAATATATATCTCAAAGAGCTGAGTGGAGAGGAAGTATTCCATTTACCGTAGGTATGGATACAAAGGGTGATGTGCAGTTTATAGAAGTAGGTATGGTACCATATCCACTACTAGAAGAGCATGTAAAAAAATTATCTAAAAAGATAGTAGCAAAAGCTAAAATAGTAACAAAAATAGAAACTAAATAAGGGTTATGTATGAAAAAAACAATTTTATTAACAGCAGTTTTGGGTCTCTCTCTCTCTTTTGCAGAGACAACAGTAGATGAGCCTATCAATAAACCACTTTCAAGCTACCTAACAGAGGCAGTTGATAGTGTAGAGAGTGCAAGAAAAGATGCAGTAGATGCTCTTCACAAAATGGTAAAAAATATAGATATAGCACGAGCAAATAGTACAGTAATATCTTCAGATACTACTATATCTACACAAATAGTAGAGACCGATGCTATAGGGCATATAGCCAAAAGTACAGCATCAGTAGAGATAGCTAAAGTAAAAGCTATAGCTAGTATTACGAAAGCCATAGATACTATGAACAGTGCAACAAAAGATGGATATAAAAAAGCCGAAGAGAAAGCACTATCTATCATAGTTCAAGCTGTAGCATTAGTAGAAGTAGCCAAAGCAAAAGCTAGTAAAAATATTGTAGAAGCTACTCAAAGAGTAGAACTAAGCAAAACAAAAGTACCAAACAAAATAGCTTATGAAAAGGAGACACTAAATATTGCTAAAAATATCACAGCAGTTATCATATCCAAATCTGTAGCAGATGTAGAGATAGCCAAATCAAACTCACTAATAGAGATAGCACACTCTATGAAAAGTATATTACCCACGCTATCAGAAGAAGATAAAGAAAATCTAAAGTCAATCAAAGCAAAAGCTTCTGAAAATATATCTAACTACCTAACACAGTTAGAAGTATTAAAAGCAGAAGTAGTAACAAAGATAGCAAAAGAAGTAGCAAAAATAGAGATAATAGAGACACTTAATAAACCAAAATTAGAAGAGATGAAGTAGTTCTTACTTCTCTTTTTTACTATACCCACTACTTTGGTGGGTATAAAAATTCACTCCTCCCATTCTAAATCATAATTAAATACCCTCAAGGACTATTATGAAATCACTTTTCAAAATTGCTGGATTTACACCTTATATACTTATTATATTTCTTAATGCTATGACCGATTTGGGGCATAAGATTATTTTGCAAAATAGTATCTTTAAAGCGTATGAGGGTTCTGAACTTATCATTCTTACGGCTATTGTTAATGCTCTTATTTTGCTTCCATTTATATTTCTATTCTCTCCTGCTGGATTTTTGGCTGATAAATATGCTAAGACCAAGATTATACTATACGCTTCTGCTTTTGCTATTTTGATTACTTCACTTATCTTAGTCTCTTATATGATGGGGTGGTTTTGGGTTGCATTTGGTTTGACTTTTGTTCTCGCAGGTCAGAGTGCTATCTACTCTCCTGCCAAATATGGTCTAATTAAAGAGATGACAGGCAAAGGTAAACTTGTTGTGGCTAATGCTTTGGTGCAATCGGTGACTATCGTTTCTATATTGTTCGGAGCGATTATCTACTCTATATTTTTTGAGATGCTCTTAGCCAATCAATCTATCACTCCATCAGAAATTTTGGTCTATATTGCACCTTTGGGGTATGTGTTAATAGGCTCATCTGTGGTTGAATTTCTGTTGGCTTTGAGACTTGTTAAGAAATTTAAAGCCCTTCCAAAAAAAGAAGATAAAGAGGAGGAGAAGCATTTTAAGATAAAAGATTATAAAAATCTATCATATCTCAAAGCTAATCTCTCCATCATCAAAGATAACCAAGTGGTATGGCTTAGTATTATTGGACTAAGTATTTTATGGGGTGTGGCACAGGTTCTATTAGCGATTTTCCCTGAATATCTTAAAAGTACACTTGATATAAAAGATACCGTCACAGCACAAGGGCTTTTGGCTCTCTCAGGTGTTGGGATTGTTTTGGGTTCAATCTTTGCAGGAAGAGTGAGTCGTAACTATATCGAGACAGGAATTATCCCTCTAGGAGCTTTGGGTGTTTCTCTCTCTATTTATGCTATTCCATCTCTGCATAGTGTAGAGACTCTTGGATTGGCTCTTTTATCATTTGGATTTTTTGCAGGGCTTTTTATAGTCCCTCTTAATGCGATGATACAGTTTGCGACTCCATCACGGATATTGGGTAAGATATTGGCAGGTAATAACTTTATGCAAAACTTGTCTATGTTTGGATTTCTTATCCTTACGGCACTTTTTGGATATTTTGCTCTTACAGCTGTTCATCTACTCTATTTTATATCAGCCGTGGCATTTATTGGGATGGGATATACACTCTTCAAGCTCCCTCAATCTTTTGTCCGTTATCTCGTTCGTCTATTTATGGGCTTTAAATATGAACTTAGTGTAGGAGGACTTGATAATATCAAATCAGATAAAGGAATTTTGCTTTTGGGTAACCATATCTCCTTTTTGGATTGGGCGATTTTGCAGATGGCATACCCTAATCAGATACGATTTGTGATGGAGAGAAGTTATTATCAAAAGTGGTACCTCACTCCATTTTTGAAGTTTTTTAATGTGATACCCATATCAAGTGGAGGGAGTAAATCAGCATTAGCCAGTGTGGCAGAGGCTCTTAATAATGGTGATACAGTAGCACTTTTCCCTGAGGGGCATATAACTCGTAACGGTCACCTCTCTATCTTTAATAAAGGTTTTGAGGTAGCTACTCGTAATGTAGAGAATGCGATTATCGTGCCGTTTTATCTGCGAGGGCTTTGGGAAGATACATTCTCTTATGCATCACTCAAAATGCGAACCAAAAAGAATAAAGAGGTAAGTGTAAACTTCGGAGGGCAACTACCTATCAATAGTAGTGCAAGTGAAGTCAAAAAGGCAGTGTTTGATTTGTCTATAGTAAGCTGGAAAGAGTATACCAATACTCTTCCAACAATACAGAAAGCGTGGATAAAACGAGCCAAAGAGGTAGGCACGACTCTGTGTATGGCAGACTCCACAGGTGTTGAGGTCAATGGAAATAGATTTGCTACAGGTGTGCTTATGATAGCCTCTAAGCTTAAACCAAAACTCAAAAAGAGTCAAAATATAGGACTCCTTTTACCCACTTCGGTAGGTGGAAGTATGGGGAATATGGCTGTGATTACTCTAGGTAAAACTGTTGTAAACCTCAACTATTCTAGTGGTGAAGAGTCACTATTTCACGCACTAGAGATAGCCAATATCTCCCAGATAGTAGCCTCCAAACAGTTTATAGTCAAACTTCAAGCCAAAGGATTTGACCTTACTAATGTTATAGAAAAAGTTGAAGTGATATATCTTGAAGATATAAAAGAGCAAATATCGAAAGTAGGCTCTCTATGGAGACTTATGTTAGTAAAAATTTTACCAACTTCTCTAATTTCACTACTCTATATCACAAACTCAAAGATAGATGATACGGTAGCAATTTTGTTCTCTAGTGGAAGCGAGGGTAAACCAAAAGGGATAGAACTCACACACAAAAATATTATGGGAAATATCAAACAAAGCACCACGCTAATAAATGCCAAAGATAGTGATGTAATATTGGGAACTCTGCCGATATTTCACTCTTTTGGGCTTACGGTCACGACACTTCTTCCTCTAATAGAAGGTATTCCTGTAGTGTGTCACCCAGACCCCACAGATGGTGTAGGCATTGGTAAAATAGCTACACAATATGAAGCGACAATGCTTTTTGCCACAGCTACATTCTTTAGACTCTATACACTAAATAGACGGCTTCACCCACTGATGTTTGCATCTCTACGGATGATTATCGCAGGGGCTGAAAAACTTCCTCTTGATATAAGAGAGGCATTTAAACATAAATTTGGTCATGAGATATATGAGGGATACGGAGCGACGGAAACCACACCAGTAGCCTCTATAAATATCCCAAATGTATTGATGCAAGACTCGTGGAAAGTCCAAATCGGAAACAAAATAGGTACAGTAGGGTTGCCAGTCCCGGGGAGTGCATTTAAGATAGTCAATCCTGAGACATTTATACCACTAGCCACTGGTGAAGAGGGGATGATACTCATAGGTGGAACACAGATAATGAAAGGGTATATCGGTGATGCAGAGAAGACTAAAAAATCACTCTATATCAAAGATGGGATTAGATGGTATATCACAGGAGATAAAGGGCGATTAGATGAAGATGGCTTTTTGACCATCATAGATAGATATAGCCGTTTTGCCAAAATAGCAGGAGAGATGGTGAGTTTAGGACTTGTAGAAGAGTCTATCAAAAAAATTATAACTGAAGATAACCAAATAGCCATCACAGCTATACCTGATATTAAAAAAGGTGAAAAATTAGTGCTATTTTTGGAGGGAGTATTATCAATTGAGGCATTAAAAGATTTGATGAAAATGCTCAAATTAAATCCTCTATATATCCCTACAAGTTATTATAAAGTAGAGGCTCTGCCAAAACTTGGAACTGGTAAGGCTGATTTTAAAGGACTTAAAAATTTAGCTTTGGAGATGGAGAGATAATTATTATTTTTGTAGTCTTGACAATTGGAAGGGTTATACTTAAAGTGTAACATTTTCAATAAATTCCAACTCATCATCACGAATAATAATCGCATCTATCACAAAAGCCTTATCCAGATTTTTACTTTTCATATAGTAGTGAGCAGAGTTAATCACCTTTCTAAGTTTTGATGGAGTTAGATTATAGATAGGGTCAAAATCAGCCTTAGCACTCTTGACTTCTATAAAATGAACTACTTCATCACGACTAGCTATAATATCAAGCTCACCTAGTTTACGAGCAAAATAGTTATGTTCTAGTATAGTAAATCCCTCTTGAATAAGAAATCGTATAGCCAATTTCTCACTCTCATCACCATAAATTTTGGGGTGTGTATAGCTCAAATCTTATCTCGTTTCCTAAGTATCCTAGCACAGTTTTGAGGTACTCTCATACCATTTGTATAATTTGATATAAAATAGTTATAAAAAATATAAGGTAGAGCAAAAAAAACACCTGCCAAAATATCATAAAAGAGAAATATAAAAAGACCGATAATATCAAATGTTATAAGAAGATAGTAATATGAGCTTATCTGTTGAGAGATATAAAATATAAGAGGTAAAAGAGAGACCCAACCCAAAAAAAATAGAAAATAACCATTATTTAAACTAGGATATCGCATAAAATTCCTTTATATAAATTTTATCTTTATGATACAATCTATTGACTTATTTTTGGATTAGAGAGTGAAGTTTTATGGATTTGGTGTGGTTTGGAACAAAGATTAATTGTACAATAATAATTATCAAAACATATTTGAGATATAATAAAGACTCTATTCTAATCTAGGAGATTAAATGTCATTTAAAATTGTAGTTGCTAACCGTTGTATAATGAAGAATTATTAAAAAATGTTTAATTTTATATTGAGTATAAATAAATTAAAAAAATATCTACGAATAGATTTTGATAAAAATACAAAATTTATTTTTTATCTAAAAGGTCTTTGGATATTTTTAGCACCTAAATCTATCTACAAAAAAGATTTAGAAGGAGTTTATCAAAAATTATCAGAAGATGAAAAGAGATATATTGAAGATAGAGTATCTTATTATAATAAACTAAAAACAAATTTCACTCTACCTAGTGGAGAAAAGACAATTAAAGAGTTTAGAAAAAAAGAGAAGAAAAAAACATATTTTTTTGACCTTTTGGAGTATCTAAACTATTTTGATTTTACAAATAAAATATCTTATCTATTTGGAGATATTATAGAAGTACCCAAATATCCAGCAATAGTAAAAAGCAGACCTATAAGTGAGAATAATCAAAACTCTATTATTATGAACCTGAATAAAGTAAGGCATTTTATATTTGTGAATGATTATAAAAAGTTTGAAGAGAAAAAAAATATGTTAGCGTGGAGAGGTAAAGTTCATCAAGAACATAGGAAATTTTTTATGGGAAAATTTTTTAAGCATCCATTATGTAACATTGGACAGATAAATAATAAAAAAAATAATCATACACAATGGCAAAAAGAGAAACTTAGTTTAAGAGAGCATCTTGATTATAAATTTTTACTTGCCATTGAAGGTAATGATGTGGCATCAAATTTAAAATGGGCTATGTCGTCAAACTCATTAGTATTGATGGTAAAACCAAAGTATGAGACTTGGTTTATGGAGGGTAGATTAATCCCAAATTACCATTTTATATTGATTGAAGATGATTATTCTGATTTCATTGAAAAGCTTGAATATTATTCAAAACATACTAATGAGGCTATAGAGATTATTAAAAATGCCAATGAGTATATTAGTCAATTTAAAAATAAAGAGAGAGAAGATATTATCTCTTTTTTAACTTTAAATAAATATTTTATACATTCAAATCAGATATAATTCATATTAAGTAAATTAATAATAAGGAAACAGATGAACCTAACTAAAATAAAAGAGCTAGATTACACACAATATATAAACTATATAGCAGTAGCTTACGCATTTACTATCCCTCTCTCTCGTGCAGGAATAGGAATATTAACAGCTTTATTAATACTATTTTGGATTTTAGAGGGAAATTTTAAATATAAATTTTCTATTTATAAACAAAATAGAGTTATTATCGCTTTAGCATTATTTATATTATTTAGCTTGATTTCTTTGATATGGACAGAAGATAAAGCTACAGCCTTACATTTTATAAAGAGATATTGGTATCTCTCTCCTATTCTTATATTTATGATATCTTTAAAAAAAGAGTATCTATCCAAAGTTTTAACAGCATTCATATTGGGAATGTTTGTGAGTGAAGTTATAGCTTATGGAGTATTTTTTGAGATATGGGAATTTAAACATGCCACCGCAGCCAACCCCTCTCCTTTTATGCACCATATTGAGTATAGTATATTTTTAGGATTGACATCTCTTATTTTGCTTAATCGTATTTTTAATTATGGTGATATTAAATATAAAATCTTTTATGCACTATTTTTTATTACAGTTACAGGAAATTTATTTTTAACAAATGCAAGAACAGGACAGATAGCATTTATTATTGGACTTTTTGTTTTAGCAATATTAAGTTTCAAAAATAGATTACAAGCTATATTCATAAGTCTATTTTTAAGTTCTATAGTTCTATTTGGAGCATATAATTTAAGTGATACTTTTCATAAAAGAGTAATAATAGGCAAAAATAATTTAATAAATGTTGTAGAAAAAGAGAATTATTGTACCTCTTTAGGTAATCGAATAGGTGCTTGGATAGTTTCCAAAGATATAATATTAGCAGACCCTATACTAGGTTTAGGAGTCAAAGATAATATGGATGAGTTTCATAAAATTATAGATATTAAGTATCCATCTATGAAGTGTATGCACTCTATGGTATATACTCACAATCAATATTTAGAAGTTTGGATATCTTTAGGAGTTATAGGTTTAATTATATTTTTATCTATCTTTTACTTTATGTTTAAAGTTCCAATTAAAGATAGTGAGTTACAGCATATAAAATATATCTATCTATCTGTTTTATTATTTGGATTTATGCCTGATACTCTTTGGCTCAAACAGTATTCATTAGCTCTTTCAGCTCTTATTTTTGGTCTTCTATTAGCTCAGTATCGTATTGAAAAAGAGAATAAGTTATTAGATGAATAGAGAAAATTTAGATAATATAAGAGAGATTTTTTCTCTCTCTGCAAATACAATTCATAAAGCAAGAAATGAGATTAGGATTATACTTTTTGAAGATAGAGAGCTTGTAGTCAAATCATTTAAAGTGCCTCATTTTCTAAATAGAATTATTTATACATTTTTTAGAGATAGTAAAGCAAAAAGGTCTTATGATTATAGTATAAAATTAGGTAGTTTTGCACCTAATCCTATGGGGTATAAAATATATAAAAAATTTGGACTCATTGAGCAAAGTTATTTTGTTAGTGAGAAGTTTGAGTATGACTTTACAATTAAAAGCCCTCTCTTTGATAGTAATTTTGAAAATAGAGAAGAGATACTTATAGCTTTTACTAAATTTACTTATCAACTTCATCAAAGTAATATATTACATCTTGACTACTCTCCTGGTAATATTTTGATTAAAAAAGAGAAAAAAGAGTATAGTTTTAAGATAGTAGATATAAATAGAATGAAATTTAAAAAACTCTCTCTTAATGAGAGACTAAAAAATTTCTCTAAGCTATGGGCAAAAGATGAAGATATTTGTATAATAGCAGAAGAGTATGCCAAACTTATTGATAGAGATAAAGATATTTGTATCAAAAAAGCTCTAAATTATACTCAAAAAGATAAAGATATGAAGAACCTAAAAAATATCTTAAAAGGTAGAAAAATTATCAAAAGGAGTTAAAGAAATGAATATACTCATCACAAGACACGACAAAATAGGAGACTTTATCACAGCTTTGCCTATGTGTAGGGTACTTAAAACTCAAACTAATCACAAAATCGTTATGCTTGTATCAAAAATTAATGTTCCCCTAGCAAGAGAGTGTGAGTTTATTGATGAAGTGATAGAGTATAGAGATGATACTAAATCTCTACTCAAAGAGATAAAATCATACTCTTTTGATGTTAGTATCTCTGCATTTATTAATAATAGTATGGGCAAAATTCTTTTTCGTTCACGCATACCTATACGCATCGCTCCTGCTACCAAAATTGCACAGATATTTTTTAATAAGCGATTAAAACAGAGAAGAAGTTTAGTAAAAAAAAGAGAATTTGAATATAATTTAGACCTTCTTAAAGCTTTTGATGATGGGATTGATTTAAACTTCAAAAAGCCTCTTTTGGATTTTGATTTGCCTAGAGAGAATAGAATTCTTTTTCATGTAGGCTCTGGTGGAAGTAGTGAGGGGAATTTGAGACTAGATGATTATCTGCGACTGGCATCTAGGGTAGCTGAGTTTTGTCGTGTTGTCTTTACTTTTGGTAGAGATGATAGTGAAGTACAAGAGTATATAGAGGCAAACCTCCATAGTGCTGCACATATACGAGATAATTTTGGGACTATTAAAGAGTTTACAGAGTATATATCTCAAAGCCGACTTTTTGTTAGCACCTCAACAGGACCTATGCACTTAGCAGGAGTTACCAATACTCCTACTTTGTCTTTTTTTGGAAGTAGTCGCTTCGCCTCTTCTGCAAGGTGGGGAACTATTAGTGATGAGAGCTTACAGAATAATTTTGAGATAGAGTCAAACTATGATAGAATTACTTATCAGAAAATAGAAGATAGATTAATGGAGCTAATATAATGAAATACAACGACATAGACTTTAACACAAAAACCATACTAATAACAGGAGGAGCTGGATTTATCGGCTCTAATTTGGCATTTTATTTTCAAGAGAATTATCCTGATGCTACTGTTGTGGTATTTGATAAGTTTAGAAATAATGAGAGATTTTCTAATGGAAATCTCAAAAGTTTTGGACATTTTAAAAACCTTCTTGGATTTAGAGGTATTGTTATCTCTGGTGATATTAATGATGAAGAGGCTCTCTTAGAGCTTGATGAGGATTATAATTTTGACTATATATTCCATCAGGCAGCGATTTCGGATACTACGGTAGCAGAGCAAGACTTGATGATAAAAACCAATGTCAATGCGTATGAGGCACTTCTTAAAATAGCTATCAAACATAGAGCCAATATGATATATGCCTCTTCTGCTTCTACTTATGGTGATGGGAGTGTTTTTGAAGTAGGATTTGAAGCACCCAACAACGCTTATGGTTTCTCCAAGATGATGATGGATAATGTTAGTTATAAATATATCAATAAACAGCTTCCTATCTCTATTGTGGGGTTACGATACTTTAATGTCTATGGAGGAAAAGAGTTTTTCAAAAATTCAACGGCATCTATGGTGATACAGTTTGCTCATCAGATATTAGCAGATAAAACTCCCAAATTATTTGAGGGAAGTGATAAGATATTGAGAGATTTTATCTATATAGATGATATTATACAAGCGAATATATTAGCCTGTAATCCCAAAAAGAGTGGTATATATAATGTAGGAACTAGCAAGGCAAGAAGCTTTGAGTCTATTGTAGA
The DNA here is from genome assembly GCA_045267865.1 of Sulfurovum sp. GTDB lineage: Bacteria > Campylobacterota > Campylobacteria > Campylobacterales > Sulfurovaceae > Sulfurovum. The sequence continues at coordinate 3,526 of JASFZJ010000114.1, read as the reverse complement.
TATCCTCCAAAAAGAGCTTAATGTAGATAATGGTAAGGAGTATATACCCAATCCTTTTGTAGGGGCTTATCAGTTTTTTACAGAGGCAAATATAGAGACAACTATAGAAAATCTAGGATATAGTCCAAAGTTTGAATTAGAAGATGGAATTAGGGCTTATATTTCTGAGATTAAGAGGTTGTTTGAGGTTGAGGTAAAATGTTAAAAAAAGTAGAGATAACAAACTTTAAAAATTTTAATGAAAAATTTACTTTTGATTTGAGTGATACTGGTGATTTTGATTTTAATCAAGAGTGTATAAAAAATGGTATTGTAAATACGGGTATTATTTATGGTGAAAATGGTTGTGGTAAGTCTAATTTGGGGTTTGCTATTTTTGATATGGTATCTCATATTACAGATAATGATTTTATAAAAGAAAAATATATGAATTATTTGAATGCTGATAGTAAGGAGGGTAAAGCTTCTTTTATATTTACATTTGTGTTTGATGAGGTAGAAGTAATATATGAATATACAAAAAAAGATTATCAGACTTTGGTAAGTGAAAAATTAACTATAGATAATAAAATAGTTATTGATATTGATAGAGAAGTAAGTACACAATTCAAAGTTGATTTTACTGGTGCTGAACATCTCCAAAATGATGTAGGTAATTCGAATATTTCTATTATAAATTATGTAGCAAATAATACAATTTTAAAGGATAATCTTACAAATAAAATATTTGAGACTTTTAGAGTTTTTATTAATAATATGTTACTTTATAAATCTTTAGATGAAACATTTTATATTGGATATGATAATAGTTATTTTAAGTTAGAAGAAGATATTATTAATAGAGGTAATTTAAAAAATTTAGAGGAGTTCTTAAATCTTTCAGGAGTTAAATGTAAATTAAAGTCAATAAGTTTTAATGGAGAAAATAGAATATTTATTATATTCAATAATAAAGAAATTCTTTTTTGGGAAATAGCTTCTTCTGGTACAAAAGCATTAATTATCTTCTATTTTTGGTATCAAAGACTAAGAGATGATAAAGATATATCATTCCTTTTTATAGATGAATTTGATGCTTTTTATCATCAAGATGTATCTGAATCTATCGTTGAAAAACTAAAAGAGATAACAGATACACAAATAATTTTAACAACGCATAATACTTCTAATATTTCTAATGAATTACTTCGTCCTGATTGTTATTTTTTGATGGAAAGTGATAAGATAATATCTTTAAACCATAGAACAGATAAAGAGTTGAGAGAAGTTCATAATATAGAAAAAATGTATAGAGCAGGTTCTTTTGGCTAAAGTAAATAATATACTGTTTATTGTTGAGGGTAAAAAAACTGAACCTTTAATTATGGAAAATTTAAAAAAATTCTTTTTGAATGATAATAATGAATATATAGCAACAAAAGATATTATTGTGAGTTATGGTACGGTTATTTATGGACTATATAAAAAGTTTCTTGATAAAAATGGAGAGTTAGATTTTGATATAGATACATTTGCTATTTTAAAAAGATTAGATGATAGATTAAAAGATATTAAACGCAAAGAGATAGACCAAATATATCTAATTTTTGATTATGATAGTCATGCTTCAAATGCAGACTATAATAAGCTTTTAAAGGTGCTTAATCTATTTGATAATGAGTTAGACAAAGGTAAATTATTTATAAGTTATCCAATGGTTGAGGCATTAAGGCATCTAAAAGATGAAGTTGATTTTAAAGATACAAAAGTTATATCTGAAAAAGCTTATAAAAATATTTCAAAAGAGTGCGATGCTTGTTTTTTGCATTTTAATGACTACACACAAGAAAACTGGAAAACTATTATCTCTCAACACTATCAAAAAGCCAACTTTATAGTAAATGATAAATTTGAATTCCCTCCAAATATTATAGAACAATTGGATATATTAGTAAAACAAAAAGAGAAATATATAGATATAGAAGAGAAAGTAGCAGTGCTTAGTGCTTTTCCTCTATTTTTAGTAGATTATTATGGAACAAAAAGGTTTAACCCATGAAAAAATCAAAAATACTAGTCATCGGTGACTTGATGATAGACCATTATCTTTGGGGTTCGGTTAATCGTATATCTCCTGAAGCTCCTGTGCCTGTGGTGGATATTGTCAAGGAGACGACCGTTTTGGGTGGGGCTGGTAATGTGGTGAATAATCTCTATGCCCTTGATTGTGATGTTTGTGTATTGTCTGTAATTGGTGATGATGAGGCTGGAAAAGAGCTTAGAGAGTTGTTTGTGGCTATTGATGTGGATGTTTATCTTATAGAAGAGAGTGATAGGAAAACATCCAAAAAGAGTCGTGTTATAGCTTCTCATGCACAAGTAGCACGATATGACAAAGAGAGTAAAGAGGATATATCATCTAGTAGTGAATATATACTTTATGCTACTTTTGTCGATATATGTAGTGATTTTGATACTATTTTGCTCTCTGATTATGGCAAAGGGGTATTGACTAATAGTCTCACAGCAAAGCTCATAAAATATGCCAATAGTATAGACAAAAAGGTACTAATAGACCCCAAAGGCACAGACTATAGCAAATATAGAGGTGCGTATCTGCTCACTCCAAACAAAAAAGAGGCGATAGAGGCATCAGGAGTAGATATAAAAGATGATAAAACACTTATAGAGTCACTTCAAAAGCTTCAAGATATAGCTGATTTATCTGTATCATTGATTACGCTTAGTGAAGATGGTATCGCTATATATGATGATAAACTTATTATGCGTCCTACTGTAGCAAGAGAGGTATATGATGTCACAGGAGCAGGAGATACGGTGTTGGCATCTCTAGGGTATTGTCTAGCCCAAGGCAAAGATATAGTAGAAGCTATAGAGTTTGCAAATCTAAGTGCAGGAGTGGTAGTAGGCAAACTAGGAAGTGCTACGGCGACGCTTGAAGAGATAGAAGAGTATAGGGCATCTTTGCACAAAACGACTATATCCCATCATATCCAAAGCTTTGAGGAGATACAAAAAGAGGTAACTAGACTCAAAAAATTAGGTAAAAAAATTGTATTTACCAATGGATGTTTTGATATTCTCCATAGGGGGCATGTGAGCTATCTCGATATTGCCAAATCTTTTGGAGATGTGCTTATACTAGGGCTAAATTCAGATAGATCGGTACGCAAACTCAAAGGTGAAAGCCGACCTATTAATATAGAAGAAGATAGGGCGTTTGTATTAGCAGGACTTCAAAGCGTAGATTTCGTGACTATATTTGATGAAGATACACCTTATAATCTAATAGAGATGATAGAACCAGATGTATTGGTCAAAGGTGGAGATTATGAGGGCAAAGAGGTAGTGGGGTCTGATATTGTCAAAGAGGTGAAGCTTGTGCAGTTTGTTGATGGCAAGAGTACGAGTCGGACTATTGATAAAATCCTGACTTCGCCCTAAAGAAAACTTAAACCCCTACCACAAGGGGTTTGCAGTCAAAAAACTAGGCACTACATATTACTTTTTTATTTTAAAACCCCCT
>JASFZJ010000113.1:0-36244 GCA_045267865.1 Sulfurovum sp. | reverse complement strand
ATAGGCTCTTTCCATCGGGTGCAACCTTAAAAACACTAATTTGAAGATTAAGCTTCTGTCGGAGTTGGAGACTACCGACCTACACCTCAATGCTTCAGTGAAAATATCCTAAATTTATGGATTTTAAATTTATGTATAGCACCATAAATAAGGAATTTCCCAGAGTTAGAATTGTTGCTCTTTGATGGTATCTTGTACAAACTTTAAATAAAGTATGATAAAAATTAATCTATATATGCTTATAATAAAAGTTTTAGTATACTTAGAAGCAAATTAACTTAAAAAGGATAGTTTATGGAAGTATGTCCAAATTGTAATGGTACAGGTAAGTGTAAACATTGTGAGGGTACAGGAAAAATTGCTGATGGTAGCGATTGTAAGATCTGTTTTGGTGAAGGAACGTGTAGTGATAAGTCTCCATCAGGATATAGATGTCATGGTACTGGTGAAGTAGCTCAATTATAAAAGGTGAGTAATTATCACTTAATCTTTTTAGTCCTCTTTGGGGACTAAAATCGTAAATCTACTAAAATCTATTTTAAACTTAATCTCCTTTGTGGTATCCTAACTAAAATATTTTATAACCAATAAGGATTTATTATGGATTATATGTTTCAAACAGGATTTTTAGGTACTAAAGCCCCTTTCTTTATGGATTTTGTTCTAATTATTGTGGCACTTTTGCCTTTTCTTTTGGCAGTGGCTATCTCTTTTGCTATTCGAGGTAAATATAGACTTCATGAGATTTCTCAGAAGATTATATTTGTAGTATCTGTTTTAGTTGTGGGTTATTTTGAGTATGGTATCCGTTTGGGTGGTGGATATGATGGATTTGTTAAAGATACTACAGTATCTCATGACTACTCATTGATTGTTCTGATAGTTCATATTGTTATTGCTATTATATCTTTTATCTTATGGGCAAAGACTATATTTACAGCCAAAACAGATACTCAAGAGAAGCATATAGGTAACTCAACAGCTCATAGTAAATCTGGTAAGAGAGCCTTTATTGGTGTTACACTTACATCTCTTAGTGGTATTTGGGTATATCTTATACTCTTTGTATATTAAGATGAAAAAAATTGCTATATCTGCTTGTCTCTTGGGACAGGCTTGTCGGTATGATGGTGATAGTAATCTTAATATTGAACTAATAGAGAGGATAAAAGGTAACTATCTTATACCTTTTTGTCCAGAAGATTACGCCTTTGGCTCTCCTAGGGCTACAATGGACTTAGTGGATATCAATCATCAATCAAGAGCTATATCCAATGCTGATGGTAGGGATTTATCCAATCCCATTAAAGATTATGCTAAAGCATTTTTTAGTGAATATAGAGATGTAGATTTATATATAGGAAAAGATAGAAGCCCAAGCTGTGGAGTCTGTTCTGCTAAAGTCTATGATATAGAGAATAATCTAATATCATCAGAGGGAATAGGAATAATGGCAAAAGAGGCTGTAAGAAGAGGAGTAGAGACGATAGATGCTGAGGAGTTTTTAAGCTCCTGATGAGACTCACAAAGCCCAAACTATTTCCTACTCTAAGGGCTTTTATCTATTTTCTTTTTTTTCTATTCTTTATCTTATCTATTAGGTTATATTTTTCTTACAGCTCTTATGTGGATTTTATATCCAAACCATTCTACTATACTTACGCCAAAGTTATCACAAGCTACCAAAAACATAAAGAGAGAAGACAATACACCGTTATCAAGCTTCTTACTACAGATGGACTTACTGTCTATATCTCATCTTATCCAAAACAAGACTTCAATAATCAAATTTTGAGAGTTATGCTATTTCCTGATAACAATATCTCTTATTCAGGATATTTGGGTACATTTTATAGCAAAGCTAAAATCAAAAAAAGAGTTAAATTACCTCCATCTTTTAAGTCATACCTACTTCAAAAAGTATCATCTCAACATAGAGATAAGTATATCAACTCATTTTATAGTGCGATATTTTTTGCTACCAAAATAGATATGGATTTAAGAGAAAAGATAACTCTTTTGGGAGTAAATCACCTTATAGCTCTAAGTGGATTTCATTTAGGGATATTGTGGGGAGTGGTTTATGGTCTATTATTGTTACTTTATCGCCCATTTGCCAAAAGATTTTTCCCTTATAGGTATGAACTGCTAGATATGGGATTTGTGGCTATAGTTTTGCTTGGAGTATATATAGTATTTGTAGATTTACCTCCATCACTTGTGCGTTCATACTCTATGATGTTAATTGGTTGGGTAGTCCTTATGCTCGGTATGGAGCTTTTTAGTTTTACATTTTTATTTACAGTGGTAGCTCTATTGGTGACACTATCTACGGCTCTTTTGGTATCAATTAGCTTTTGGCTCTCTGTTGCAGGAGTCTTTTATATATTTTTACTTCTCTCTTATGCCCAAAATAGAAATATTTGGGTTATAAATCTGCTTATAATACCATTGGGTATTTTTCTATTTATGCTACCTATAATACATAGTATATTTGTAGTCACAAGCACATATCAGCTACTCTCTCCTATTATATCTTTGCTTTTTATCCCATTTTATCCTGTAGTTATTCTTTTTCATCTTTTGGGTTTAGGAAATATTTTTGATACACCGCTACACCATCTTTTTGAGTTATCTATGAGTAGTAAAGAGGAGCTTTTAGAGTGGAGGTATCTGCTCTTTTATATTATTCTATCTTTTGGTGCGATAATCAATAGATGGCTTTTTTATCTGTTGATTGTGGTAGCTTTTGGATATGCTATTTATATATTTGGTTAGTTTTCATATTCTTGATACATATCAATCTCTTCACTTATATAAACAGTCATAATACTTATATGCCCTAGAGAAATAAACTCTCTTTGGCAAATAGATAACCAATAAGGAGTCAAATTAATGGAAGAGTTGATAATTAGACCAGATATTGCTATTGATAAGTTTCTACCTATATTTATAGAATCTTCGCTTGTGCTTGTATTTGGGGTGGGGTATGCAGCTATTATTACGCTATCAAAGATGGGATATTTCTCCAAAAAATGGATGAGTGTTGGATATCTATTTTGGGCATTACAGACCTACTTCTTATACGATTTCGCTGTTCTTATTCAGAGTAATCATTTCACTATGAAAGTGTTGATGGTGACTATGTTTATTTATCTTTTTGTGCCACACCTCTACTTTTACCTAGTAGATGAGACTTCTAAGAGATATGAACAAGAGAGTATAGAAGATAGTAAACAATAAATAAAAGGAGAATACATGGCAGATAAAAATGTTTCAGTATGGACGAGCGTATCATTTTGGCGTCGTTCAGCAGCTTGGGTAACAGGATTTGCATCTATATTACTGATATGGCTTTCATTTGATAGCGTAGGACAGATAACTATGGGTACAGATGAAGAGCTAGTAAAAGGTGTTACCAAAAGAGTACCAGCACCTACTGTAATTAACTATACAATTACTTATGAGATGAGTAAAAAAAGAGGTCATGAAGTACCAGTAATTGGTGCAAAAGAGCCATTTTTTGGTAAACAGTGGAGTGATAAAGAGGCGAGAGAGTTATTGCATCTTGGTAAACTAACTTCACAAGCCAAAAACTGTATGAATTGTCATACACTCTTAGGAAATGGAGCTTATTATGCGCCAGACCTTACTAAAGCGTGGCTTGACCCAGCGTGGGAAAGTATGAAAGCAGCGACAGGGAAAGCGACCAAAGAGGAAGCTATAGCAGAGTTTTTACAACATCCATCTCAATACCCAACTCATGCTAGAATGATGCCTGATTTGGGTATTACAGAAAAAGAAGCAATTGGATTAGTTGCATTCTTAAAGCACATGAGTAGTATAGATACCAATGGTTTCCCTAGAAACTTCTCAAAAACAGTTGAACAATTCAAAGTAGGAGGCACAAATGCTCACTAGTATCAGAACAAATCATTTTGAGGGTAACAAATCAAAAGAGTTAGCGATGATGTATTTTAGAGTTGCATTAATTCTTTTTGGAGCACAACTCCTTATGGGACTTATCGCTGCTATTCAATTTGTTATGCCAAACTTTTTATTTGAAGTATTTGACTTCTCTGTAGCTCGTACAGTGCATTTAAATGCACTTGTTATATGGATGTTATATGCTATGTTTGGAGCAGTATATTATATGCTTCCAGATGAGACAGAAGTAGAGACTGTAGGTATATTTTTAGGTAAGATAGCCTTTTGGGTATTTACACTAGCTATTACTATTGTTGTTTTAGTATTTATTATTGTTCAAGTTGGTCCAGGAACAGAAAAGAGTATATGGCTTATTAATGAAGGTAGAGAGTATCTTGAAGCTCCTAGATGGGCTGATATTGGTATAGTTGTTGTTGTACTAACATTCTATTCAAATGTATTTTTGACTTATCTAAAAGGTAAGCAGACAGGTATTATGACTGTAGTTATAGCAGACCTTATGGCTCTAGCTGGTCTATATCTTGTAGGTATGTTTTTTACAGATAATATATCAATGGACCAATTCTGGTGGTGGTGGGTAATACACCTTTGGGTTGAAGCTACTTGGGAAGTATTTGTAGGAGCCTTAGCTGCTTATGCATTGATTAAATTAGTAGGTGCAAAAAGAGAGATAGTTGAGATGTGGTTATGGATAGAAGTATCCATGTTATTTGGTTCAGGTATCTTGGGTATCGGTCACCACTACTTCTGGATAGGTACACCTGAATATTGGTGGGAGATAGGTGCACTGTTCTCAGCTCTTGAACCTGTTCCATTAGTTGCTATGTTTGTTCATGTTCTTTATGATTGGGGTAAACAGCAAGGTGCAGCACAGGCTAGAGGTGAAAAGGGTAGTGTATCTACAAATAATCCTGCTCTATCTTGGATTGTTTTAAATGCCTTTGGAAACTTCTTGGGTGCAGGTATATGGGGATTCTTCCATACTTTGCCACAAGTAAATATATATACTCACGGTACACAGTTTACAGCAGCACATGCTCACTTAGCATTTTATGGTGCGTATGCTACTATCTTAATCGGTATTATGTATATGGGACTTCAAGGAGCTTACGGTATCAAAGTTATGAAATCTACATTTAAATCAAAAATGGCGATTATTTTGATTAGTTCAGGTGTTATGGGTATGACTATAGCATTGACTATCGCAGGATATGAGCAAGTATTGGTTGAGAGAGCTGAACTCGGTGGTGGCTGGAATGCATTCTTTACAGCACAAAATCTACCATGGTATATTCAAGCTCAACTTTGGAGATTGATTATGGGTGTAGTTACATTTATCGGATTTATATACTTAATCTGGGATATGCTAACTATCGGTAAAAATGCTAAACATATTAAAGTACAACAAGAGGGTTAAACCCCCTCTATCTTAAAATAAAGGAGGAAATTATGCTATTTGACCCAATAACAGATGTAGTGCCTAGCTTTTTTGCATGGCTTAATCAAGGTCCATTGACTTTGTCTATATTTTTACATGCGATAATTGTTTTACCTATGGTTTGGATTTATTACAGTGAAAAGAAAAAATTAAATTCAGCAGAGTAAAATAGAGAGTTATGGGGCTTTGCGTAGCCCCAAATAAAGCTGTGTCTAAAAAGACAAAAGATTTTATCCAAATGTTCTTAATATTTGGTAAAGAGGAGATAACATGAGATTAAAGAGAATTTTAAGTTTAGTAGCTATCGGTAGTATGGTAACTTCAATGGCAATAGCAGGTGATTCTAAAATGGATTTTGCTAATGTATATGAGAAAGAGTGTCAAGGTTGTCACGGTCCAATACATCAAGGTGGAGTTGGTTCAGATTTAAGACCAAAAGCACTCAAAGCAAAAGAGACATATAATCTTGAATCAGCTATATTGAATGGTGTTGATAATACAGCGATGCCTGCTTGGAGTAGTAAATTTAGTAAAGATGATGCTGCTGGTATGATTAACTGGTTGATGGACTGGAAAAATACAGTTGAGCTTACTCTTGATTTGGATGAAGTCAAAAAAAGTTGGACAAAAATGGCAGATAGAGAAGAGTTGGCCAAAAAACATCCTGTTGCAAAAGATGGTTCTATCAAAGATGGTGATGTTGCAAATGTAAAAGATATTACATTTGCAACAGAAAGAGATGCTTCTTTGGTTGATTTTATTGATTCAACTACAGGTAAAGTACTATCTCGTCACAAAGCTGGATTTGCTGTGCATGTAACAGTGACAAACAAAAATGAGCCTAGATATGCTTACTCTATATCTCGTTCAGGTAAACTTACTATGTTTGATATAGGAGCGCCAGGACAACCAGCACTTGCATCTGTACAAGTAGGTCAAGAGTCAAGAGGACTAGCCGTATCTCCAAATGGTAAATATGTAATCGCAGGAAACTATAACCCAGGTGGTGCTGTTTTATGTGATGCTTTGACATTGGAACCACTTAAAGCTTATGATACTAGCCGTGTAATCGACCCTGATGGTCAAATTGGGCCAAGTCGTGTGGCATCTCTAGCTGATACTCCTTATGGACCATACTTTGCTATGGCACTAAAAGATGGTGGACATACATATATCATTGACTACTCTAAACCTGATTTTCCAATCGTGGGAGATATTCCTAATATTGGTAAAATTCTTCACGATGCGTTCTTGAATGAAGATGAGGGTGAAGATTTCGGTAGATACTTTATGATAGCTTCACAAGGAAGTGATGTTGTTGGTATTGTTGATTTCAAAACCAAAAAACTAGCAGCCAAAGTACATACAGGAGATAGAACTAAGCCTCACCCAGGTCAAGGAAGCTCATGGTACTCAGAAGGTCAAAAGAAACAACTTCATGCTACTGTTAGTATGAATATCGGTTCAGTTGTTATATGGGACTCAAATTGGAAAATAGTCAAAAAAGTCAAAACAGCTGGTGGAGGTCTATTTATCGGTACTGCTCACGATACACCATACCTTTGGGCTGACTGTGTATTGGCTAAACCTGCTTATTATAATGAAGTTCACCTTGTAAACAAAGATACACTAGAGGTAGATAGAATTATCAAAGTTGGTAAGCTAAAAGGTCAATTAATTGATGCTAAGACTAAAGAAGTTCTTCAAACTTGGGATGCTACTCAACATGAGAAAGTACCTGTGAATGAAGAAGTATTTGGTAAAGAGAAAATTATGCCAATGCCTGATAGACTAGGAGACGCAGTAAAAGAGCCTGTTCAACCGAGACTTTTACATGCAGAACCTGCTAACCACGGTAAATGGACTATGATTTCTGAATGGACTACAGGAAGAATTGGAATCTATGAGTCAAAAACAGGTAAGTTTATTAAGTATATTGAAAACTTAACAACACCTACATTTACATACTCAGTAGAACACAGACAAACTATTCCAGGTGCGTAAATAACGCTTATATTTTTGTAGGGTGCGTAATTGCACCCTCTAAGATATTTGGTCTATTAACGGTGCGTGATTTCTAATCGTAATCACATAGCGTTAATACACTATTCAAACATCAAAGGATAAAAATGAAATTTATACTATCAATCTTACTACTAAGCACAACTCTATTTGCATCTACACCGACTTCTAGTGAGAAGTTTTTTGTAGTAGAGCGCGAGAGTCAATCTATAGCAGTGATAGAAAAAGGTTTAGTTAAGTCACATATTAAAAATGTACACAATATGAACCACGCTATTATCAAATTTGATAAAGCTGATGGTTATATTATTAGTCGTGATGGATATGTAATGAGGTTTGACCCAATAAGCCAAAAGATACTAAATGAGTATAAAACATCTAATAGTGCCATAGGATTTATAATAGGCAAAAACTTTGTAGCAGTAGCCAACTATGATGATAAATCGGTAGATATTCTCACAAGAGACCTCAAACCTATAGATAAAATATTCACCAAATCCAAAAATGTAGGTATCAAGATATACAAAGATATGATTATATTTGCACAGATGGATAGCGACAAAGTAACTATTCTCAAAAATCAAAATAGTAGTGATAAACTACCAAAGTTTGAGATAATAAAAGAGTTTAAAGTAGGTAAAATGCCTTTTGATGCGATGATAAAAGAGAATACATATATAGTAGGATTTTTTCTTAGTAAATCATTTGGTGTAATTGATTTAGATACAATGAAATACTCAGAGATAAAAGTAACAGCAAAAGATAATAAACCAGTCCTAAAAGTACCACACTTCGGATTTTGGAGTCTAAACAAAGAGCGTACATTTATCCCAGCAGTTGGAGATAATGCTGTAATGGTATATGATAACAACTTCAACTTTATCAAAAATATTAAGGTCAAAGGTCTGCCAGTATTTACAGCCCTAAGTCCAGATAATAGATACCTAGCAGTTACATTTTCAGGTAAAGATTTCCCAACAATAGAGATAATAGATACAAAAACACTCAAAATATTCAAAAGCTTCACATTTGAGGGCAAAGTCCTACATCTGCGTTGGTCAAAGCTAGATGATTATCTATATGTATCAGTAAATGGTGCAGATAAAGTAGATGTAATAAATACAAAAGAGTGGTTTTTGGAGAGAGAAATTTTTCAAGTTGAGTCACCATCTGGTATATTTATGTATGAGATTAGAGATTAAGCAGTATATTAAGAGGCAGATTTAATATCTGCCATCTTTTATTCAGTAGTTGTATTAGTCTCTGTAGTTTGATTACTCTTTTTAGGAGGAAGTCTCATATCTTTTAGAGTCATAATAGCCGTATTAATTTCAGCTGCGTATTTTACTTCTGTGTTAGCTAACATCAGACCATTTACTTTTCTGTAATTTTGGTATAGTGTTTTAAACTCCATACTCTGGTCACCCATTGTTAATTTCCCTATTACTTTTTCTATCAAAAAGCTTTTTTTAGATACAAAGTATGTAGTAAGGATTGTACCTTTTGGTAGAGATAGTTCATATTCTAAATCAGATGTTGATAGTGTTATATCTTTTATCTTATTCTTTAGAACTATAGGACTATATAGTCTCATAAGTTGTAGTTTCATAGCATCTAGCATAGGACCTTTTGGTTCTATTTTTGTACCATTTGTTACTTTTATTCCTTTATCTTTAATCAATGTTCTTGTCTCTGATTTATCATCATATACAAGTTGTGTATTTAGATAATCAGGTAGAGTAACTTGACGATAATCAATACCCTCTTTACTTCCTACTTTCCTATCAATCGCCCAAACTTGGTCATAAGAGCTTACTTGTGTTAGTAGAGCTTCTCCTCCATAGACTTCTATCATTTTGTCTATAACTGCCTCTTTGTTTAACTCATCTGCTTGTGCTGATAGTGCAAAAAATGCAACTATCAATAGTATATTTGTAACTGTTTTCATGATGTCTCTTTTCCTTTTGTTTTTGTATCTCTATATTCTATATAATTAAAGCACAAAAGTAAGTTAGATGTTATCAATAAGTAAATATTTATATTTATGAAGTTACAATATTCGCAGAAAATATAAAAGAACCTTAGAGTTTGAGGGGCTTTGGAGCTTGAAGTCTACATCAGTAACTAAATAATATTTTTAAATTGTGGGGTGAAACATTCCCCTTTAACCCAAAAAATAGTATAATTAACCAAAAAAATAGGTTACCTAATGGACTCTATAAAAGACTCTTCTCATAATATTAATCCAGTTAATTTTAATCCATTTAGTAGCTCTAAAGTTGATGACCCTTTTCAAGAGCATTTTGATGATTTATCACTCTATAGAGATGAGTTTAAAAATCTCTTGGGGATAGTCAAAGAGATAAAAAATGATACCAACGCTCAAACTAAAACGGCTCTTGTAATCGGTGAGGCTGGGAATGGTAAGACTCATCTTATGATGCGATTTTTGAGAAGTGTATCGAAGACGAATAGGTTTCTTTTTGTGGGTAAACCTAATAATAAAGATAGTATTCTTTTTCATACTTATACCAAAATTTTGGAATCTTTTATTCAGAAGATTGATGAGTCTCCTTATTCTCAGTTAGAGTATCTTTTGGCTAAATCTTTTTCGGCTATTATTATAGAGTTTTCTAAAAATAGTAAAGTGATAGAGACACTCAAAAAAAATCATCTTAATATTTATGAAAATTTTGGTGGTGAGGGAACGGATAGAAGACGAAATAACTGGAAGATTTTAGAGAGAAATATGCTTAAATGGCATAGAGATAATTATGGTAGTGACCCTATCTCTATCAATATTCTTAAAGCCCTTATCAAATATACTTACTATAAAGATGAGAACAAAAAAGATATAGTTATTAGCTATCTTAGTGGTAGGGAGCTTGATATTGAGGTGCTTAATAGTGTAGATTTGGAGGCGTGGAGTAGTATAAATTTGGAAGAGTTTTCGCTTAAAGCTATTTCTCTATTTGGGAAGCTTTCTATTTTTGATGAGCCTTTGATTATCTCGTTTGACCAGCTTGAAGCTATGAGTAGTGATGAGGATTTGTTACTCTCTTTTGGGGAGAGTGTTAAGGAGCTTATTACGGTTACACCCAACTCTCTTGTGATACTCAATCTTTTTCCAAATCGTTGGATAGAGTATGAGGCTCTTTTTGATGGTTCGTTTATCGACCTTGTGGGGAAAAATAGGATAATGCTAGAGACTCCTAACTCAAGAGAGCTTAAAAATATGCTTCAAAGACGAGCCTTGGCATCTGATATAGATTTGGATATACTCTTTGAGGATAGGACTATCTACAAAGATATACTTAAACAAAATTCTATAAGAAGAGTCCTAAATAGAGCTAGTGACTACTACAAACTCTATACGCAAAATATTCCTCTTCCCAAAGAGATAATAGTTAGCCTAGAAGATAAAGTTGAAGCTCTAATCAAACGAATTGCATATCTTGAAGCTAGAGAAGGGATTGAACATAGCCCTATAGAGATAAAGACAGAGTTTAATATAGAGCGATATATCAACAAAATCCATAGCCAAAAACTCAAAGAGTATGACAAAAAAAGTATCATAGATGATAAGCAAGATATAGATAAACTAAAATACATATTAAACTCACTCAATGAGATTTATCCTATAGAGATAAACGCATTTAAGAGCAAAAGAGTTCTCCCTGAGCATATAATTATCAAGACCGAAAAGTTTAGTTATGTGGTTGGATTTTTGCATTTAGAGGGAAGACTTTTTGTAAGTCGGATTAAAAATTTCAACGAACTTTTGGAGCAACATCCTGAGTATTATTTTAGGCTTTTTAGAGATAGAAGAGAGTCTATTATCAAAGGTAAAACTTCCAAAGATGAGCAAGATAGACTAAACAACTCTCCAAATGGCAAATTTATGATAATGCTTCAAGATGATAGAGTGATATATGAGACGATTTATCAGCTTATTATAGATTTGCAAAATAGAGATATAGAGCTACCACTAAAAGAGCTAATGGAGTCTATATTTGCTCTCTATAAAGACTTTTGGTTGTGTAAGCTTTTGGATAATTGATTATAAAACCTCAATATCCTTCACACTCCGAGCTTCAAGATTACGACTCTTTTTAAGCTCCATATCTATATACTCTATATCTTCAAGCATCACAAGAGAAGCGATAGTTGAGTATCGCATAAGCTCTGCTCTGTGGACAAATATATAAAATCCATTCTCATAGAGTCCCATTCTTGTTGCTATCGCTGTGGAGTATGTGGTGAGAATGGCATCATCATTTGATATTTTTGTAATAGCTTCAAAATGCTCTTTTGTCCATAGTAGAGGATTATGAGCAGGGCTAAAGGCATCTTGATAGATTATATCTATGGGAGTTTGGATTTGTGGGATAGAGACTCGTGCATCGCTTATAATTACTTCTATCTTAAACTGCTCATCTTCATAATACAAATCTCTACTAATAGCCTCTATAATATCTCTAAGAGAGTCAAACTCTTTGGGAAAATCAAAACTACTCAAAGAGCGAACAAGCCCCTCGTCAAACTCTGGAGAGATGATATGAATTTTTGTAGAAAGTTGCTCTTTTTTTATATAGTAAATAGTCGCAAAAGTATTGTAACCCAGACCAAAACATATATCTAATATAGTGAGTGAGTTTTTATCTCGTTGATGATATAGAGATGGCTTAACATACTTCTCTATACTCTCATATAATGCACCATCTTTTGTAGAGTGGTACGGCTCTTCAAACTCTTTGGAGTAGAGTGTATGAGAGCCATCTTCACAGAGAATTAGCTCTTTTTGGTCTCTCAAATCAGGATTATACTTCATCTAACTCTTTAAATCTAAATGCTGAAATAATCTCTTCAATCGTATTCTCTTCTCGCCTGACAAGTATCATCATACCCTCATTCATAAACTCTATATAAGCCTCATAACGGTTTTCTAATATGATAAAGTCAATCCACCCAACGCTTATATCTTCTCTTTTCTCAAAGAATTCTAATGATTTTACTTGACCCTCATCAAAATTAATTAAAGCCCAAAATTTGAGATTTATAAGTGTTGTAATATTAGAATTATTACCGTTACTGTTATCTACAGGAATGAGTATATACATTAGCTATTCGCATCTTTGAGCTGTTTTTTACTCATTTTAAGTTTGCTATTACTCATAATTCCAATATCACTATCAAGCACATTTTGAGCTATATTTTTGGCATCTTTGAGTGAGTGCATTTTGTATGTACCACACTGATAGAGATTGAGTTCTGGTATATCTTTTTTACTTTTTACAGTTAAGATATCTCTCATAGATGCTTCCCATGCGTTGGCTACAGTTTTGGCTCTAGGAGTTCCCAAAAGAGACATATAAAAACCAGTACGACAACCCATTGGAGACAAATCAATAATCTCAACTTTTTTGCTATTGAGGTGGTCTCTCATAAATCCTGCAAAGAGATGTTCAAGAGTATGAATACCTTTAGCAGAGAGCATTTCAACATTTGGTACGACAAAACGCAAATCAAATACAGTAATAGCATCTCCATTTGGAGAACTCATCTTCTTGGCAACTCTCACAGCAGGGGCTATCATTTTGGTATGATCAACACAAAAACTATCTAATAATGGCATAATTATTCCTTTAATTTATATCTATTTCTGATTATAGCGAAGATTTTATAGAGATTATTTAATAAAAGAGATTTTGATATGATTATTAGGCATCATTCATTAGTAGTTTACACTTTTTTACAAATAATACTAATGAAATAAGCAAAAATAAGAGTTAAATACATCAATATATCAATATATCTTGATATGTAAGTATAGTTTGGCTATACTCTCATATATATTTACAAATAGGAGTAAAAGTGTTGAGTAGAGTGTTGGTAATGTGTACTGGTAATAGTTGTCGGAGTATTATAGGTGAGGCTCTGATTAATCACTATCTTGATGGTGTGGAGGCTTTTAGTTGTGGTATTGCTCCATTAGGTAAGGTCAATTTTAATGCTAAGAAGATGTTAAAAGAGAGAGGGATTTGGCTAGATAGTTATCACTCTAAACATTTGGATAGTTTGAGCCATATTAGTTTTGATTTGGTGGTGACTGTTTGTGATAATGCTAAGGAAAGTTGTCCTATATTTCCCAAAGATACAGCTACTATTCATATAGGATTTGTTGACCCAGATGGTAAGGGTTATGAGGCTTTTGTAGAGACTTACAATGAGATAAAAGAGGTATTATTACTTCAAATTAAAGAGAGAATAGGAGAGATAAAATGAATAAACAAGTATTTAAAACAACAGAAGGTGTGAAGATAAGTTTTAGTGGTGCTGTGCAGAAAGAACAGATTGATAAGATGGTGGAGAATTGTGCAACTGGAGCGTGTGCGTGTATGAGTAGTGAGACTAAAGAGAAGATAAAAGATATGAGAGTGGAGGGTGAAGATGGAGCTGTGGAGCTTAATTTAATCGGTGATATGAGCAAAGAGGATATAGAAGAAGCCTTAGCCAAATCAAAAGTTTTAGAGACCTCTTGCTGTTAATATGGATATATTTTTGCAGACTTCTAGTGCTGTAAGTGATGAGACTAGAGTGAAGCTTCTGAGGTTTATAGATACCAATGGTGAGGTGTGTGTATGTGATATTGAGACCTCATTTGATATGATACAATCACGCATATCAAGACATCTCAAAATATTGAAAGAGGCAAGATTTCTTAAAGTGGAGAGGCGAGGGCGATGGGCATATTACTCTATCCGAATGCCTCTTGATAGGTTTAGACAATCTGTCCTTGAAGAGATTAGTTATCTTGATATTGATATGCCAAAACTTCAAAAAAGTTGTGATATTTGATTATATTTTAATAGACTCTTAATATCGATAGTATATAATCTAAAAATTAAGAAGGAAAAATATGAAAAAATATCTAATTTATTTCACTATCGCTATTCTACTTGGATTTGTCTTTTATAAAAAAGTATATATCCCTAAACACACATTTAAAACTACTGCTGTAACTCAGGGTAATATGCCTATTACAGTCTCAGGAGTGGGTACTATTGGAGCGAAAGATATATATAAAATTGGGTCTCTTTATGGTGGGTCTCTGTTGTCATTTGGCGTTGATGAGGGTGATTTTATCAAAGTAGGTGACCTTATTGCTCAGATTGATGAGGTGGATTTAAAAGATAAGATAGATGAACAAAAAGCAAATATCAATAAGCTTAGTGATGATATAAAATCATTAGAACTAGATAAACAGATAGCTACGGTTCAATATAAGTATCAAAATAGTATCTTTGTCACTAATCAAAAACTCTTTAAAAAGCGTTCTATTGCAAAGCTTACTCTTGAGAAGTATAAGACCAATAGAGATGTGGCTAAACTACAAATATCTACTATAGCCTCAAAGATAAACTCTCTCTATCATCAGATAGACCAACTCAAAGCCAATAGCAATGGACTCAATAAGAGACTATCAAAATACACAATAAACTCTCCTATAGATGGATATATTACCAAAAAGCTTATCTCCAATTTTCAGATTATAAATCCTAATCAAAATCTAATAGAGATAGTAAATCCAGAGGATATATGGATAGAGACTCATATTGATACACGGATAAGTGGAGAGATAAAGCTAGGAGATAAAGCTGATATAAAACTTCGTTCATCTAATAAGATACTCCAAGGTAGAGTCATAAATATAAAGCCTATCAATAATAGTGTCACAAATGAGAGAGAGATAGATATTGCCTTTGAGAAACTTCCTATCCCTTTTTATCTCAACGAACAAGCGATAATTGATATTAAAATTAACCAACTCTCTAATATTATTAAAATCCCTCTCAATGCTTTGACTATATTTAAAGAGAAGACAGGTGTATGGATAGTCAAAGAGAGTAAGGTGAAGTTTAAACCACTCAAAATATTGGGATATGGTAATAGAGTTGCAGCGACAAGAGAGTTATCTGTAGATGATATATTGGCAATTCCAAATCCCAAAAATAAAGCTTTTAGAAATGGTATGAAGATAATAGCTTATGATTAATCTAGCCTATAAAGATATAACTCACTCACTTAGCAAGTTTTTAATAACTGCTATTAGCGTGGGGGTTCTATTGGGGATTGTGATTATTATGATTGGTGTCTATAGAGGAATGGTATATGATGCGAATGTATTGGTAAGTGATATAAAAGCAGATATTTGGATAGTTCAGCAAGATACTCTAGGACCTTTTGCTCAGACCTCCAAGATACACGAGGATTTGAAAAATCAGATAACATATCAGACAGGGATAAAGTACGCACAAGCTATAACTTTTCAATCTTTTCAGATGGAAAATAGATATGGAGATTTCAAAGTTATGCTTGTGGGATACGACCCATTAGGAGATATTCCTGTGATAGATGAATCCAAGCTTATAGAGGGCAGGGTGCTTAATAAACAGCACTATGAGATAGTAGTATCCAAAAAGACAAACTATAAATTGGGTGAATATATAACACTAGGAAGAGATAGATTTAAAGTCGTAGGTGTGACCAAAGATACAGTATCAAATAGTGGAGATTATCTTATATTTACGAGTCTCAAAGATGCTGAGGTGTTACAGTTTACATATACAAATGAGAGAATTAGAAGTGATGACAAAAGGGGAATAAAAGGCTCAAATCCATATCTCGTAAATGCTATAATAGCCCAAGTAAAAGATGGATATGACCCCAAACAGGTAGCCTTGAATATAGAACATACCACTCACAAAAAGGTATTTACAAAAGCAGAACAGACCAATCTACTACTAGAAAAAGTGATAAAAAAATCTTCAAAACAGATAGGTATGTTTACAGTTATTTTGATTATGGTATCTATAATTATTATAGCTTTGATTATATATACGATGACGCTAGAGAAAATCAAAGAGATTTCAATCTTGAAACTTATCGGAATATCCAATTTTACTATCTCCAAGATGATTATCCAAGAGACGGTAACACTAGGCGTATTAGCATTTATAGCAGGAAATATATTCGCAAGGCTGATTAGTAATGGATTTCCCAAAAGAATTGTCTTGGATATTAATGATGCGATAAGTCTCTTTTTTATTATATTAGTTTCTTCTGTCTTTGCATCACTATTTGGTATCTACAAAGTTATCAAAACAGACCCAGCAGAAGCGATAGGTGGTTGATATGAGTAATATAGCAATAAAAATAGATAATATAGTCAAAAAGTTTGGTAAAGATGATAGTGAAGTAGCCGTTATAGATGGTGCTAGTTTTAGTTTGAACAAAGGTGAATTTGTAGCCCTTGTAGCCCCAAGTGGAGCTGGTAAGACTACACTTCTTATGATGTTGGGGTGCGTACTAGAGCCTACAAGTGGAAAGATACAGATAGGTGATGAGATAGTATATGATAATAGATGGAGAGTCAAAGACGATAGAGAGCTTAGACGCAAAAAGATAGGTTTTATATTTCAAGCACACTACTTGATACCATTTTTGAATATAGAAGAGAATATTACACTTCTACCATACCAAAACGGAGAGAAAAAAGAGGTAGTGAAGCCTCGTGTAGAAGAGATAATGCGTTATCTTGATATGAGTGACAAGATAAACAGTATGCCCAGTGAACTAAGTGGTGGACAAAATCAAAGAATAGCGATAGCAAGAGCGTTGGCAAATAGACCAGATATAATTTTGGCAGATGAACCAACGGCAGCATTGGATAGAGAGAGAGCGATAAGTGTAGTAAAAATGCTCAAAAATATCACTAGAGAGAGAGGTGTCACAATTATTATGGTAACTCACGATGATAGACTGCTTCCATTTTGCGACAAGGTATTGAGTATAGAAGATAAGAAGATAAAAGTAGAGATAAATAAAGGGTAATTATAATATACCCCTACAGATGTGGTTTTGGGTAAATAATCATTAGGCATAAAAATATCATTAGTGATAAAAGAATTAAACAACACTGTTACAAATTTGTAGTTTTTCATATTGTAAGGATAATGAGATAGTTCTATTTATATACTGATGTTACAATATTCGCAGAAAATATAAAAGAACCTTAGAACTTGAGGGCTGAGATAAGTTTTTGGAGTTGGTAGAGAGCCTTATTTAGTTCGGTCATGCATCAGAGGAGAAACAAATAGGAATATTTAGGCTTTATAAAGATTTTTGGTTGTGTAATCCTTTGGATAATTGATTATATTGATGATTTATCGTTAGTGCATTATATCTCTTTTTGCTTTTGAGTCAGTTCTGTTCATACTTATTGTGACTCGGACTTGATTAGATAATATATCTCTTATCTTGCTCCAATTATGCCAAAATAAGTATCAAATGAAAACAACAATTCAATAAAATCTATGTTTACTCTAACTCAATGTAACTAATAAATAATTGAAAATTGTAGAGATTATCAACAAATTGAAGAGATAGAACTCAAATATCTAAATAAATATAACTCTATAATATCAGATTTTACACTAAGGATTGAACGAATTATATATTCTCTTTTTAATGGTAAAGGAATAGGACAACCAAACTAGGGTGTAGAAAAACCTTAGAAACTACAACCAAAAGCATTCCCCTCTAGAGTAAGCCAAAACCACAAACTACAACCTAGTGAATGAGCAACAACAATATCAGGTCTAAAATTATCCAATATATCTTTTGTTTGTCTTATCTACTCATCTTTTTTGGGTAAATCTTTATTTTTGAGCTTAGGAAAACTCACACATCCATCATTTTGGATGATATAAGAAGCCAATTGTGATTGCCAATGAGGATAGTCACTACCACCCCAACCGTGAAGTATCAATACTTTTTTCATCTTCTCTCTTTTTGATAATATAGTGGTAGATATTATATCAAAAAATATTTGCTACAACTTTTTCCATCCCATTAGCAAAATTTAGCTAAAATACTTTATTATTTTACAGAGGTTTTTTATGAAATCTTTTCTTTTACCTTATTTTCATTAGCTCTTATCTACATAGATATTAAGGAAAAGAAGAACAAGATTATTTTGATATAACTCCATTATAATAAAAATAGAAAAATACAGAAACAAAAAAAGGTTACATAAATGGGTTTTAAAGTTATCTCACTATTTTCAGGTGCAGGTGGTATGGATTTAGGTTTTATCGAAGCAGGTGCAGAGATTGTTTGGGCTAATGATTTTGATTTGGATGCTACAATTACATACAAAAATAATATAGGTGACCATATAGTACACGGTGATATTACAAAGATAAAAAATAAAGATATTCCTTATGATAATATTGATGTTGTTATTGGTGGCTTTCCTTGTCAAGGTTTTTCAGTAGCAAACACAAAAAGAAATATGGAAGATGAGAGAAATTTTTTATATAAAGAGTTATTAAGAGTTGTAAAAGAGAAAAGACCTAAATATTTTGTAGGTGAGAATGTCAAAGGGTTACTCTCTTTAGGTCAAGGTAAAGTCATTGATATGATAAAAGAAGACTTCAAAGATTTGGGCTATGAGTTAGAGGCTAAAGTCTTAAATAGTGCTGATTTTGGGATACCTCAAACAAGAGAGAGAGTTATTATAATTGGAAATAGAATTAACCAACCGATTATCTATCCAAAACCTACACATATTCATCATAAGAAATATACAAAAGAGGGTAATCTAAAAAAATATATCCCTACAAAACAAGTAATAAAACATCTCTATAATATTCAAACTGTAGAGAGAAATACAAATCAAAATATAAAACTAAAAAATAAATCCATTCATAATCATATTGCTTATACCAATGTAAGTGATAAGTTTTTTGGAAGAAAATCAAAAATACCACAAGCAGATATTTGTGATTATCTTAAAGATTGGAGAAATAAAAAAGGTATAAGTACCAAAAAAGTTGATGAACACTTTGGGTATAGACATACAGCAGGGCATTGGTTTAGAAAAGATAATAAATCAGGCTCAATACCTAAACCTAGTGATTGGTGGAAACTCAAAGAGCTATTAAATTTTGATGATAAATATGATAAATCAGTAACGGAATTTGTAGAAAAAGAGATAAAGTTTGAACAGAGTCTAAGAATAGCAAATTGGGATACTCCAAGCGATACAATAACAGCCTCAACACCTGAAATTCATCCAAGTAAAGAGCGACGATTGAGTGTTAGAGAGTGTGCTATTATTCAAACATTTCCTGATAATTTTATATTTCACGGTAGCCTATCCTCCCAACATAGACAAGTAGGAAATGCAGTCCCTCCTCAATTAGGATTTAAAATAGCAGAGATTATTAAAAAAGGATTAGATAGTGACAAATCAACAGATTGAAGAGATAGAACTAAAGTATCTCAATAAATTTTACCATTTTATGAAATTTACTGAAGATGAAATGATGATAGGTTTTGCTACAAAAGAAGATATAAAAAGTGATTGGATAGGTAAATATGATTCTAAAATATCAGATTTTGCTGTAGGAGCTGAACGAATTATATATTCTCTTTTTAATGGTAAAGGAATAGGACAACCAAATTCTTGTCCAGTGGGTGCTGATATGTTTTTTGAAGTGATAGATGCTTTTATTCATATTGATTTAAAAACTGTTGAAGCTGATGGAAATATTGGTGATTATGTGAAAAATATTTTTGTTGGAACTAATCAAAATAGTTATGCTTCTGAAATTGTTAAATCAAATGGTGAGTCATTTAGTCCAAAACGGATGTATCATCCTGCGTTACCTACATATTATAAATCTGATACACCTAATCCAAAAATTTGTTTAAGTTACTTTGTAACAGTTTTATACTCAAAAGATACTCTTGATATTCTTAACATTAATATATCATGTATGCCAAATGGTCAGCTACAAAATCATTATAAAAATAGAGTTTTAAGTGCAGGAAAAAACCTTGATAAAGCACGATTTAATTTTACAGAAGTTTCAACTTTTGAACTATTGAAAAAAACTCCATCACGATTAAAAGTAATATTTTTTGATGAGAATATGAAAAGTGAATTTAAAAAGAAATTGAGCTTTTTTGAGAATATTTATAATAATTTAAAAACTTAGATAAAAAATTATCTGAACTAAAGTAAACAAGCTCTACTTTTTCCATCCCATTAGCAAAGTTTAGCTAAAATATCTTATTATTTTCCAAAGGTTTTTTTATGACATTTACAACAACACTACAAAAAGATGCTATCAAGATTATGTTGCTAGGTTCTGGTGAATTAGGTAAAGAGGTTGCTATTGAAGCACAGAGGCTTGGGCTAGAGGTTATCGCTGTAGATAAGTATAAAAATGCTCCTGCTCATCTTGTGGCTAATCGCTCTTATGCTATAGATATGCAAGATGAGAAGGCTGTTTTAGAGATTATAGAGAAAGAACAACCTACTTATATTTTGCCTGAGGTTGAGGCTATTAGTATATCTGCTCTTTTTGAGGCAGAGAAGAGAGGATTTCATGTTATCCCCAATGCTGAAGCTGTCAATAAGACAATGAACCGTAAAAATATTCGTGTTTTTGCATCAGATACGCTTGGACTAAAGACTAGCAAATTTGAGTTTGTTACCTCGTTAGAGGGGCTTAAACAAGCTGGTGAAAATATCGGTTTCCCTTGTGTGATTAAGCCTGTGATGAGTAGCTCTGGTCATGGTCAGAGTATCGCAAAAACTCCTGCTGACATAGCCAACTCTTGGGAGACTGCCAAAGAGGCTAGAGGTGATGCTAGTGAGCTTATTGTAGAAGAGTTTATCTCTTTTGATTATGAGATTACTCTGCTTACTGTGCGTAATGAGACTGGAACGATATTTTGTGACCCTATTGGACATATTCAAAAAGATGGCGATTTCATTCTCTCTTGGCAACCGATGCAAATGAGCGAAAAAGCTCTTCAAAAAGCCAAAGATATAGCTAAGGCTGTAACTGATGGTTTGGGTGGTAGAGGGATATTTGGAGTTGAGTTTTTTGTAAAAGGTGAAGATGTCTATTTCTCTGAACTTAGCCCTCGACCTCACGATACAGGAATGGTAACACTTATCACACAGAGTCAGAGCCAATTTGCTCTTCATATTAGAGCTATACTTGGACTTCCTCTAAATTATATTACTTATGGAGCAGGAGCGTGTGGAGCGTATAAAGCTCAAAATCGTAGTAATAAGCCTAAGCTCCAAATCCCTGATAATGCTTTTAGTGAGAACTCTTTTGTGAGAATATTTGGAAAGCCTGAATCTCATAAAGGGCGACGAATGGCTGTGAGTTTGGTGATTGATAATGATGTCAAAGAGGCGAAGAAAAAAGCTTTAGAGATTGTATCTAATATGAGTGATAGTTAAAGGAGAGAGTTATGCTACTATTTTCAAGAGTTTTTTTACCGTTTTTATTGTTGTCTTATATATCTACAGAGACCTATCTCAAACTTCAACATAGTTCACTTTGTGATGCTGTTGGATGTAAATTAGCAGGTGAGTTACTTAAATTTGATGCTCTATACCTCAACTATATGGGTATAGTGGGTGTCTCTATTTTGATTATATTAGGATTTTTATCTCGCAAAATAGTCATATTTGAGAAGCTATTTTTTATCTCTCTTTATAGTGCTATTGCGTTTGAGAGTGTTATTATATCATATCAATTTTTTGTCAATCCAGAACTATGCGTATTCTGTTTGGGGATATTCTCATCACTACTTATTATAGCGATAGTCTCTAATATTAAAAATCTATTTTTGATACTTCCTATAGGTGCTATTATCGTGGCATTAGGGATTTTAAATATTCCTACCAATGAGGTACTTATCACAAGTGATGGTAAATATCTAATCCAATCACCTATCTGTTCTCATTGTAAAAAGGTCAAAAAATATTTTAAAGAGAACCATATAGCGTATAATGCGATAGAGAGTTCAAATACTAATGCAAAAATGATGCTTAAATCTATGGGGATTAATACTATTCCTATACTTATCATCAAAGAGAAATCACATATAAATATTATAAAAGGTGATAGAGATATAATCGCTCATTTTGAGAGTACAAAAGAGCCTGATATAAAAGAGGTAATAAACACAAGCATACCCAATCAAAGTAGAGTGATGGACTATACTGATACTTTTAGTGCTGTCTTAGATGAGGGGTGTACTATAGAGATTACAAAAGCAACACCGTGTGCAGATGATAATGCGACGGAGTAAATTATGGTCGATATACTTATAATTGGTGCAGGTGGAGCAGGACTCACCTCAGCTCTATTGGCTTCACAAAATGGAGCATCTGTTTTGGTAGTAGGCAAAAGCTACCCTACTGCTTCACAAACCTCTATGGCACAAGGTGGGATAAACGCCTCTTTGTCTAATATGGATGAAGATAGTATAGAGAGTCATATAGCAGATACTATCAAATCAGCTCACGGACTTTGTGATGAGCAGAGTGTACGAGATATGTGTAGTTTAGCACCTGAGACTATGCAATGGCTTGACTCTATTGGTGTACCATTTTCTAGGTTAGATACTCCACACGAAGGCATAAAGAGTATAGCCCAAAGAAAACTCGGTGGAGCAACTCATAAGAGAGCATGTTATGCACAAGACTATACAGGACTCAAAATACTTCATACTCTTTATGATAACGCTATTAAAGAGGATATAGAGTTTAGAGATAACTACTATCTACTTAATCTCATTGTAGAAGATGGTGTAGCTAAAGGTGCGATATTTTTGGATATTTATTCAGGTGAGGTCGTACAAATAGATGCCAAATCGGTAATAATGGCTACAGGTGGATACGCTTCAATATACCACGGATATACTACCAACTCTTTTGGCTCTACTGGTGATGGTATCGCTTCGGTGCTTCGTGCAGGTGGAGGAGTGAGTGATATGGAGTTTGTACAGTTTCACCCTACAGCATTGAAGTCTTCTTCTATACTTATTAGTGAGAGTGCTAGAGGAGAGGGAGGTTATCTACTTGACTCTAAAGGTGAGAGATTTATAGATGAACTCAAACCTCGTGATGAGGTGGCTAGAGCGATATTTAATAAGATGAAAAATGGTGAAAATATATTTTTGGATATACGAGGATTGGGTGAAGAGAAACTTCAAGAACTTCTCCCACAAGAGGTAGCACTCTGTAAATTCCACGAAAATATAGACCCAGCAAAAGAGTTAATCCCTATCAAACCAGTCGCTCACTATACAATGGGTGGGATAGATGTAGATTATACCTTGGAAGTAAATGGGATAAAAGGGTGTTTTGCTGTAGGTGAGTGTGCCAATGCCAAGATACACGGAGCAAATCGTCTAGGAGGGAACTCACTTTTGGAGATTATCTCTTTAGGACGATTGGCAGGTGAGAATGCGTCCAAATATGCAATATATGCTAGTAATAAAAAAGCTTCCTCTACTCAACTTGAAATTGATAAAAACTATATAGAGAGTCTATTTAACGCTACTCCTTCTATCAATTTCTATGATAACCGAAATATTTTGGGTGAGCTATTTTATGAAGAGGTGGGGATAATACGAGATAACAAGACTCTCCATAATGCATTAGAGAGAGTAATAGATATGCAGATAACTCTACCTCAAATGGGCATAAATGATAAAAATAGAGAAGATAATAGCAATCTTATAGATTTTTTGGAGTTTCGTTCAGCTCTTATTTTAGCACCTACTATTATATCTTCGGCTATCGCTAGAGATGAGAGTCGTGGAGCTCACTTTAAACAAGGGTTTGAGAGTGAAGATGATGCAAACTTCAAAAAACATATAATCATAAGTTGGCGAGATAAGCTATGAAGGATATAGTATGAGAGAGATAAATATATTAAGAAGTCAAAATAACTCACATCAAAGCTACTCAATTCCTGATGAGGATATGACTCTACTAGATGCTCTAGGGTTTATCAAAGCAAACCTAGACGCTACAGTTACATTTAGTGCAGGATGTCGTGCTTCTGTATGTGGGAGTTGTGCTGTGAGAGTTAATGGAATAGAGGTATTAGTGTGTGAATACAGAGTAGAAGCTAATGATACAGTAGAGCCACTAAATTATCATAAAGTACGCCGAGACCTTAAAGTGGATAAGTCTAATATGGCTACTCTTATCCAAGAGACCTCATCGTGGATAAAGACAAATCAAACGGTCTCACTCTCTTACAAAGATGAAAAGATGACCGAGACACAGAGTGATTGTATATTGTGTAACTCTTGTTACTCATCATGTCCTGTTTATGCTGTTAATCCCGACTTCTTAGGACCTTTTGCACTTACACGAGCGTATAGATATAGTATAGACCCTAGGGAAGTAGAGATAAAACAGACTATAGACAATATTCAAACAAATGGTGTATGGGATTGTACTCTTTGTGGAGAATGTACAGCTGTATGTCCCAAAGGGATAGACCCCAAAATGGATATAACAATGTTACGAGGAATATCTATACAAAATGGATATGAAGACCCATCTTTTGCCAATATGAGTTTTGGGTTTGACCCTAATGGTGGGTTTTAGATGAATAATGAACACCCCTACTCACTATTCATTAAGGCTTTTCAACTCTAAGGCAATAAGGTAGAGATAAAATTATAAAGCCTATAATCTTAATTGTAACTTAATTTAAATAAACTTTAAGTTTTATTGGCTATAATTCTCATCACAAAAGAGCTTAGGCTCATATTTATTAAGGAATATCATGAAATTGACATCAGTTCTAAAACCTGCTGAAGTAACTCGTGACTGGGTTTTGATAGACGCAGATGGTAAAACATTTGGTCGTATCTTAACTGAAGTCGCAACACTTCTTAGAGGTAAACATAAACCATCATTTACACCAAATGTAGATTGTGGTGATTATGTAGTTATTATCAATGCAGAAAAAGTAAAATTCTCTGGTGCAAAATTAGAAGATAAAGAGTATTTTACACACTCTGGTTACTTTGGTTCAACTAAGAGTAAAAAACTAGGTGATATGTTAGAAAACCATACTGAAAAGCTATTTAGACAAGCTGTAAGAGGTATGTTACCAAAAACTACTCTAGGTAGAGCAATGCTTAAGAAGCTCAAAGTTTATGCAGGGTCAGAGCATCCTCATACAGCACAATTAAATAAGGAAGCGTAATCATGGCAACTATTTATGCAACAGGAAAAAGAAAAGCAGCAATCGCTAAAGTATGGATGACTCCAGGTAATGGTGAAATGCTTATCAATGGTAAGACTCTTGACCAATGGTTAGGTGGACATGAAACACTCAAAATGAAAGTTAGACTTCCATTAGAGATTACAAAGCAATTAGATAATATGAATATTAAAGCAACTACACTTGGTGGTGGTTATTCAGCACAAGCTGATGCACTAAAGCATGGTATCACTAAAGCGTTGGTAGAGTTTGAACCATCATTTAGAGCTATTCTTAAACCAATGGGACTACTTACTAGAGATAGTAGAGTAGTAGAGCGTAAAAAGCCAGGTAAGAAAAAAGCAAGAAAAAGTCCACAGTTCTCTAAGAGATAATAGGAGACTATATGCTAAAGGAAATTTTATTATTTATTTTTGCGTTATGGTTTATCAAAAGTGTTGTAGATGCTTTGGAGTATCGACGAGTCTCTAAACTATATAAAAATGGTTTAGGACTAGCTTCAGGAACTGATAAAGGTTTAGAAGTATCTTTAGATGGTAAATCAAAAGGTACAGCTAGACCAATTGTACGCGTATAAGATAAGAATCTAGAGATTAGAGAGGACAAAATGCAATATCGTAGTTGGATTAGTACCATCTCTGGTCATCTGTTTTTTCATTTGAGTAAACCATGGAACTATCGCTCCAATAGAATAGTGGGGGATGTAGTTCATTTTAATGAGAAAATAGGCGATGAACGATATTGCTATTATATTTCTCTTTTATCTTGTAATTACTTCAAAAATACTTTAGGACTATTATGAAAATCTGGAAATACGAAGAGAACAAACATACACACCGTTTGGTAAAGCTATACATAGAAGACCATGGTGAGGGTACATTTATGGGTGATTTAGAAGATAAAGTTATCAAAGAGATGATAGTTAATATTAAACCTGATATGAATATTAATCAAGCTTTTGGAACGCTAAGTTATTTTGGTATGTTGCCTATTTTGGTTACAAAAAAATTATAATACCCAAAGAGAGAATAAATAACTTTTAAAAATCTAACAGCTACTACAAATACCATATAAATTTATCTGCTTTTTGAGTATAGAAAAATTATCTTCTTTGGTAAAATTAGAAAATATATCATCTGTGATTGTACTGTAAGGTTTATCTACTACCTCTCTACACTTATTACATATTAGATGAATATGGTTCTCTTTTTTTATCTCATATTTGGACTTTTGTCCTGTTATTGGCACTTCTACCAAGATACCTTTTTCTATCATCAAAACTATATTTTTATAGACCGTAGCTAGAGATAATGATGGGTGTATTTTTATCACTTCTACATATATATCATCTATAGATATATGTCCAAATTTAGCTATATTTTCTAATATATTTATCCGTTGAAATGTAGCTTTTAGCTCACTATTTTGTAATAATATAGTATGGTCACTCATAGATATCTCCTTGATACTTACTCATAAAATAAGCAAAAAGCCTACTTTATAAGTTTAAAAAACTACAGTTCTTCTGCGTGTTTTCCTAAGTATTCAGCCACACCAGCAGTATCAGCTTTCATACCCTCATCACCTTTTATCCAACCAGCAGGACAAACTTCACCATGTTCATTTGTAAATAACATTGTATCTACCATTCTAATCATCTCATCAATATTTCTTCCTAGTGGTAAGTCATTGATAACAGCATGTCTAACAGTTCCATCAGCATCAATCAAAAATGAGCCTCTTAAAGCTACAGATTCATTAAGAAGTACATCATAATCTCTAGCGATTTGCTTAGAAAGGTCTGCTACTAGTGGAAAATCAACTCTACCAATTCCACCCTCTGCTACAGGAGTCTCTCTCCATGCAAAGTGAGAAAATTGACTATCTACAGATACACCGATGATATTTATACCTCTTTCTCTAAACTCTTTAGCTCTATGAGAAAATGCAATAATCTCTGATGGACATACAAAAGTAAAGTCAAGTGGATAAAAGAACAATACTGCACCTTTTTCTCCAAGATTTTCCATAAGATTAAAATCCTCTTTTATTTGACCATCTGCAAGAACTGCCGTTGCTGTAAAATCTGGAGCTTTTTTAGTTACTAACATATTTTTATTTCCTTAACGATAAATTTTATTAACAACCAAATTTTATCATACTAAACTTAAGAGGATATAAAATTCCAGTTTACTTTCATTAAAACTCCAATCGTTTTTTAGAAGCCTCAAAATAAGTTTTATCAAGTTCAATACCGATAAACTTACGATTTAATTGTAGTGAAGCAACACCCGTTGAACCAACTCCCATAAATGGGTCAAAAATTACATCTCCTTCATTTGTAGCCATTTGAATAATATGCTTCAATAGTTGGATTGGTTTTTGTGTAGGATGCTTTGGGTCTTGAAGTCTTTCAGGTCGCATACAAATAGGACTTTCAAAAAAATTATGCATTTCATTTTGTTCTCCAAAATTCCAAGTATGTCCTCTATTCCACATACAAGCTATCATCTCACAACTATTTAAAAATCCTGCTTTATAAAATTTGGGTGTTGGATTAGTTTTGTGCCAAACAAAAAATTGGAAAGTATCAAAAATAGGGTCAAAAATTTCATGCCATCGTCCTATAGTATTATACGATGTAAAAGCAAAAATATTACCTTTTGGCTTTAATACTCTTAGAAACTCATCTCTATAATCTAATGGGTCAAAATCTCTATCCCAATCGGCTATATCGTTGTTTATATCACTTCTATGATTAAATTGAATATTACCCGTTGAGTATTGGCTAATATTATAAGGTGGGTCTGTAAAAATAAAATCTACAGAATTAGAACGCATAGTTTTAATATACTCTAAGCTATCACGATGAAAAATTCTGTAGTTATTGTTCATCGTCTGTTGAAGTTAAAGTATTAAATTGTTCTTCAATATTACTAATAAAAATTGTGACCTTTTCACATAGCTGTACTATATCTTCTTTTTTAATATCATGAATAACACCATTTTTATCTTTACCATTTCTATGTACCAAATCATGTCTAATTGATATTGATTGCATAAGTTCACCAATTGGTTTAAAATTAATATCAAATGTTGATTTATAAATACCTTTTATTTTGCCTAAGTTATGATATAAAAGTGACCTTAATCCTTCTTCTACTGTATTTTCAATACTATTACATAAATTGAAAATATCATTAAACTCACATTTTACATTTTTAAAATCTTGAAAAGTTTCAACGAATTTAATTAAAAACTCTTCTTTATTTGATAAATTGAACTTTAGAGCATCTGATAAATATGTTTCTAAACTGGTTATTACTGATGAATATAACATATTGAAATAATGGAGTTCTAAATCCTGATTAATAGAAGTTATTTCTAGTAATTCTTGAATATTTTTTATACTCTTCTTAAATCCAATAAAATAATCGGTAATAATTAATGACTTCTGTTGTAAAAACTTCTCTTCAATAATAATTAATTTTAATTGTTCTTGATTTTGAGCTAAATAGTTTTTTCCCTCTTCTGTAATTTTAAACTTTCCATCATTATATGTTGAAAAACCTTTTTTAACTAAAGTATTATGTGATTTTAAATTTCTAACTTTTTGAGTAAAGAAAGAATCTTTTCTACTTTGAATAATACCTTTATCATCTTCATCAATTTCAATTAAATCTTCTAATTTTTTTATCAATACTGATGTTGTGATTTCTCCATTATCATTTTCTTTCATAACAGATAATGCTGGTAATATCAATTCTTTCTCTGTAATTCGTGCCATATTCTACTCCTCATAATTTCGTATTAATAAATGCTTAGCATTCTTATCATTTCTATTTTGAAAGCTCACCATATATTTTTTATCAAAGCTACTTATATTTATATTGTCTTTATTATACAGTTCAAATATAAAATCTGTATTTTTAATTACCATCATCCATTTAGCATCGCAATTATTTATTAAATAATTTGCTAATCTCTTTTGGTCTTCTTTTGTAAATTCATTTTGTGCATAAGTGCTAAATTCACTATCATAAGGAGGGTCTAAAAAGATAAAATCTTCTTTTGTAGGTTGGGTTTCTTTAAAAAAGTCTTCAAAATCTAAATTGGTTATTTTTGTTTTATTTAGATGATTAATAAGCTCTTCTGATTGTAAATAATCAAGCTTTTTAGTTAGATTTTTTCTGTTATATCCTATGCCACCATAAGGCACATTAAAACCTCCACTTTTGTTATATCTAAACATTCCACTATAGGCAAAATTTCGTATAAAAAAGAAAATGGCTACTTCTTTTGGCTTATTTATTTTATACTCTTTTATATGATTATAAAGATGTCTAAAGTGCATATAAAAAGCACTTTTAAATGCTGATTCTATATTATCAAGAATATCTTCATTTGGAAGTTTCCCTTTTTCAAGTTCTATTTTTTTCATTCTCTTTATCTTATTAAGAAGATTTTTATTAATCTCTTTGATAAAGTTTTCAAGATGAATATTAAAATAAGCTTCTAGCATTCCATTAAATTCTTTTGAATGCTCAAATACAAAACTAACAATCCAATTTTTTATATCTAGCTCATTGGTTTTATTTATTGAAAAATTACTATAACAATCAATAAATTCCTCTGAGTGATTAAAAACTATTTTTTCTAATAGTTCCCAATTATAAATTATTTCATTCATAACTTTAAAAAATGATTTATTTTTAGTTTGAATAGCATGATATAAATCAATCAGTTCATTTGATTTATCATTAATAAATAATTTATCTGAATGAATAGAAAAATAAACTGCTCCACCACCGATAAATGGCTCATAATAGTTCTTGAACTCTTTTGGCATTGCAGGGTGAATATATTTTAGTTCTTGTTGTTTGCCTCCTGCCCATTTGAGAATAGGAGAGAGACGATTTTCTAATAATTTAGAGTTTTGTATAAAGTTAATAGGTGCTGTCATTTGGATTAACCTAAATATTCTTGTTTAATATTCTCCAAAGCATCAGTAATCAAATAAGCACATTTTTTGTACTCATCAATGACTATCTCATACCCTCTATCACTACAACATACTAAGTTCCAAAAATCTTTACCTATCAAGAGTTCTTCTTTGGCAAAAAATTGTAAAACTCTTGTTTGTTTCCACTCTTTATCTTCACCAAAACGATTATAAGCAGTTGCAAAATGGCATTTTATATTTGCATCTTTTCCTAATGAGTTGGAAAGAATTGCATATTGTTCAAATATTGCTTCTTTTTCACTTCTTGCTTTTTTATTATCTAAGTCACCACCAATTTTTAACTCTATGAGATGATGTGTGTTTGTCTGTTTATCAAATAAATAATAATCGCTAATATGTGTTTTAGTTATCACTTCTGAATTTGTTGTAATATTTTTAATATCATCATAATGAGAAAGAAGAGGCTTTAAATCATTTTTAGAATTTTTATACCCCTCTAACAATTCTGCTATTTTGGCTGTTTGTTCAGGATATAATTGACCCTCTACACTCTTTTCAACTACATAAAATAATTTTGCAATATTGATAGCCATTTTTTCAAGCATATTTCCCATTGAACTATCCAAAGAACGCACCAAAGAGGCATAATATTGTATCTCTTGTCCTAAAGCAGAAATAAATACATTATGAATTTTCATATTTATAACACCATTTGGATTATCTACTTCTTTAATATGTCTAAGCTCAAATCCACTAGCATAACCCTCTACGCAACTTCTTACAATCTGTCTGATTGATTGTTCTGTTTCTACTTTTCTCATATTTAATCTCTTTATTTTATATTTATAATCATATTCTACCTCAAATAACTTAGCATACTACCCCTCACAAATACTCACCTCTCCCACACATCAAAGTAAACTCACAATATTTGTACTTAGATACCTATTATCTTCTCTGCTGATGTAGGATTTGGCAAGACAGAAGTGGTGATAAATGGAATGTTTGTAAGCGTTCAAAACGGCTACCAAGCAATGATGATAGCACCTACAACTTTGCTATTTTCTCAACACTTCAAAAGTTGGAAACAACTAAACAAGATAAATAATCTAATAAATAGATATAGCATAAAAGTATGTTGATAGCTCTAGTAACGGAGTTAAATATCTAAATGGTATAGTTATAGAAAACTATTACCAAATACTTATTTCGCTAATCCTAATCTTTTCACAGATTATAAAGATTAGGGCAAGAGGTTACTTCCCTACCCATATCTTAGCATTTATTTCTCCTATAAAATCTTGTATCAATTTATTATATCTCTCATCAGATACTATATCTCCATGTCCTCTACCCTCTATAGTCTCTACTGTTAGTTGGTTTGGTATGAATGCTTCTATTAATGACTCTGTTCTCTTATTGGTGACAAGCGTATCATTTTGTGCTATTAGTATAAGTGTAGGTGCTTTTATATCTTTAACTCTAGCTTTGGAATTATATCTATCTTTTGCCAAAAGTGAGATAGGGATATAGGGATAGAGTTCTTGGGCTACATTGACGATACTATCAAAAGGAGTGATAAGCACCAATGCAGATACTTCTCTTTGGGATGCTACATAAGTAGCCACACCTGAGCCTAAACTTCTGCCTACTATAGATACTTTGGTGTGATTTAGTTTGACTTTGTCATAAAGTGCTAACGCATCACTATATATCCCCTCTTCACTAGGCTCTCCTGTGCTATCTCCATATCCTCTATAATCCATTAAATAGACTCTCTTTGTAACAAATAATCTCGAGAAATAATCACAACTTTGTCCCATAGATTCAGAATTTCCACCAAAATATATTATCGCTTCTTGTGACTCTTTGTTGAGTACAAATATATTGATACTCTCTCCACTACTTTCAATCATAAAAGTAGGAAAATTTGATAGGATAGATGTAGTAGTGACATATAAAAGTGATTTTTGTTTGAGATAAAAGAGTATCACAATAGAGATATAACCCACAATGAGCGTAATTAATAGTATAAGAAAAAATCTTATCATAATAGTACCTTTTTGGCTAGATTTATATCACGCTCTATCTGTTTTTTGAGTTCTATAAGATTATCAAACTTTTGATTATCTCGTATAAAATCTACAAACTCTACTTCTATTTTACCCTCAACTACTTCAATATCCTTATCTAATATATGCGTTTCAATGGCGTAAGAGCCATCTGTAGTGACTCTATGACCCAAAAAGCTTACACTAGGATAGGATATATCATTTATATTTGTAAATGAAGCATAAACCCCATCTTTGGGTATCTCAAAATCCTCTACAGATAGATTGATAGTTGCAAAAAGCTCTTTTTTACCTAGACCTTGTCCTGATATTATATCTCCTACAATAGAGTATCTGCGACCCAAAAATCTGTTTGCCATCTCTATATTTCCACCTCTTATATACTCTTTGATAGTACGAGAGTGGACGGGTATATTATCTAGGCATATCTGATCTATTATGATTACCTCTTTTTCACATAGTGCCTCTAGTATTTGAGCATCGCCCTCTTTACCTTTGCCAAAATAGAAATCATAGCCTACTACAATCTTCTCCAAATATGGAAAATCGCTATTGAGTTTGACTACAAACTCTAAGGGAGAAAGTAACTTTATAGTATCAAAGTGATAAAAAATACAGATTTTTGAGGTGTATAGAGAACGACGATATCCTGCACTCAAAGAGCCATAATTTCGCTCTATGATTACAAGTGCATCGGAATGTTCAATAAGTTTTTGGTGGGCAATATGTATCCCATCAAATGAGCCTATTGCTATGGATTTTATTTTTTGTTTCATTGTTTTCCTAAGAGCCGATAAGAGATATTAAATATAAGTTTTAAATAGTGATAATTATATCATATTTATACAAAAAGAAAAAAATATTATGAAATTTATGAAGAAAGTATATGGCGCGGTGGACGAGACTCGAACTCGCGACCCCCTGCGTGACAGGCAGGTATTCTAACCAACTGAACTACCACCGCATACCATTAAAATAACGCAAAATAAACAAAGTTCATTTTACTACGCTAACGCTGAGTTGTCTTCAACAGACAGTTCAAACAATAGTGATTTGTAAGATTATAACATAGTTGTCATAAAATCAACTTTTACTACAAAATAAATTTTATGAGCTGTCTGCTGAAGACATTTTCATGGTGGTCGCTATAAGACTCGAACTTATGACATCTACCTTGTAAGGGTAGCGCTCTACCAACTGAGCTAAGCGACCGATAATAAATTTGGCGACCCTTAAAGGATTTGAACCTCTGTTTTTACGTTGAAAACGCAATATCCTTGGCCACTAGATGAAAGGGTCATTCAAGAATACTTAAACATAAAATAAGCTTTTACTAACAAAATAAAGTTTGTGAGCTGTCTGCTAAAGACAATATAGATGGTGACCTGTCTAGGATTCGAACCTAGGGCCCATTCCTTAAAAGGGAATTGCTCTACCAACTGAGCTAACAGGTCAAAATGGCGCGGTGGACGAGACTCGAACTCGCGACCCCCTGCGTGACAGGCAGGTATTCTAACCAACTGAACTACCACCGCACCTATATAAATAATACCGTCATTAAAGCAAAGCTTCACTGACTTACGCTAACGCTAAGTTCTCTTCAACAGAGAGTTCAAGCACTAGTGCTTTTAAATTATAACTCAATTGCTATAAATCCAACTTTCACTAACGAAATAAGTTTCGTGAGCCGTCTGCTGAAGACGATAATCATGGTGGTCGCTATAAGACTCGAACTTATGACATCTACCTTGTAAGGGTAGCGCTCTACCAACTGAGCTAAGCGACCTTACTATCATAAATAAAATCAACTAGCAAAAAAATTCAAAACGAAACAAGTTTCGTGAGCTGTCTGCTGAAGACAATTTTATATTAATGGTGACCTGTCTAGGATTCGAACCTAGGGCCCATTCCTTAAAAGGGAATTGCTCTACCAACTGAGCTAACAGGTCAATCATTCCAAACTCATTCTCAAAATAAGTGGACGGAATTATAGCCCATTATCAATAGATTGTCAAGGCTTTTTGAAAAAAAATTAAATTTTTAACAAATTAGCCAATTTTCCTATTGCAAAATCAGTAGCTTTTTGTTGTATTTGTTCTCTATCTCCATCAAAAATATAATGAAATATTTCTTTGGTTTTGGGAGTAATTAATCCTATATATACAGTGCCTACAGGCTTCAGCTCACTCCCCCCATTGGGTCCTGCTATACCTGATATAGCTATTGCATAATCACTTTTTGAAAGTTTAACTATCCCCTCCAACATTTGTGAGACACATTCAGAGCTTACTGCTCCATATCTCTCCAAAACCTCATCATCTACACCAAGCCAAAGCTGTTTTATCTTATTTGAGTATGTAACACACGAGCCATTAAATACACTAGAGACTCCTGATATGGCTGTAAAAGCACTAGCTAACC
Source organism: Sulfurovum sp. (assembly GCA_045267865.1). Classification (GTDB taxonomy): domain Bacteria; phylum Campylobacterota; class Campylobacteria; order Campylobacterales; family Sulfurovaceae; genus Sulfurovum. Next base: position 1,249 of record JASFZJ010000113.1, on the reverse strand, counting down.
TACCACCTGTACAACTCTCTGCAAAAGAGATAGTGTGATTATCTTCTTCAAGTATTGCTACTATTAATTTTACTATTTTATGTTGATTTTTCATAATAGTATTTTATCATAGGTAGCATAAATTTATTACTCTCTAAGGCACTCTCCTACGAATTACATCAGGTAGAATATTTAAAAGTGTATTTCTCACATTTTGCCAATAAGCAGAAAGTAGAAGAAGAGAAAAACCTATCAAAACTCCTGTGATAGCGAAGCTATTGTTATCTATACCATAATTATTGAAGAGAGAATTTAGAGCATATATTACATAAGCCAAAGATGAGACCATAAAGGCTCTTCTATCTACAATTAGGGAGACAGAGGAGAGGAATATGTAGAGTATGATTATTGCTATAAGTGTATCTAGTCCATTTTCTGTACTATCAAAGATACCTAGAAGTGTGAAGATAGAGTGTACAATCAATGGAGCAGAGAGCAGGTGTAACCAAAATGCTACATCAGAGTTTTTGGTGAGTCGTTTGGTATCTTTACTATCCCAATACATCGCTACATAAAATGTCATTAGTCCAAAAAAGAGCGTCAAAAATGCCCAGTGGTCTTTAACTGGTGGATAGATGGATATAAGTAACGAGATGGTGAAAACAATAAATACAGACATACCAAATGCTACAGTAATAGGCACAGCAAATCGTCTCCAGTGTAGATATGTAGCGATACCTGTCACTCCTGCTGAAATCATTAAATTATTTTCATAGAGTATATTATTGTGTACAAAGATTGTAAAAAGTCCAAAGAAAATACTACTAATAAAAGTACCCATCAAGACAATAGACGGAAGAGCCATTTTACGTTGGCGTACAAAAAATTCTGCTAATCCCCACGATAAAACAGTAAGCACTACCATAGCCAAAAGTATATCAATCTGTGCCGTAATCCAATATACCGAACCCAACAGAAGCCAAGTGGCAATAACTACAAAAATATCATTAAATCCTGAGAGGAGTTTAAAGTTCTCTTCATCCACGAGGGGGCTATTGTGTTTGGTAGATACATAGTTACGAAAGTTATCTACAGATTCTTGTGTGAAAATCTCCTCTTTTATTGCTTCATTTAAGTCATCATTTGAGTACATATTTTTCCTTTTTTGTTATTACCGACATTCATCACCCCTATAACCTTAAATGAATATAATAAGGAATTAATATATAAACAAGGAGTACACCATCTGTTTCATAAAAGTAAATAAAAT
>JASFZJ010000112.1:0-37861 GCA_045267865.1 Sulfurovum sp. | reverse complement strand
TTAACACTTAGAAGTGAATGTGAAATAATACCAAGTATTTGTAGGTTTGGTATCACCAAACAAATTGACCATACTAGGGTGTTTGGCAGTGCCAAACCTACAAAAAATAGACTTTATTTATATTTTAGTCCTTATTAACGCTTACCACCATTTATCATATCTGATATTATTCCCTTTTCACTACTCATATCTGATATTACCACACCTGCAATATGTAGAGGTACAAATATTAATACTCCCAAGAATACAAACTCGTGAACTTCTTTGATATTGTGAACCGTCTCTTTGATAAGTCCTAATTCTTGATTAAATACCATAACAAGACCTGAAATACTCATAAATAGTAATATTCCATAAATTCCGATATAACCTACCGTTACCATCTTTTTATGGATAGATTTACTACTAAAGTTCTGATAACTATCTCTACCACTTTGACTCAGAAATAGTAAAATTCTCCACACTATCAAAAATGCTAAAGCATAGCCCAAAAGTATATGCCACTCCCACATAGGGGCTCTTATAGCTTTTGCCAACATTTTAGCTTGTTCTGCTGTAAGCTCATAATCCATATCTATCTCTAATAGTTTATTGGAGAGTATTACACTATTATCTCTCCAACTTAGAAATGTTTTTCTTAAAAATACTGTACCTAATAGTCCTAAAACTACAAAAGCATGTAACCAGTGCCAAATCCTAAAATCAAAACGCCATTTTTTCATCTAATATCCTTTTTAAATTTAATATAACTGATTTTATCATAATATATTAATAGTTTTAGATATAATCACAAAAAACTTCAATATGGATACTCTATGATACAACTTACAAACCTCTCCAAAAGCTTCGGTGGTCAAACACTTTTTCGTAATGTAAATCTCAAACTTGCCTCTAATCAAAAGATAGGTTTTGTGGGGCGTAATGGCTCTGGTAAATCAACTCTATTTAAAATTATATTGGGTGAAGAGGGTTATGATGATGGTGATGTTAGTATCCCCAAAAATTATATGATAGGAACACTCAAACAGCATCTTGTTTTTACAGAAAAAACAGTACGAGAAGAGTGTGCTTTGGTACTCCCTGAAGATGAGCAGTGGAACTTCTATAAGATAGAAAAACTTCTCTTTGGATTGGGCTTTAGTGCTGAGGATTTGGATAAAGACCCTCTTAGCTTCTCTGGTGGGTATCAGATACGGATAAATCTTGTCAAGCTTTTGGCAACTGAACCCAATATGCTACTTCTCGATGAGCCTACCAACTACCTTGATATTATCTCTTTGCGATGGTTAAGAGGATTTATTAGAGAGTTTGATGGTGAAGTGATACTTATTACGCACGATAGGGATTTTATGGACTCTGTGACTACACATACTATGGGTGTGCAGAGAAAAGCTTTGAGACTCGTCATAGGTGATAGCTATAAATATTACTCTACACTTGAACTTGAAGATGAGACATACCAAAAGACTAAACTCAATCAAGATAAAAAGCGAAAAGAGTTAGAAGAGTTTATTGCACGAAACAAAGCAAGAGCCTCAACAGCAGCATTGGCTCAATCAAAGGTTAAAGAGTTAGAGAAGATGGATGATATGGAAGATTTACATACAGATGCCACTCTCTCTTTTAACTTTAACTATAGCGACACACCATCTAAAGTGATATTTAGAGCAGAAAATTTGGGCTTTGGATATAACCCTGATGAGCCACTCTTTGAAAATATCACATTTGCACTAGAAAAGGGTAAAAGAGTAGCGATTATCGGTAAAAATGGTAAAGGTAAATCTACTTTACTAAATTATATTGCAGGAGAGTTAGGAGAGCAACAAGGAAAGCTTGACTTTCACCCATCAACCAAATTTGCACACTTTGGACAGACGAATATTGAACGCCTTAGCGTCAAATCAACTATCATAGATGAGATAAGTTCGGTGAGTAAAGAGATTGGTATAGCAGAAGTAAGAAATATCTGTGGGAGAATGATGTTCTCAGGAGATTTAGCAGAGAAAAAGGTAGAGGTGTTATCAGGTGGAGAGCGAAGCCGTGTAATGCTTGGTAAAATTATCGGAACTCCCTCAAACTTACTGTTTCTTGATGAGCCTACCAACCACCTTGATATGCAGTCTATTGATGCTTTAGCTGATGCGATTGATAGTTTTGATGGTTCACTTATTATGGTTACTCACTCGGAGATGTTGCTTCATAGATTGGCAGATGCGTTGATTATCTTCCATAAGGGGGGAGCTGAGTATTTTGATGGCAGTTACGCAGAGTTCTTGACCAAAATTGGTTGGGAAGAGGAAGAGGGTACAAAAGAGGTCAAAAAAGCAAAACCCAAAATCAATCACAAAGAGCAAAAAGCCAAAAGAAAAGTGGTCACACAAGAGAGAAATCAAGAGCGAAAAGAGTATGTAAAACAGATAAAATCTTATGAGAGCCAAATAGAAAAAGCAGAAGATGAGCTAAAGATACAAAATGAAGCATTAGAGAAGGCATCAAATAGTGGAGATAACTCTAAAATAATGGAACTCTCCAAAGAGGTAGGATTAGTACAACAGAAGATAGACAAACTTTTTGAAGATTTGGAAATAGCCTCTGAGATAGATGATGAGATAGTAGCAAAGTATGAGTTGAAACTTGAAGAGATTAATGTGTAGTTAGTTTTGAATTGAATTTATAAAGGTCAGGGTATTTTTACCCAAACCTTTATGAAAAAAATTACGCTTTAGTAGCTACAACTTCAATCTTAACGATATCATCTTCGCCTCTAATACTATCAAGTACCATAAAGCTATCTGTATCATCTTGGGCTATTGCTCCAAATACTGTGTGTACTCCGTCTAAGTGTGGAGTGGGTGCAAATGTAATGAAAAATTGACTTCCACCTGTGTTTGGTCCTGCGTGAGCCATTGAGAGTGTTCCTCTTCTGTGAGCTTGTTTGCTTGTATCAGTCTCACAATCAATTGCCCAGTCTGGTCCACCTGTTCCTGCCATTTCTGGATTGTCTCTTGAATGAGGACATCCACCTTGTGCCATAAATCCTTCGATTACTCTGTGGAATTTTAGGCTATCATAAAAACCTGTTTCACATAAGTGAGCGAAGTTTGCTACTGTGTTGGGTGCATCATCTCTGTATAAATCTATCCAAATCACACCTTTACTTGTTGTAAACTTTGCATAGTTGTATCTGTCCATAACGCTTTGAACGATGTCATATCTTTTTGTGGCTTTTCCAAACATTTTTGTTTAGTCCTTATATATTAAAATTTGGATATGATTATACCCATATTTATTTAGGAGTATCTAATCACCTTATAATCTTTATGAGTGAATATTAAATAATACCAAGTATTTGTAGGTTTGGTATCACCAAACAAAAAGACCTTGAGTTAGTCTTTTAATATTATTTGTCAAATTTTCTTTTTTTGGATATAATAAATTCAAATTTAAAAGAGAGTTTATCTCTTTATTAAAAGGATTAATTTGCAAGGTAAAGTTTGGAAATTTGGTAATAATATAGATACGGATTTGATTATCGCTGCTAGATACCTCAATACAAGTGAGCCAAAAGAGTTGGCAAAGTATGTAATGGAAGATGCCGACCCTGAGTTTGTATCGAAGATGAATGTCGGTGATATTATCGTTGCAGGTGAGAATTTTGGTTGTGGTTCTAGTCGTGAACACGCTCCTATCGCGCTTAAAGCTGCTGGTATTAGTGCTATTATAGCTCCATCATTTGCACGGATTTTTTATAGAAATGCTTTCAATATGGGTCTGCCTATATTTGAACTGCCTGAATCTGTAGAGATAAATGAGGGTGATACTGTAAAAGTGGATATGGATAAGGGAGAAGTTATCAATATTTCACAAGCAAAGAGTTATAAATTTACCTCAATTCCTGATTTTATGCAGGAGTTGGTAGATGCAGGTGGATTGATTGCATTTGCCAAAAAAGAGATAATAGAAAAAGAGTTAGCAGAAAAAGGGAATAAATAATGAGCAAAAGTTACAAAATAGGAATAATAAAGGGCGATGGAATTGGTCCAGAGATTATTGATGAAGCTATGAAAGTGCTTGACGCTGTATCTGTATCACAAGGGTTTACTCTTAAATATGAAGAGTTTTTACTTGGTGGTTCTGCGATAGATGATACAGGTGTGCCACTGCCTGAGGAGACTATCCAAGGTGTCAAAAAGTGTGATGCTGTACTGTTTGGTGCTATTGGTGGACCAAAATGGGATAAACTAGAGAGACATCTTCGTCCTGAGAGTGGACTTTTGGGTCTGCGTAAAGAGATGGGCACTTTTGCCAATCTTCGCCCTGCTATGGTCTATGATGAGCTTGTTAATGCTTCAAGCTTGAAGCCTGAAGTGATAGAGGGTGTTGATATTATGGTAGTTCGTGAGCTTACTGGTGGTATCTATTTTGGTCAGCCAAGAGAACTTCAAGCAGATAAAGCATTTAATACAATGGTTTATACAAAAGAAGAGGTTACTAGAATAGCTGTTGTGGCTTTTGATATAGCTATGAAGAGAAAAAAGAGAATATGCTCTGTAGATAAAGCTAATGTACTTGAAGTTAGCCAGTTTTGGAGAGAGATAGTTGAAGAGGTAGCCAAAGATTATCCTGAGGTTGAGCTTTCACACATGTATGTAGATAATGCTGCTATGCAACTTATCCGTGAGCCAAAGCAGTTTGATGTGATACTTACATGTAATATATTTGGAGATATTCTCTCTGATGCTGCTAGTATGTTGAGTGGTTCTATCGGTCTTCTTCCTAGTGCTAGTATAGGTAAAGGTGTAGGACTATTTGAGCCTATTCACGGTTCTGCTCCTGATATTGCAGGGCAAGGTATAGCAAATCCTCTGGCTACAATTTCAAGTGCTAGTATGATGCTTCGTTATGCTCTAGGTGAAAATGTATCTGCTGATAAGATAGATAATGCTATCAAAAAGGCTCTTAGTGAGGGTTATCGTACAGGAGATTTGGGTGATTATGATGCCAAAGAGATATGTACTTGTAGTGAAATGGGAGATATTGTAGCTGACTACAGTAGTAAATAGATAATGCAGATGAGAGCTAGAGTCCTTATTGATTGTACAGATGCAAAGGGATTGGTATATAAAATCTCAAAAGTATTTTATGATAGAGGGTTAAATATAGATAATAACCGTGAGTTTGTTGATAAAGAAAAGGGCAAATTCTTTATGCGTACAGTGGTTTCAGGCTTATTTAATGTAGAGGAGCTTAGAGAAGAGCTTATCTCTATTCTCCCTCAAGATGTACGCCTAAGAGTGATAGAGCCAAAAGCCAAAAAGATAGTTATTCTAGCTACAAAAGAGTCACACGCTTTGGGTGATATACTTATCCGTCATGAAGCAGGTGAACTTGATGCTGATATAGAGTGTGTGATAGCTAATAGAGATATACTCAAAGGGCTTGTTGAGAGGTTTGATATACCGTTTATATATATTTCATCTGATGATATGAGCAGAGAAGAACACGAGAAACTTATGATAAGAGCAATAGATAAGTTTGAATTTGATTATATTGTATTGGCCAAATATATGCGTATCCTCACACCGATATTTGTCAAAGCCTATAGTCAAAAGATAATCAATATCCACCACTCATTTCTACCTGCTTTTATAGGGGCTAATCCTTATAAACAAGCTTATGAGAGAGGTGTTAAGATTATTGGAGCTACGGCTCATTTTATCACAGATGACCTTGATGAGGGTCCTATTATAGCTCAAGATGTAATCCCTGTTAATCACCGTTTGGGTTGGAAAGATATGCAACGAGCTGGGCGAGATGGAGAGAAGATAGTTTTATCTCGTGCATTGGCATTGGTACTAAATGATAGAGTCTTTATAAATGGCAATAAAACAGTGATATTTTAATGTTTAATATAGTATTAGTTGAGCCTCAAATACCACCAAATACAGGTACAATAGGTAGAATTTGTGTCAATCTTGGAGCATCTTTACATCTAATTAAGCCACTTGGTTTTGATATAGATGATAAAGCTGTCAAGAGGGCAGGATTAGACTATTGGTACAAGCTAAATCTCACAGTTTGGGAGAGTTTTAAAGAGTTTTTGGAAGTGCATCCAATTGGAGATAATAGCTATATGGCAACGACCAAAACAGATAATCTCTACTTCAATGCACCATTTAAAGAAGATGACTATATACTCTTTGGTTCAGAGACAAAAGGGATAGATGAGAAAGTATTATTAGCTAATAGAGATAGATGTATTACAATTCCCATGGGAAAAGATGGCAGAAGCCTCAATCTAGGTGTAAGTGTGGGTGTAGTGATATACGAAGCACTGCGTCAAAATTATGATGGATTTGAGAAAATTACTATAAATAATACGCAAACAAATAAAAAGGAGAACTAAATGTCATTTGGAGATATACTTTATATAATAGCAATTTTTATTTTTGCATTTCTTACATTTGGAATAGTAAAAAACTATTTTAAGAGTAAATTTAATGAAGATGGTGAGAGAATAGATATGATAGATAAAGATATAGCAGAAAAAGATAAAGGCTCTTAAAGATTAACTATTTAAACTCTATATATCGGCTAAGAGCTTTTAATATCTTACTGATACTCTCTATCTTATGGGTCTATCAGACTAATACACTACACTTTACTCATATTTTTGAAGATGATAACGACTGTAGCGTTTGTGTTACTCAAAAGAGTATATCAAATACTAGCCATACTATAGCCCTTGTTATTGATAATTCTCTTTTTGAAAATACTATTTTTGCCAAGAGAGTTATCGCTAAGACCCCTTATAAAATCACGCAAACTATTACCTCAACGAGAGTTGATTTTCAGGGATTACGATATTTTGTTGTAGCTCCTCTACCTCTAGGATATTTCTCTCACGCACCTCCTTATTTTTCATAATATCATATAAAAAATCACACAAAATAAAAAACTAAAAACAGAATAAGGATATTTATGAAAAAAATATGGATAATTAGTATCGTTTTGGCTACACTAATCTATGCTAATGAGCATATAGAAGAGTCACATGAAGAGCATGAGATAGAGAAACATAGTGAAGAGAATGAGGGATTTAATCCATCTATCTCACTTATAGTAGATATGGGTTATAGCAAAGAGAGTTTTGATAATCCAAACACAACAGAGCATCTCGAAATCCCATCATTCGTACATGGAGGAAGTAATGAGCATGAGGGTCATACACATAACTCAATGTCAGGAAATGATGGCTTTAGTCTAAACTATGCAGAGCTTATATTAGGTGCAAGGGTAGATGATTACTTTGAGCTAAAGAGTATATTTCATATCACACAAGATAATTTTGAGATAGAAGAGGCTTATGCTACTACAACATCTCTACCTTGGGGAGTTAATGCAAAGATAGGAAAGTTTAATAGTAGCTTTGGATACTTAAATGAGAAGCATCACCACAACTATAACTTTAATGAAGCACCTCTTATATACAATGCACTATTAGGACAACATGGACTCAATGATATAGGATTACAATTACAGTATTCTCTACCATTTAGTACAAATACTATAGTTGGTGTAGAGGCTCTACAAGGTACAAATGAGCAGAGCTTTGGTAGAGATGGATTTAAGCCTAGTGATGCCACTGAGACTTTTGTAGGTGTTGATAGTACAGATAATCCTTTGATAATAGGATATATCAAGACAGCATTTGAAATAGGAGAGAATAGACTCTCATTAGGAGTTAGTTTAGCCAATGGAAAGAGTCATATCGCACACTTAGATGATGGTGCTGAGTCTCATGCTTTTAGTGGTGATACTCAACTATATGGAGCAGATATAAGCTATACTCACCACCTATTTGATGAGAGTTTTATATCACTTTCAGGAGAGTATCTATATAGAGAGTTAGATGGCAAACAGTATATACCAAATAGTACAAATGATGCGTGGAAGAGTGTATCAGCTATAAATAAAAAACAAGCAGGATTTTATACAGAGTTAATATATAAACATAGTGATACTATTAGTACGGGGTTTAGATATAGTGCTATAACTCAAAATGATATATTGATAGATAATATAAATAAAAATATTAATGATGATATATCTATTATATCAGCTATGGTAGAGTACAATTTTTCTCACAAAAGCCGTATAAGAGTTCAATATAATCACGATAGTTCACTATTTGATGAGAGTGGAGTCAAAAATAACAAAGATGAGTTTATACTACAGCTTAGCTATACTATAGGTAAGCATACTCATAACAATATAGAACATAATGATAAAAAAGATAGTAATTAGTAGATGACTACACATAGATTACACACTTAAATTTATATACTATAAGGTCAAAAAAAATTCAGGAGAAAACAATGAAAAAAGTATTAGTAGTAGGTCTTATAGGTTTAGCATTATTTGGATTATCAGGTTGTGCTCAAAAAGTAGAAGTAGAGAAAGAAGAAGTTGTAATACCTTCAAAATGTGATATGGGTAAAGCAACTAGTAAAATTGCTAAATGTGGTAACTAATATCATATTATAGAAGCTCTCTTGAGCTTCTAACTTCTAAATCAATCTCATACTCAAAAATACCTCTAACATCTCGTTATACAATCCTATATCAATCGGTGAAATTGTATATATATATATTACCAAAATATACAAGAAAAATGTTCCTATACCGTTATTGGTATCATAAAATTTAAACGCTGTTCCTAGAGAGCTTTTGAGTTTCATAGCCTTAAAATCTATACTATATATCTCATCCAATATCAGATGTGATAAAAATCCAAAAAATACGAAAAATCCTGCAATAGAAGAGAATGTAGCACTCATTCCTGCTAAATTTTGTGAAATAAGTATAGTAACTTCACCAAAAAGTACCCCCATAGGAATAGTATGAAATATCCCCCTATGAGTAGTAAGCTTCAAAAATATCTCAAAGAGAATATAATTAAGAGCAAAACTAGCCACTCCCCATATCAGAATAATATATAAGATAGGAAGAGTTTGATGTATAGATAGCAGTATCAACAGAGGTAAAAATATAGAAGAGAGCCGAAACATAATCCCTGTAGGTGTAGAGTTATTTGCATCCAAATCTGGCAACATTCCACCAATAACACCCAATCCCAAGACAAGCATAGACTCACCACTACTCAACATTCCTGCTGAGTGAAGAGGGACAATAATAACACCAGAAGCTATAACCGATACATTTACATGTTGAATAAATAGTGCCAAAACTCTCTCCTTATTCTATGCTAATAGTCTCTTAACAACGATATTTATTCGTCCACCATCTGCACGGCTTCCTATAGTCGATTTAGCTTTGCCCATAACTTTACCCATATCTTTCATAGTAGTAGCCCCTACAGACTCTACAATCTCTTTTATAGCACTCTCTAGCTCATCATCACTCATAGGCTCAGGTAGATATACTTTTATTATCGCTATCTCTGCTATCTCTTTGGCTACAAGGTCTTCTCTATTGGCATCTGCAAATTGAATTTTCGCATCTTCTCTCTGTTTAAGGTACTTCACCAATATAGCTTCCATATCAGTATCCGTTACATCTCTTCTCTCATCTACCTCTATCTGTTTTACAGAAGCTTGTATGTTTCTTAATGTATCTCTTTTGAGCGTATCTTTGGCTCTCATAGCATCTTTGATGTCATTTTTTATCTGTGCATTTATACTCATAATAATTTTCCTTAATAATTTAAAAATATTATACTATAATCACTCTATGATAATAACAATAGAAGATAAACAATTTGAGACAAAAGAGATAACGCAACTATATCCTGCTTGTATAATCAAGACTGGATTTGAAGATGAGACTACACAAGTAAGCCTAGAATGGATAGAAGTAGAGTCCAAAGGCAAAGTAGAGATAGTAGGCTTTGGTATATTTGTAAATATAGGAGAAGAGGAGAAACATAGCTTTATCTTTGACACCAAAGAGCAGATGGATGAAGCTATAGCAAAAATAGCTTCACAGTTGAATGGTAGTTAGATTATACCATCTAAAAGTCAAGACTACACAGAAGTAGTAGCATAATATGTACTACCATCTGCAAAAGTATTTACCGTAAGCTTAGAAAATTTCTCCAAATAATCCCAAAACTCATCTTTGAGCTTTTGGTCTATTGGGGTTGCTCTTAAAGCTGTATCCATACATCCCAACCACTCAAAACGAGACTTATCATATATAGAAAATTCATCGTGAATTCTTAACATATACTCGTTTAAATCTGTTCCATCTGCTACCTCTTCATATATTTTGGGACCACCACATAATTCTATAAAAAACTTTGTATTCCTCTCTTTGATTTTCTCAAATTCATCTTCATCTTGTGGGAAAAAGTTAGCTATACCACTATCATATATCTCATCATAAAAACGGTACATCAAATCTTTCATACCATCAAAACCTAACGCTTCATAAAACTCTTTTGGTGGCAATTTCCAATCTACTGGTTTGCCTTTTTCTACTGGTGATGCTTCGTACATAATCTTCTACTCCATTAAATTATTTTTAGTCACAATATCGTTTCAAAAGTGGACTATAACTAGCTATGCGTCTATCACGCAAAAATGGCCATATATCTCTCACCTCTTTTGTCCGTTTGTGGTCTATATGTGTATAGATAACTATCTCATCCTCAGCATTGGCTTGTACCAACTCTTCTCCTTGTGACCCACACACAAACGAATGACCCCAAAATCTTATTCCATCGGTTACATTCGCACTATCAGCCTCAAATCCTGTACGATTACAACTAATCACAGGAATTCCATTGGCTATAGCGTGTGAGCGTTGGATAGTTACCCAGCTATCAAGTTGTCTTCTCTTCTCTTGTAGGCTATCACTATCAAACCACCCAATGGCAGTTGGATAGATAAGCATATCAGCACCTTTGAGAGCCATAATCCTAGCACCCTCAGGATACCACTGGTCCCAACAAATCATCACCCCAAGTCTCCCCACAGATGTATCAATAGGCTCAAATCCTATATCACCTTCTGTAAAATAGAACTTCTCATAAAATGAAGGGTCATCAGGAATGTGCATCTTGCGATATTTCCCTGCTTCTGTGCCATCTCTTTCAAATACTACAGCAGTGTTGTGATACATTCCTGCTGTTCGTTTCTCAAATAGAGATGTTACAAGCACCACTCTGTTATCTTTTGCCACTTGTGACCAAAATGCTTTATCCTCTTCAAACTCATCAGCATAAGTAAAAAACTTTGTATCTTCACTTTGACAAAAATACTCTGTTTGATGAAGCTCTTGGAGAACTACCAAATCAGCTCCATTTTGTGAAGCCTCTTCTATATGCTCTCTTGTTATCTCCATAGTCTCTTTTTTACTATTGTGATAAGCTTGTTGGACTAGTGCTACTTTCATTTTATCCTCTTAATAGTATCGCTGCTTCTTTGGCATGGTAAGTGATGATAATATCTGCCCCAGCTCTCTTAAATGCTAGTAGAGTCTCCATCATTACTTTATCATAATCAATCACTCCTGCTTTCCCTGCAACTTTGAGCATAGAGTATTCACCTGAAACATTATATATAGCTAGTGGTAAAGTTGTATTGTTCTTAACATCTCTTATAATATCAAGATAAGCAAGAGCTGGTTTAACCATCAGAATATCAGCTCCCTCTTTCTCATCTTCTACACTCTCTGCTATCGCTTCAAGGCGATTAGCAGGGTTCATCTGGTAACTTCTTCTATCTCCAAAACTAGGGCTAGACTCTGCTACATCACGAAAAGGTCCATAATAAGCAGATGAGAATTTAGTAGAATAAGACATAATAGGAAGATTAATAAATCCTGCCTCATCAAGCCCCTCTCTAATCGCCGTAATCATACCATCCATCATACCACTAGGTGCTATCATATCAACACCTGCTTTGGCGTGGATTACGGCTTGTTTGGCTAAGTTGCCTAGAGTAATATCATTATCCACAGTCTCCAACACAGGGTCCATCACTCCACAATGTCCATGGTCTGTATATTCACAAAAACATAAATCGGTAGTGACAAACATATCAGGATGAGCCTTTTTAATCTCTCTCACAGCATTTGCCATAATACCGTGTTCGCACATAGCATCACTACCTACAGAGTCTTTTGTATCAGGAATACCAAAAAGAATTATAGAATAGATACCCAAATCTTTAAGCTCATTACACTCTTTGATAACTTCATCTATGCTCATCTGAAATACACCAGGCATAGAGCCAACTTCTATTTTAAGACCTGAGCCACTTTTGATAAAGAGAGGATATATAAAATCATCAACGCGTAAATGGGTCTCTTGGAGCAAATTTCTTAACACTGGATTAATTCTTTTTCTTCTAAAACGAGCAAACATTACAATACCTTTATTTTTAAATTAAATTATTTTACAATAAATATCACTTATTAACTATTAATTAGTGATTGTTAAAGTATAATTTCACCATGAATACTATAGAAATATCACAAATTGCAACTCTACCCACTATATATGGCACATTTAATATACAAGCCTTCAAAGAGAAAGATAAAGAACATCTTGCTATCTTTACCGATAATCTCTCATCTGCACCGATTTTGCGTGTACATTCTGAATGTCTCACAGGAGATGCTTTGGGTTCAAGCAAGTGTGATTGTGGAGAACAGTTACACTTCGCACAAGAGCTTATCGCCAAAGAGGGAGGTATGGTAATATACCACCGTCAAGAGGGCAGGAACATCGGACTTCTCAATAAAGTAAACGCTTACGCTCTTCAAGATAAGGGATACGACACAGTAGAAGCTAATCATCAACTAGGATTTAGGGCTGATGAGAGAACTTATGAGATAGTAGAGTTTATTCTCAATTATTTTAATATCAAAAAAGTAAAACTTCTCACCAATAATCCCAAAAAACTAGAGAGTCTAGGAGAGGTAAAGATTGTAGAGAGGATACCAATACAGATAGAGGCAAATCCTCATAATAAGGATTATCTACAAGTCAAAAAAGAGCAAATGGGGCATTTATTGTAGTTTTATAATATGGGAAAAGTTTATAATTACTCCTTTATAAACCTACTAACCCACCTCAAAGCTCCATCTCTATCCTCCAAAATTCCATCAAGTTGTAACTCATAAACTCTGTTTAAAATCTCACTAAACTTAGGTGAGGGAGTGAGTCCTAATGCTATTAAATCTCTTCCTTGAAGTAGATTATCTAGTGGTTTATTTTCTACTTTTAAATTCTTTGATTTCTCCTCTAGCCACTCTCCTGCGTAATATATTCCCTCTAATGCTTCCTCTGTAGTGCGTCCCAAAAAGTCAGCTTTGGCTACTACTATTAGCTCTTTTATATTTACTTTTGTGGCTAATTTTCGTATCGCTTTATCTCTTGATTTGCCTTGATAAAATTGTGAGGGTTTGAGGTGCTGTTCTACTAGAGGTGAGATAGTATCTATAAAATCATGCTCATCTGTGAGTCTATATAATAGGCTTTTGGTGGGAGCGATGCCTTGATATTCGTGGTCTATAGCTCGTATTCGTCCGTCACTCTCTATCGTGGTAGCTGTAGCTTTACCCAAATCGTGACATAGTATCGCAAACATATATCTAAGATTTTGTCTCTCATCATCTCCCAATAGTGCTACCATCTCATCAACACACATAAGAGTATGCACCCAAACATCACCCTCTGGATGCCATTTGACTGATTGTGGTACGGCTATAATAGCTTCAAGCTCAGGAAAATATTGCAAAACTCCTAAACTTAGCATAAGCTCAAAACCTATTGAGGGTTTGGGTGATTTAAGTAGTAGCTTTGTCCACTCGGTATATAATCGCTCTTTGGGAAGTTCTGATAGTGAGCCATCTTCTACCATCTGTTTGCATAAATCAAAAGTTTCATCAGCTAAAGTGTAACTAAATCTAGCACAAAATTGGATAGCTCTATAGACTCGTAAAGGGTCTTCTACAAAACTCATATCATCTATATGTCGCAGGATTTTATCTCGCATATCATCTTCTGCATTGTGAGGGTCTATAAATTTTTTACTCTCTATATCATAACCCATCGCATTTATAGTAAAATCTCTTCTTTGTGAGGCTTGGGTGAAGTTCATTTGGGTATCTATTGTGACTTCAAAACCTCTATGCCCCTCCCCTACTTTCTCATCTCTTCGTGGCAATGAAAAGTCATACTCTTCACCATCATAATAGAACTTAACTACCCCAAAGCTTTTACCTACAATATTGACACTCCCAAAGGAGCTTAAAAACTCTTCTAACTCTTCTATAGACTCTATTCCAAATACCTCTATATCATAATCTTTGATGGGGAGTTTGAGGAAGTAGTCACGCACAGAGCCACCGACTACGATGGCTTTGGCATTTTGTTTTGCTAGTGTTTTGGATATGGTTTGGACTATTGGAGGTAGATACATTTTATTCTTATGCGTCCCAAAAAGGAAGTAAAAATTCCAACTGCTCATCTGTTAAAATACCTATTGTATCAGCTATACATTTGAGATGTGTTTTGGTGGCTTGGGCTTTAAGTAGTGCTACTTCATCTACTTTTTTGCCTATATCTACAAGAGATTCACCATCCACCATAGCTTCAACAATCTCAGCTTCTAATTTGGCTACTTTTTGTTTAACAGCTTTAACAGCACTTATTGTACTTTTACGAACTACTAGAAGTTTGGTTTTTTGCTCATCACTTAGTCCTAGAGATGCTTTATCCCAATCTTCTACTAGCATCTTTGTTATATGAGGCAGTGCTGATTGATTAATTAGAAATGGTGAGCTTTGGAGACCATTTACTTTACCATTTGTCTTTATCTCTTTTATCATATCTACAAATGCTTTTTTGGGATAGTTAGCGATAAGATAATCAGCGATAATGCTTAAATCTTTAACAGAAACTTTACCTTTGAGTGAGGGCATCATACCAAATGATTGGACTTTATTTGATTCACATACAGATTTTTTGATGTCAGGATTTTGTACATAATCTAATATAAAGCTCTTTTTATCTTCATCTTTTTGCATCAATAGATTGATATGAAATAGTACAGCATCCATAGCAGGAGCTTTCATAGTCGGTATCATCTCAGGGGTTGGGATAGTCATTAGGTGACAAGATGCACAGTTTATTTGAGCAAGTTTTTCACCAGTTGAGGCAAATAAAATAGAGCTACTCATAGCCAATAGTAATAGAGTTTTTTTCATAATTAATCCTTGGTATTTAATAGATAATAGTATAGTAGGTTTGTATTAATAGTTTATTAAGAGATTATCCTACAACTTCTAGTAGTAAAGATAAAGAGACTTCCTCCACAAAACAGTAACTTCTAATTTTTTGAGGCACTTTAGATACTCTACACTGTTCTTTAAATTTCTTGGGCATTGGAGTTTGAAGATACGGAGATATATATAATAAATCCTCTTTCATCTCTATCGCCCAAAGTCCACCAATTACTATGGAGTCATTATTTTCTATCTCTTTTCGTTGGGAAGCAGAGAGTAGATAGCCCTCTTTTTTGAGTGTTAAATCTGTGGCTTTTGTTTTGGCTGTGGGAGTATGGAGTTTGATAATATGGAGTTGTTTTATCTTTTTAAGAGTCTCAAAACTGTTTTCAAGCTCTTTTTTATCTACTCGTAAGTAGTCAAAACTTCTCTTTATCCCTTGTGGATAGTTCTGCATTAGAGTATTAGCAAACTCTTCTCTAAACCTATTTCTCTCATATTTGGGGTCTATATTTGATTTATCTATAAAGTATTTGTGGTTATGGGTATGTAGATACTCTAGGAGTTCATCTTTGCTATACTCCAAAAGTGGACGCATGAGATTGTAATTATCTCTTTGGCTTATCTCTTCTAGTCCTAATAGTTCTGATAATCCTGCTCCTTTGGTTAGTCTCATTAGTAGCCACTCTAATTGGTCGTTAAGTTGGTGGGCTGTTATTAGATTATTGTAATTACTCTTTTCTATAATCTCTTCAAAAAATCTATAGCGAAAATCTCGTGCATTTTTCTCAAAATTAGCTTCAAATTTAGGAGCTTTGGCAGTGTAACAAATTAGATTATATTTTTGGGCTAGAGTTTGAGCGTACTGCTCTTCTTTATCACTATTTTTTCGTGAGCCATAATTGACAAGTGCTATATCAAAAGAGATACCACTATCTATCAAAAGAAAAAAGAGAGCTGAGGAGTCTATCCCAGCAGAGAATGCTAGGAGGTTTTTTTGCCCTGAGAGAGTAGATATATTGAGTGAGGGCATAATATCTACAGAGCCTTAATAAGAGTAGCCAACAACTGCTCTCCTACCAACTCTGTGATTTTGGCTTGGTATCGTTTGCCATAATCTATAGGGAGGTCTGATGTGTCATTGATAAGTATCTCACCATCTATATCCACAGCCCATAGTAGAGGTCTTGCCGATAATAGATATTCATGTTCATCACTCTCTTTGTCTATTACCAAATCAATAGTTTGTCCTACCATACTCTCCAAAGAGTTTAAAATTGATTTAGAGGCTATCTCACCCAATTCGTCACTTCTACTTACTATAATTTCAGGTTCTACTTGTGTAAGATTAAAAGCACTGGTTGTCTCTTCGTTTGAGTAGCTAAAGGTATTAAACCTATCAAATCCAAAACCTTCCATAAACTTACAAACTTTATTAAAACTATATTCAGACTCTTGTGGATGTCCTGCAATAACAGAAGTTCGCAAAAATGAATTCGGACGGCTTCTCATATACTCTAATAGCTCTATAGTTTTATTTTCTCCAAAGCCTCGCTTCATCATCTTTAACATATCATTATCTATATGTTGGATAGGCATATCAAAGTAAGTTTGAAATACTTTTGAATCTGTAATCGCATCAATAAGCTCAAAAGTCGTGGTGCTAGGATAGAGATATAAGATACGAGCAGAGATTACACCCTCTATCGTTTCAACAGCTTTTATAAGCTCCACCAATCCATCACTCATAGATATATCTCGTCCATAGCTGGAGCTATCTTGTGAGATAAAAGAGAAATCATAATAGCCATTTTCTACAAGAGATTTAATCTCTTTAATGATAGAAATAAGTGAACGAGAGTGAAGTTTACCTTTAAAGCTAGGAATAGCACAAAAAGAACAAGCTTGATTACAACCCTCAGCTATCTTGATATAAGCATGATAGTTTGAGCCTGTAATAACTCTTCCTGAATTTTCTGTAGCCAGATAGACCTCAGGGCTAAACGAACTTTTTCTTGAAGCGATAAGTGCATCTATTTTCTCATAATCACCCACACCTGTAAAGATGTCAATCTCTGGCATATCTGCTTGAAGCTCCTCTTTGTATCGCTCAGTTAAACAGCCACTCATTACTAGAATAGAGTCTTTTTTGCGTTCATCATGAAGAGCCAAAATAGTATTAATACTCTCTTCTTTGGCTGCATCAATAAATCCACAAGTATTGACAATAATCACATCAGCTATCGTATTGTCATCAGTTATCTCATAATCTCTAAGCCGTCCGAGCATCACTTCACTATCTACAAGATTTTTGGTACAACCGAGACTAACAAGATGGAGTTTTTTATTCATAATATGCACTTTATTTTTTTCGTATTATATCGTAAATTTTTGAAAGAGACTAAGAGTGTGGAGAGTCACACTCTTAGAGAGATTTATCTATATTTATTTTGGATAAACTCTATTTTTTAAAGATAGGTACATACATTGATACAATACTATTCATCTCTTTTGTAATTTTATCAGTAGTAGAGAAGACAATTTTAGGCAAACCACCCTTTTCTATATTTAGATAAAATTTATATACAATAGCCCATTTCATCGCAACATTTTTAAGTTTTTTTGTAATTTGAGGTGTATTCTCTTTGAGAGCTAAAAGATATTTGAGATTATTATCAAACTCTTTAACTGAGGCTTTCATCTGTCCTATAGTATTATCATCTTTTATACCTACTTGATAAGCTATATAATACTTAGCTATTCTTTGAGATAACATTCTCTGTTTACCTGCTATATTGATAATCTCATTAGACTTCTTTCCTTTTGTAAGGGCTTTAACTACATAATCACTCCCCTCCAAAATAGACTCACTCAAATCAAGCATAATAATACCATTATCAATAGTATATTTCTCTTTTGATAGAGAAGCAAACTCTTTTAGATTCATATCAACAAAAGCGATTAGATTTTTAATCTCTGGGTCAGAAATTACATCATTAAGTTTTCTCTGTGTTCTTTTGAAGTGTATAAAAGATTTCTTAAGCTGTTTAAGGGCATTAAGTTCATTAACCCCTTTTGCTATATAGAAATAATCTTTTACCATTCTTTGAGATAACATTCTCTGTTTTCCTGCTCTATCTACTATTTTACCTTGTGAATTGGGAAGTATATTATCCCCTGCTGAGAGGCTTCCTAGTAAAAGAGTGCTTATTGTTACTATTTTCAATATCTTCTTAATCATAATTTTCTCCTTATTTTATAGTTGTATATAGTGTGGTTATGTCGTTCATCTTTTTAGTGATTTTATCCGACGCTCTTGAGATAAGGCTAGGGATATATTTTTTGGACTTAGATGCTCCCAATATCTCAAAAAATAGAAAATCACCCTTGACACTTGCTAATTTCTCTTTAATTTCATCACTATTTTTCTCAAATGCTAACAATTTGGCATGTGCTTCTCCAAATTCAGTAATAGCTGAGTGGAGTTTCTTGTCGTCTATATTCACATCCCAAACCTTTAACATATAGAGATTTGCTAATCTTTGAGATAACATTCTCTGCCTACCTGATATATTGATAATTTTTGATGTAGTAGCTTTACAAGTTTCAGTTATAGCTACAGTTGCACTATGAGATATTGCTAATAGTTTATCTATATCAGAGGCTATAGCTTCTGCATTATCTTTACTAGGTGCTTTGATAAGTTCGGCTTTGAGAGGTGTCCATATCTCTTTTACTTGATTTAATACATCTAAGATAGGTTTCTTTGTATTAAATGCGATAAGTTCATCAAGTGTATCAGAGAAGAGCGTTATGGAGTCAGTAAGGGTTTTTTGAGGATTCTTAAACTTCATATCCATCCCAATCATAGAGTAACTTCTCATCATCTTCTGAGAAAGCATTCTCTGTTTACCAGCTTTGTTAATAGCATCTGCTAGAGTGGTAATCTCAGCATTTAGATTGAGAGTAAATGCAAGAAAAACTATTGTTGATATAAGTAACTTTATATACATAAGTACATTCCTTTTAGTAAATATTAGTTATATAGTATATTAATCTATATAACTATCTACTTACTTAAAGAGTAAATATAGAGACTTTATTGAAAATGTACCTATTTTATAATTTTTATCACTAATTATGCTTCTCTATTGATAGATTTTCAATAAATTTAACAATAGTTCGTACTCCTGCACCACTAGCTCCAAAAGGATTTTCTCCCCAAATATGCTCCACAAATGCTGGTCCTGCTATATCAATATGTGCCCATTTATCACTATTTTCTTTGGTAATAAATTCTGATAGGAAAAGTCCTGCTGTAATTGCTCCACCATAACGAGTATTAGAGATATTGGACATATCAGCTATTTCAGATTTGATAGTTTTTTTAAGGTATGGATTAAAATCAAGAGAAGTAGCCAATTCACCTGAACGCTTTGCCATATCTACCATTAATGCTTTCATCTTATCACTATTTGCCATGACACTTGATGTATAGTGTCCCACACCCACCACAGAAGCACCTGTAAGAGTTGCAAGGTCAATAATATAATCAGCCTCTACCTCTTGTTGAGCGTAACACAATACATCAGCTAAGACTAAACGCCCCTCTGCATCTGTATTTTTGACCTCTATAGTTTTGCCATTTTTAGCCACCAATACATCATCAGGCTTATACGCATCTCCACCTATCATATTCTCAACAGCACCGATAAATCCGTGTACTTCTATAGGTAAATTCATCTCAGCAATCGCTTTCATCGCACCCATAACAGCACTACCACCACTCTTATCAGATTTCATAGTAGTCATATGTTCTGCTGGTTTGAGGCTCAATCCACCACTATCATAAGTAAGACCTTTTCCTACAAAAGTCACAATATATTTAGGATTTTGTGGTTTGTGAGCTAAATGAATAACTCTAGGTCTATGCCTACTTGCTCTTGCAACAGCCAGAAGTGTCTCCATCTTCTCTTTTTTGAGTTGTTTAGTTTTAAGTATTTTACACTCTAATCCAGTCTCATCAGCCAAAGCTAGAGCCATATCAGCCATCACAGCAGGATAATAATCCTCAGGAGGAGTATTGACAATATCTCGTGTAAAGTTGGTCGCATCTGCTAAAATTTGAGCTTTTTCTACCAAAAATGAAGCTTTTTCTATATCTATCTCTCTACCATTATACTCTTGAAGAGAGATAACTATATCTTTTATCTTTTGAGGTGTTTTTTCACTTTTATATTTATCAAAGCTATACCCACCCAAAATCAAACCCTCTACCATAGTACGAAGAGAGTTTGTACATTTTTCACCAAATAGATAAGACGAAATTTTGATAGATTTATACTCAGTAGCACTTATCGCTCTCATAGCACTTGCACTAGCTGTACGGATAACACTCCCCATAAGTGACGATGCACCTACATACAATCTATCTACACCTACAAGTAAACAAGTCTCATCTTGTGTACCTTTAAATCCTGCTTTTTTAAGTAGTTTTTTATCTTGAATAAAGTCATGATTTAGATTATTATCTATAACGATAATAACCTCTAGTTCTGCTTTTATATCATTAATTGGTGCTATTGTTAGCTCAAAATTCATATTTTATTCCTTGTGTTTAATCTTTGTGTGAATTATATCTAAAAATAATCTATATATTCAATTACCACTCATTTATAATTTCAAAAGTAATTTCACTAGTAATGCTATATACTAAAATAGTAAAACTTCTGATGTTACGCAGTTTAGAAAAAATTTGATTTTTTGTAGATTTGGTATCACCAAAAGATAGGTAAAGCATAGCAATTGATACGATATATTAAGTTTCAAAACTTTATTATAATTATTAATAGATATTATTTATACCTATATATCTGGTATATTAAGTGTTATTTTGTTATAATGGGGTTGATTAAATTGGATAAAATTGGATAAAATTGTAATAAATTATTAAAAAGTGAGAAAAAAATGAAAATATCATCATTAAGTGTAATGGTTCTAATGACTATTTTTAGTGGTTGTAGTGATATTACTACAAATGAAGTTAATAAAAAAGTAGAAAAAAGTTCTCAAACTAAATCAATTATTGAAACTAAACCAATTATTTTAAATAAAAGATTAGAAGAATTATCTAAAAGTAGTATTGACTTATTTTTTAGTTCCCACAATTTTGTGGGAATTCATACTTGAATAATAACTCAAATATAAGTATGCATTACGACGGAGACCATCGTAACGAGGGAAAGACCAAAATCAGGAATACATGGTGGAACCATATTGTATAATGGTAAAAGAAATGATATTTATGATTCATCACAATCAATTATAAAGCAATATTTATAATTTTTTAAGTAAAAAACTTAAGTGAATTTCACTCAAGTTTTGATATAATCTAATAAATTTACGATAAGGATTCTATCATGCAAACATTAACAGTAAATATTCAAGATAATTTTGTTCAAGATTTTTTAACTATTATTGATCACTATAAAGACAAAATTCAACTTAAAAAAGATAAAAACCTAGAATATGACCCATATTTTTATGAAAGAAAACAACAACTTAAAAAAGATATGGATGATGTTGACAATGGTAAAATTAAAATGATAAATAATGAAGATTTTTGGGATGATATAGATAGCTTTACTAAATCTTTACAAAAATGACAATCATACATAAACCAACTTTTTCACAACAATTAAAACAAATTATAGAGTATATTGCACAAGATAAACCTAGTGCAAGTATGAATTTTAAAAATAAGCTAAAAGAAAATATAAACCTCATTCCAGATAATCCATATCAATATGAACAATCACAATATTTTGATAATAAAAATATTAGAAATATGACATTCAAAAAATATACAATAGTTTACAGAGTAAGACCTATAAAGCAAGAGATAGAGATTTTAAGAATTTTCAAGAAAAACAAGCCGTCATAGACGTTCAGATACAACATCCCGATTAGCGGTCATGTGATGCTAATGCTATTATAATTCAAACCAAGCATAAAAAATTATACTATCTTCCCATACTTTATAATGATTTTATATGCCTTGTGGGGATTTAAGGTTAGGGTGTGTATTATTCGTATAAGATTTTTTTCAGATAATATTAGAACTTCTTTTTTGCATATTAATTTAAAATAAAATTATATAGGCTATCTTTTAATTACTATAATTAAGGATATTAAATATCTGATATTATACATAAAGTTACCCTCCGAAAGCTAGATTAGCTTAATAGGAGAATATTATGATAGGGATTAAAAAAAGAGTTCTTAATTACTTACAATATTATACAAAGTCATTTAGCAAAAGAGGTATGACGACAAAGATGGCTTTAAAACTAGCTAAATACTTTGGAACAACTCCTCTATTATATTTTTATTTAAAAGGGAAAATACAATGAGATTAACAGATAAAGAGTTAGACCAGTTATATAAGATACAATCACTACTATTTTTATATGCAAACCAATTGAGCAAATTAGTCAAAGGGTTTTCTATCGCAGAGGATTTTTTAAAACTAAGTTTTGAAGATAAGATTTTGATTAGAGATACGATAAATAGTGATAAAGAGTGGATATTTGATAAGTTTGCCGAGAAATATAGAGATGATTTGACCAAAGATGATATTGAGATAATACTCTCTTGGAAAGAGCAGGTACGAGGTAGATTTTTTATTGTAAAACAGTTAAAAAAGTATGCAAAATTTCTATCTGCTAAAGATGGAGAGGATAGAGCCTATGGCGTATATTCACTTAATAATAGCTTTGATGATTTTTTTCACCTTCCAGTATGGGTAGAGACTGTTTTACTTCCATTTAGAGGAAAAATAATTTATGATGGATTGATAATCTCTAAAAATATTCATTTTGGTACATCTATACGCAAAAATTTAAATGATGGGTTAGGAGTTGCAGAGGCGAAATATGGTTTAATAATAACACTGCCTTATATTGAAAAGAGCAATGGAGATGAGGAACTTCTACAATTTTATGCAAAGAGTGAAAAAAATAGAGACTACTATACAGATGAGATACTAGAAATTGTCTCAAAGAGCGAAGAGCTGAGGCAACTATATTCTAGAGAAGTGGGGAAATCAAATGCTAGATTAGTATCCAAATCATTGAGATTAGCAGGAATAGATAGTGGATATTTTGCTATTATTGACAATGTGGTTGTGGCTAGTGGAGTAACCAAAAAAGAGGTAGAGCAAAATATTAAAGCTATTGTACCAAAAGATAGACATGGGTATGTTTATATTTATCAGTTAAAGAAAAAGAGATAAAATGGGAAAAGACTTAGGAGTAAAATATAAATAAAGTCTATTTTTTGTAGGTTTGGCACTGCCAAACACCATAGTATGGTCAATTTGTTTGGTGATACCAAACCTACAAAGAAATATCAGTTATTAAATTTATCTTTTAGTATATCTTGTGCTTGTATCATATCTTTGTCTCCTCTGCCTGATATATTGACAAGTATCGTCTTGCCCTTTATATCTTCAGGCTTCATCTTTTTGAGATACGCTACAGCATGAGAGCTTTCAAATGCAGGTATGATACCCTCTGCTTGTGATAACCATACAAAAGCATCTATCGCTTCATCATCCGTGATATGGTCATAAGTTACGATATTTTTATCTTTCAAAAACGCATGTTCGGGTCCAATCCCTGGGTAATCTAGTCCTGCTGATATTGAGTGAGCTTCTTGTATTTGACCATCTTCATCTTGTAATAAATAGCTAAGTTGTCCGTGAAGCACTCCTGCTGAGCCTTTTTCCAAAGAACATCCGTGTTTGTTATCTAGCCCCAATCCTCCTGCTTCTATACCGATACACTCCACACTCTCATCTTGCAAAAAGTGATTGAATATTCCCAAAGCATTTGAGCCTCCACCGATACAAGCGATGACTTTATCAGGTAAACAACCCTCCACAGCCTCAAGTTGAGCCTTGGCTTCCCAACCGATAATCGACTGAATATCGCGTATCATCATAGGATACGGATGAGGACCTGCTACTGTACCTATAATATAATATGTATCTCTAGCATGAGTAACCCAATGGCGAATAGCATCATTCATAGCATCTTTGAGTGTTTTACTACCACTCTCTACAGAGTGTACTTTTGCACCCAAAAGCTTCATACGAAATACATTTAGCTCTTGCCTTGCCACATCTTTTGCACCCATAAACACATCACACTCTAGCCCAAACAACGCAGCCACAGTAGCAGTTGCCACTCCGTGTTGTCCTGCACCAGTCTCTGCTATGACCTTTTTCTTGCCAAGTCTTTTGGCCAAAATAGCTTGAGCGATAGTATGGTTTATCTTGTGAGCTCCAGTATGATTGAGGTCTTCTCGTTTGAGATAGATTTTGGCATCAAGCTCTTTGGATAAGTTCTCAGCAAAATACAAAGCAGAAGGACGACCTACATAATTTTTGTAATAATAATCGACCTCTTTCCAAAACTCCTTATCAAAACGCACAGCTTCATAATCAAGACGAAGCTGTTCAAGTGTTGGCATAAGAGTCTCAGGCACATAACGACCACCAAATCCAGTAGGTGCATTATCTGTAGGTGCAAAATGTCCATTCTCATCAGGGTCATTAGGGCTAGGTTTTGGGATATATATTTCTTTGTGTAAGTTCATTTTTTACTCTTTTTAATTAATTATCAAATTATATCAAAATTTTCATCATATTATATAGGCTATCTTTTAGTTAGGGCGATTAGGGATATTAAATATCTGATATTACGCAGATAGTTTGACATATAACACACTATCTGTTATACTATAAATATGATAAAAAGTTTTAAAGACAAAGAGACTAAAAAGTTTTATACCATAGCAATTAGTAGAAAAATACCTCACCAGATACATAAAGTTGCCCTTAGAAAGCTAGATTATCTTAATAGTGCTTTTGTATTAGAAGATTTGCGTGTACCTCCTGGCAATATGCTAGAATCTTTAGAGCGTGAATTAAAAGGTAAACATTCTATCCGTATCAATAAACAATATCGTATTGTCTTCATCTATAAGGACGGTAATGCTTATGATGTTGAAATTACAGATTATCATTAGGAGAATATTATGATAGTGATTAACAGACCACCCACACATGTAGGAGAGATATTAAAAGAAGAGTTCTTAATTCCTTACAATATTACACAAAGTCACTTAGCAAAAGAGTTACATACTTCTTTTCGTGCAATTAATGAACTTATAAATGAAAAAAGAGGTATGACGACAGAGAT
Source organism: Sulfurovum sp. (assembly GCA_045267865.1). Lineage (GTDB taxonomy): Bacteria > Campylobacterota > Campylobacteria > Campylobacterales > Sulfurovaceae > Sulfurovum. Next base: position 12,338 of record JASFZJ010000112.1, on the reverse strand, counting down.
GGCTTTAAAACTAGCTAAATATTTTGGAACAACTCCTCAACTATGGCTTAATTTACAAAATCAATTTAATATTTATCGTATTAGTATCAAGAAAAAAGATACCCTAGATGAAATTAAAGCAAGAGAGTTTACTCATTTCCACACTCATCAGGTTTTTTAGTTCCATGATTTCGTGGGAATTTATACGATGATTAAGGATATTAAATATCTGATATTACATATATAGTTAGAGGTCGGTTCGATTTTATCGAACGGAGCTTAGATTGACTATCTATATTCGTGTTTTTTGTGCCATAAGCTACTCCTTGGAAGAGTGTAGTAAAAAAGATATTAAGTTAGGCTATCACATTCTGTATGTATTTTTTCTCTAAAAAATAGTAGTTTCACTATATATCTTTCATATACAAATTATAAAAAGGCTTACTCAAATCATCTAAAACAAGTCCTACTTTTTCTAGTTCTGATAGTTCCAAATTTTTCTCATCATAAGGCATTTGATTAATAGATATAATCTCTTCTGCTTTTTCACCATCTTCTTTGAGAATATTTTCAAAAGCCTTTAAAAAATCTAAGCTATGTGTAGCAATAATAATATTTGCTCCACTTTTGGCTATTTTATAGAGTATTTGAGCCAAAAACACTTGCCATTTTGGGTGTAGATGAACTTCTGGCTCATCCATAATAAGAAAAGAACCTTTATTGATAATATTATTTCGTAAAAGTAAATCAATAACTCCAATATTACTAATCCCCATAGCTGTTAAAGATATTGGAATTATATTATTTTGATTATCTTTATAATTTATATCTCCACTTTGACTTACTTCTAATCTACCATTAATAATCTCTTGTATCTCTTGTGAAATATCACTAAAATCAGGAATATCAATATACTCTTTATCTATAAATTCATAAAACTGTTCAATATATTGAGGATAACCTTTTAAATATTTATCTTCATTTTTGATACTATTACTATTTTTTTCTACTGCTTTTCGTATTTTTGTATAGAGAGGAGAGTCAAAAAATATAATATTTTCTAGTGAGTTTAAGTCATCAACCATAACTTTATAATCTATATTTTGATTTTTATCAATCTCTATATCTATAAAACTCTCTAGTGATAATTTTAAGTTTTGATAGTTGTTCTTATTGATAAGGCTCTCTAGTGAAGTGATTTGAAAGTTTTTTTTAAAACTTATATCCAAGAGATTATTATCTCTATATATAAAGTCTAGTAGTGTATAAAGCCCCTTAGTAACAAAAGTCTTTCCACTGCTATTTTCTCCTGCTATAATAGTAAGAGGTTTGATAATAATTGTGGCTTTGTCGATATTGCCCATATTTTCAATATCAAATTTTAGTTTCATACCCATTATACCCTCCTTCTTTTTGTGTGATTATATCAAAATTTATCATTAATTAAATAATATACGCTATCTCAGATTGTGAATTTATTCTCATGGGTGGTCCCCAAAATCCTATGCCTGAGTTTACATAGATGTAGCTTTTTTTGTTTTCTAGTTGGTGGAGTCCTTTTACAAATGGCTGTTGGAGTCTTGTGAGGTACTCAAAAGGCCATATTTGCCCTCCGTGTGTGTGTCCACTTAATATTAAATCAGGTTTGTACGACCCTAACTCTTCTATAAATTTGGGTTGATGGACTAAAAATAGGCTTTTGTAATTGGGATTTATCCCCTCAAATGCTTTATCTATATTTGGCTCTAGTTTCTCCATACGGTAGCCTATCATATCAGTAACACCTATAATATTAAGCTTCAATTCATCTATTTGTAGATTTTCATTGAGTAGTAGAGTCATATTAGTTTTTGTTTTGACAAACTCCATAATCTCTTCTACATTATGAAAATATTCATGATTACCTAAGATAAAATATATACCGTGTTTGGCTTCTATTTTATTGAGTTCTAAGACTATATCGGCTATTGACTCAATGGCTGTATCAATCAAATCTCCTGTGATACAGACAATATCAGGCTTGACGCTATTTATCTTGACCACAGAGTGCTTGACGAACTCTCTATCTATTAGTCCTCCAATATGTAAATCACTAATTTGGACGATGGAGAAATCAAATTTATGGAAAGGTACAACATTTATTATAGGCTCTTTACTTCCCTCATAAACTCCAATAGAAAGGTAAGCTGTAGAGACTCCCAGAAGTGCCGTGTCTCCACTTTTTTTAATAAACTCTCTTTTGGATATATCTATGCTTTTGATACTTTTGTGAAAAAGATTGAGTATCTCGTGGACGATTAGATACATAAGAAGAATAAAAGATATTCCAAGTGAAAGGGAGAATAGATAATAAAGAGGTGTATTGACTATATCACTATATCGCCCTATTATGTATAGGATATTAAAGATTAAGTTTAGTACAAGTGAAGCTTTTAGTATATTTTGGGTCTGATGTGATACTAAAAGCTTCTTGACAACTCTTGAATAGAATAGATAGTGTACACTAATTAGAAGTGTTATAAAAACGGAGAAAAAGAGTATAAAATTCATTAATCTAACTCTATCACCGAATATACAGGAGCATCTATCTTTTTATCTCCATTTAGGAAACTAAGTCCTAATATAAAACATGCCTCAACACACTCTGCACCAACTCTATTAATAAGTGTAGCACTTGCAGTTGCTGTGCCACCTGTTGCTATAAGGTCATCAATTAGCAATACTCTAGGCTTCTCTTTATCTCCAAATGCGTCTATATGTATCTCCACCTCATCAAATCCATACTCTAGGGTATATTTCTCTGCTACTGTTGTATATGGGAGTTTACCTTTTTTACGAATAGGTACAAAACCAATTTTGAGTCTATCTGCTAAAATAGCACCAAAGATAAATCCTCTAGCATCAATCCCTGCGATAAAGTCTAAATCATACTCTCTATATCGTCTCTCCAAATGTGTCATTAATACATCTAAGGCTTTTGGATTAGATAGAAGTGTAGTTATATCTTTAAAGATTATTCCTTTTTTTGGAAAATCTGGTATATCTCGAATGCTATTTAAAATTATCTCTCTCTCTTCATCTGATAGTATCATCTCTTTTCCTTTTTGATTTTATTTTCTTAAGAAAAATATTTAATTTTTTGGAACCGATGCTTTAGCTTCGGCAGATATTTGGCGAGGTTAAAACCTCACTTCCAAAGAGAAAAATAATTAACTTAGCTACATTATGAATTAGCCTATCCTAAGTCTGTACCAAATGCACAACTCTCTATTTTGGCTACTCGTCCTGCATGTCTGCCACCCTCAAACTCTGTGGAGGCAAATACTTTTATCATATCTTCTATTACACCTTTACCTACAACTCTCTCACCAAAACATAAAATATTAGCATCATTATGTTCTCTTGTAAGTCTTGCTGTGTATGTGTCGTGACACAATGCTGCTCTTACACCTGATATTTTATTTGCTGAAATTGATATACCTATACCAGTTCCACAGATGAGTATTCCAAAACTACCTTTATCAGATACAACTGCATCTGCACATTTCTTGGCAAAATCAGGATAATCTACTCTATCATTAGAATCTGGTCCTAAGTCTATAATCTCATGTCCTAAGCTTTTTACAAAATCTTTTACAAAATCTTTAATCACATATCCTGCATGGTCTGTTGCTATATAAAATTTTTTCATAACTCTACCTTAATCTATTGGTTGTTCTAACTGAATAGACTCGACTCTACGCCCTACCCTACCCCAACGGATAGCAAATCGTTCATTATTCCAAATCTTCTCACACTCTTTGCTATCTATTGACATATCTACACAGACTCTTTTTAGTGTGGCATTATCTCTACCATTTCCATCAGTGTCTCCCTCTAGCATATTAGTATAAGAGCGATGTTCTATACTCATATATATAAGCCAAGGCTTCCCAACGATTAGACTATAAGGCACAGACCCCCAAAAACGGCTATCACTAGAGTTATCACGATTATCACCAATCATATAGAAGTTACCCTCATCTACTTTGGTATATAGTGCATTTATCTCTTTACCATTTACATCATAGCTAGGCACATCAAATCCATCTACAAGTAGAGGTATCATATCTATACTCTTGCCATACGAATAATATTTTAGCAGTGATTGAAATATATTACTCCCCTCTGGAGCATATTGGATACCTTTGAGCTTATCCATATAAGGATTTTCTACCCATAGTTTATCTCTAAGATGTCGTATTTTATCTTTTGGATAGTTAGCTTTGATATACTCATTTCCCTCGTGAAAGTGGATAAGGAGCTTTTGGTCTGCATATATTAGCTCATCTCCACCAACGGCTACACATCTCTTGACATAGTGAATTTTGTGGTTACTTGGATAACGAAATATCACTATATCCATTCTTTGTGGTTTAGGTCCCTCTATAAGGTGACCATTTCCATTAAAATCAGGCAAAAGAGGAATTTCAAGCCAAGGTAGATGAGGTGTTGGAATACCATAAGAGAACTTTTTGGCAAATAAAAAATCACCTATAAGTTGTGTCCTCTTCATAGACCCACTAGGGATTACAAACGATTGAGCCACAAAAAAGATAAGGAAAAGAACAATTATAATAGTCCCTGTCCAAGAACTTGCAAATCGTCCAAACCACTGTATAAACTTCTTAACTTTTTTCATTATTTTCTTCCTTGTGCTGATTTAAGTGTATTTTCTAATAACATTGAGATAGTCATAGGACCTACTCCTCCTGGAACTGGTGTAATATAAGAACATTTTTTACTTACATTTTTGAAATCAACATCACCCACAAGTGAGCCATCTTCAAGCCTATTTGTACCAATATCAATAACAATCGCACCCTCTTTTATCATATCTTCTTTGATAAGATTTGGTACACCTACGCCCACGACTACAATATCAGCCTTAAGTGTATGAGATTTGAGGTCTTTGGTATGTATATGTGTTGTGGTTACTGTAGCTTCTGCATTGAGTAGTAGTGAAGACATTGGTTTACCTACGATATTACTAGCACCCACGACACATACATCTTTACCTCGAAGCGTTATACCATACTCTTCAAACATCTTCATCACACCAAGAGGCGTACACGCTACAAATCTATCTAAACCAGCAATAAGCCGTCCCACATTATATGGATGAAAACCATCTACATCTTTTTGGGGGTCAATTACTTCTAAAATTTTATCAGTATCTATATGTTTAGGAAGTGGAAGTTGCACCAATATACCATCAATCCTAGGATTAGTGTTCATCATTTCAATTGTAGCTATTATCTCATCTTGTGAAATAGTATCAGGCATATTGTGAGAGATAGAGTAAAACCCTACTCTCTCACAAGCTTTTGCTTTCATCTTGACATAAGTATGACTAGCAGGGTCGTCACCTACTAATACCACTGCAAGTCCTGGAACAATATTTTTCTCTTGTTTAAGTTGTTCCACTTTAGTTGCTATATTAGCTTGAACTTTTTTCGCCAAGGATTTACCATCAATGAGTTGCATAGAGTTGCCCTTATATTTTTTAGGTATTATATCAAAAATACTTTAGGTGGTGCTATTTAATGAAAAGATTGTGGTTATTATTCCCTATTATACTATTTGCTAGAGAAGATTTTATCTCTCATTACGAATATGGACAGATGTTATATCAAAATCCAAGAGGAATTAGTTGTGTTCAATGTCACGGAAATAGTGGAGAGGGCAAGGTAATAGTTAAATTTATAGATGTGGATAAAAATAAGATATTAAAAGGTTCTGATATAAGAGGTGATAGTTTAGATAAAATGATAAAGTCCGTTAATAGTTATCATAAAGTTATGCCTAGATATTATCTTACAGATAAAGAGATAAAAGCTATATATGATTATTTACAAAAGAAAAATAGGAGATAAAAAGATATGTAGGCATAAAGCCTACATAAGGTATAGAAATAACTACTAGAGAGGAGTTACATTTTCAGCTTGTGGACCTTTTTGACCTTCACCAACTTCAAATGTTACTGATTGACCTTCTGCCAATGTTACACGACCACCACTATCATTGTTTACTTGACGGAAATGTACGAATACATCGTCTCCACCATTCTCTTGTTGAATAAATCCGTAACCTTTTTCATCGTTGAACCATTTAACTGTTCCATTTACTAATGCTGCCATATTTTGTACCTTTGGGTAATAATTTTCACTTAAAATTTAAGTGGAATCCAAATCAGAGAGAGTCTTTCGGGGTCTAGCAATAACACTTAACACACGATAGATGAACTCGAACCTCATCTTTCTTCACCGATAGTATATCTTAATATACAACTTAATAAACTTATTTATATAAAAAGTTTTATTTTTTTATAAAATATAGCGATAAATCGTATATATGCCCTATCTTATGGAGATAAAACTCTATAGTTTATAACTATTTATGATAATATTCTTTACTTTTTAGAAAGATAGAGGTGAAAAATAGTGAAAACAGTATATATTTGGGACAAATACTCTGACCAACCATATCCAATAAAAGATAAAAACTATAAAAAAGCTATGCGAAAAAAATATATTTTTGATTTTATTCCTCTAATCTTAACCAATATTATACTTTTCCCTCTCTCTATAATAGTTATGAAACTCTTTAAATCCTCCAACCTCATTAATAATAATAGCTTTTATGCAATGGGAGTTGATTTGGATAAAGGAGATATTCAGGTAGAACTTATCAAAGAACTGGGTGTTAAAAACATATTAATCCGTATGCCTCTATGGGAGATGAGTAGAGTAGATGAATATTTAAAATTTGCCAAAAGCTTTGAGGGAGTGGAAATACTTCTTAATATACTTCAAGATAGAGAGCATATAGAAGATAAAACTCTACTTCAAAAAGATATAGAGATAATTTTTAGTAAATTTAGCCCTTATGTCCAAGAGTATCAGATAGGAAACGCTATCAACCGTACAAAATGGGGATTTTTCTCTATGGGGGAGTATCTACGCTTTTTTGAGACTATCCAAAAGATAAGAGATAAGAAATATCCAAATATAAAACTCATCGGCTCATCTGTGATAGACTTCGAGTTTCATTATACTATAAGGACACTCTTTAATCTCTTCTCTATACGGTATGATAAATTTAGCTCTTTACTCTATGTAGATAGAAGAGGAAGCCCTGACAATACTCAAATGGGGATATTTGATACCAAAAACAAGATAGATATGCTATACTCATTAGTAAGATTATCTACTAAAACATCCAACGATATATACATCACAGAGGTAAACTGGCCACTATCAAATACAGCCCCTTACGCTCCTACTTCTGAGACAGAGTGTGTAAGTGAAGAGGATTATAGTAAATTTATGTTGAGGTATTTAGATATAGCCAAAAGCAGTGGCAAGATAAAAAGAGTATATTGGCATCAACTGATAGCTACTGGTTATGGGCTTATAGATGATAGAGATGGTAAGATAATTAAAAGAGAAGCATTTTATGCCTTTAAAGAGCTTTGTAAATGATAAAATCATTTAGAGTAGAGAATAAAAATAGATATGGACAATATTTTACACCTCAAATTATTGTTGATTATATGATTTCTCTCTCAAATAGTGATAAAAATGGTTCAATATTAGAGCCATCAAGTGGAGAGGGTATATTTATTGATAGATTAGAAACAAATGGATATACCAATATCACAGCTTATGAAGTTGATAAAAACTTAATTGATAAAAATGTGATTAATGAAAGTTTTGTAACAGCAGATATAGATAAAAAATTTGATTTGATTATTGGTAACCCTCCCTATATTCGTTGGAAAAATTTAGAAGATGAGTTAAAAGATGAGTTACTTAATCACTCTTTGTGGCATAGATATTTTAATAGTCTTTGTGACTACTCTTATATCTTTATCTTAAAATCTATAGAACTTCTCAAAGAAGATGGAGAGCTTATTTTTATTACGCCTGAATATTGGCTCAATACAATGCACTCGCTTACGCTTCGTAATTATATGGTACAAAATGGATATTTTGAAGAGATAACACATTTTAATGAGACACCTATATTTGAAAAAGCCACAGTTTCAACCATTATTTTTAAATATATAAAATCAAAGAAAAATCATAATAGAAAAATAAAACTCACAAAATTTTACTCTAATCGTAAATTAACAGATGAGATAATAGATAATATACAAAATAAAACAGCACAAAAAGAGATAACTTACACAGAAATTAGTCAATTTGAAGTAGATAAAAGATGGTTATTGATTTCAAATGAGACGAAAGAGCATTTAAGTATATTTGAAAATCACTGTTTGATTAAAAACCCAAAACAGACTTCTCTATTTGATTTAGAAAAAAATAGATTTCATACTATTAGTGATGTGTGTGATATTGGCAATGGAATGGTGAGTGGACTAGATAAGGCTTTTCAAATCTATAATATAGACTCTTTAAATGAAAATGAGAAAAAAAATCTTCTCAAAGTAATAAAAGCAAAAGATTTAAAGCCTTATGATTATAATAATATTACCTATTATATCTATTTGGATAAGATAAAAGATGAAGATGAGTTACAAAATAGTTATCCCAATTTTTACAATCATTTTAAAGAGTTTAAAGAAAAACTAGATAAAAGATATAAGTACAATAGAGAGATACCCTATTGGGAGTGGGTATTTTTGAGAAATTTTAATCTATTTTCAAGAAAAGAGAGTCGTATTTTTGTACCATCAAAAGAGAGAATATCAAACAGAGACTATTTTAGATTTGCATTGGTTGAAACTAATATATATCCTACTCAAGATGTTACAGCACTATTCAAAAAAGAGGGAGTACGAGAAGATATTTATTATATATTGGCTCTACTAAATGATAAGAGAGTATTTGATTGGTTGCGTTATAATGGTGTTATCAAAGGAAATATTGTAGAGTTTTCAGAAAAACCAATTGCTAGTATCCCATTTAGAGCGATTGATTGGGATAATAAAACAGAGGTATTATTACATAATGAGATAGTAGATTTATGTAAAAAAAATATAGAAGATAGTAGTTGTTTTTTAGAGTTAGAAGATAAAGTAAATCAACTATTTCAAGTTGAATAAAAGGAAAAGAGTGAGTTTAGTCAATTATGAAGCGTTAAAAAAAGAGATAATAGGACAGAGTGTACCAAAACCACTCTCAGGTACACTCTCAGGACATTCAGCAGGTGAACCATTTGATAAACATATCTATCATCATCTTAAATCAAAATTACCACAAAATACATTTAGACAATATGAATATTTAAATTATCTCTATACCAAAAATTCCAATGCTATAGGTTTTAAAGCAAGAGAGATACTTTTTAACTCTCCAACGGTAATGTTTTTATTGAGTAGAGGTAAAGATGTCACAGATAAATGGAGTATTGGAAATCAATTTGAAGAGAAACAAAATGATACAGCTGATATATTGATAGAAAAAGATGGTTTTTTTGAAATCATAGATATTAAAACAAGAAACATATCCAAAAAAGCACAATCACCAAATATTATTTCATCATATAAACTAGCACAAGTTTGTGCCAAGATGATAGATAATGATGAATTTAATAGTTTTACTATAGATTATATTGAGATAGATTGGTTACTTGAAGAAGATAGATTAGTGTGTAAAGATGTATATAATGTAAATTTATTTCATTCTAACCCCGATAATTTGTATATAAATTGGGCTTCAGGAATGCAAATACAGTTTCATGTGAGTGATATTGAACAAAATTTTAGAGGTACAAAAAAAGAGTGGGCAGAGGCTTATATCAAACATTTTGTAATACAAGCAAAAAGAAGGGCAGATACTATGATAACTAAATTTGTAACACCATTTGAAAAGTATATAAAATGAAACAACTATTAAAATATTTTTTGCCATATATGGTTGGATACAAAAAAGAGTTTGCATTTGCTATTATTGGAATGTTGGCAGTAGCAATAGGCACGGTAGGGACAGCTCAACTCCTCAAACCTATATTAGATGATATTTTTATCAACAAAGATAGAGAGATGTTGGCTCTTATCCCTTTTGCTATTGTGGCTATTTTTGCTTTGAAGTCTATTGGTAAGTTTGTGCAGACTTATTTTACGGCTTATATCGGTGATGATGTGGTACGCAAACTCCGTGATAAACTGGCATTGCATCTGATGAACCAAGATATAGAGTATCTCAACAAGATGAGAAGTGGGGAGTTACTTAGCCGTATTACCAATGATTTGACTCGTGTCCAGAGTGTGGTATCGACTCTTATTCCTGCTATTATGATAAAGGTGATGTTGATTATTACACTTACCTCTTATGTTATTTATCAGAGTCCTAAGTTGGCATTTTATTTTTTAGTTATTATGCCTCTGGCTCTTTTCCCTCTACAGATATTAGCCAAAAAGATGAAAAGATACTCCAAACGCTCACAAGAGAGTACATCAAATCTCACTTCAAGACTCACAGAGATATTTAATAATATAGAAGTTATCAAATCTAACTCATCTCAAGAGTATGAACATCAAAGATTTAGTAAAGAGAATTATAGATTTTTTATACTTAGTCTAAAGCAGATAAAAATAAATGCTCTCACAGGTCCCACTTTGGAGATATTTGGCTCATTGGCTATTGCGATGGTGATATATGTGGGTGCTATTGAGGTGATTGATGAACATATCACCGTGGGTACATTTTTTGCTTTTATTACGGCGTTATTTATGCTATATGACCCGATAAAAGTATTGGCAAATATCCACAATAAAATGCAAGATGCCATAGCAGCAATGGAGAGACTCCAAGAACTTTTTGATAATAAAGCCACTATCCTTTCTGGTAAAAAATCCTTACATACTATAGAAAGTATAAATTTCAAAGATGTTGGACTCTCCTATGATAATCAAACTGCCCTACAAAATATAAACCTAACAGCCACCAAAGGGAAAGTATATGCACTCGTTGGAGATAGTGGAGCAGGAAAGAGTAGCTTTATAAATCTGCTTGTAAGATTTTATGATACATCAAAAGGTGAGATAAATATCAATGGTACAAATATCAAAGATTATAATTTAAAGTCACTCCACCATAAAATAGCATTTGTAACCCAACGAATTTTTATATTTCAAGATAGTGTATTAGCCAATGTAAGTTACGGTCTCACACCTGATAGAGAAAGAGCCATAGAAGCACTCAAACAAGCTTATGCATGGGAGTTTGTGGAGAAGCTAGAAAATGGAATAGATACACAACTAGATGAATTTGGCACAAACCTAAGTGGTGGACAGAGACAACGCATAGCATTAGCCAGAGCATTATACAAAAAACCTGAAATCCTAATACTAGATGAAGCCACATCAGCCCTAGACAACAGAAGCGAAAAGGCGATACAACTAGCACTAGAGTCCATCAAAGATAAAATGATAACTTTTGTAGTAGCTCATAGATTGAGTACGATAGAGAGTGCAGATATGATTTTGCTTATGGAGAGAGGAGAGATAATCGCTAGAGGAGATTATCAAACTTTACTTAATGAGTCTAAGGTGTTTGGAGAGTTGGCTAATAAGAAAAAGGCGTAAGGGAGACCTGTGTGTCTGCCCTGATATGTTAAATTATTCTACTTATACCCTATCAATAGCATTAATAGCACAGGTTATCAAATGAAACAGTTGTATATCTTCTTCATATCTTTGTTTCAATTTTTCAAGATGAGTTTTAGCTTCTATAAAAGGGTTTGATGTGATATATTGTAGAGAAGATATTAATTGACTATTATCTCTATCATCGCTTATACTATAAAGCTTACCTATCTCTCCCCAATCATCTATACTACGATTAATAATTTTATATAAGTCATCAGCAATATCATTTTTGGATTTATTTTCAAATAATTCACTAATATCTTTATTCATCCGTCTAAGTCTTCTACTCAACATATCCCTAGACTCAGGTGTCTTCATAATCACCTCTTCTACTTTTGCATTGACATAGTTGCTTATTATATCGTTGTATTCATTTTTGAATATATTATCTATATCTTTTCTTACTTCCTTTGCTATGGTACTATTTATGCTAGTTTTAATTTCCTTAATAATAGCATCTCTATCAAGACTATCTTTCACCTCTTTTTTAATTTCCTTATCTAAGTCAGTTTTAACTTTTCTGAGTAATATTTCTTTAAGTTCTTCTATACTCGCTTTTCTATCATCTCTAATATTTTTAATATTATATAAGAAATATGTTGTTAGTAGTCCTGCTAACATTAATGATATAATAATTAAAGAACTTACTAGTTTATCTTGCCTTTGAACTAGTTTTAGAATTATATTATTTGATAGATTAGCA
>JASFZJ010000111.1:0-10459 GCA_045267865.1 Sulfurovum sp. | reverse complement strand
AGATGCACGATATTGTTATTGGACTATTGATTAATGTCTTGGATTTTGGACTTTTATTATAAGTATAAATTATATCAACGGAATAGGTGCATTACCAAAAATAGATTACCGTTTATTTTAGTCCCAAACTAAGTTTGGGACTAAAAATATTTTTAAGATTTTACTTTTAAATTCTTTATAAATTCTAATAATTCCAAAAACTCCGTCGCATCTCCGTAGCCTTCTACTTTATCTAATACAGTTTTACCATCACTATCTATGAAGTAAAATGATGGACTCATCAATCTTTTTAGTCCTAGTGGAAGTTTCTCCATTGCTAGATTTATCTTGACTAGTACAAAGTCTTTGTCTAATCTCTCTTTTACTTTTGGCTCTACCATTACTCTTCTATCCATCTTAATACAGTAGCCACAATATGGTAAGTAGCCATATAACATTATAATTTTATTCTTATTTTTAGCGATTTTGAGTGCTTCTTTATATTTATATCGTTTCGTACTATGGTCTATTACCATCTGTTGTGCGTATTCATAAATATATATTGATAGTGCTTCAAGCTCATCTTCATCTAGCTTTATCTTGGGCATCTGTTTGAAGAAATGATTAATCTCATAAGAGAGTAGAGATTTTTTCTTATTTGGATTTTCAAAGTAGTCACTCATATAGTTCTCTATCTCAAACTGTTGTGACTCTGCATCGTTTTTTCGCTCTCCTATCTTATGTTTGAGTGCAAAAGATAGTTGATTTAAAGTGGGAGCTGTTAGATTTAGTTCCGTATTATTATGTTCCATAAAGTTTTTTATAAGGAGATTTTCTGGTATATAGTAACTATGACAAGATTGGCACTTCTCTTTATATACCTGCTCTCCTGATATACCAAAAGCCAATTGACTACATAATACAATAGATATGAAAATCCATCTCATACAATCTCCTTTTATATTAACTTAATAGAGTTCGGTGTAAGCTCTATTTTTTTATCTGTAATTAAAACTGTAAGTGTCCTTTTGAAGTTCTTTTTACTAAGTCCAAAGACCTTTTGAATATCCTCAGCATCACTTTTATAAGTAAATTTAAGCTCTCCATCTGACTCTTTGAGCAATTGTAACACTTTCCCCTCAGCTTCACTTAGCTTGGCTGTAATTCCTATTGGTTGAAGTGACATATCAAGCTTTCCATCTTTACGAGTGGATTTGACATAACCCTTTTTAGTATCTCCTACTCTCAAAGCCTCAAATATCTCATTATCAAAAAGCATACCCTCATATTGACTATCAACTATCACTTTATAGCCTAGAGGAGTCTTAGCCAATACTATCATATCAAGCAGACTATTTTGTATCAATCCCACTAAGTCACGATTAAAAAATTTACCTATTTTTTGGGTAGCATAAAGTCTATCAGTCTGCTCATCAAGACATACTCTCAAAAAGTATTTTTTGCCTATAGTAAAATGTTCTTTTTGTTGTGATAGAGGCACAAACAAATCTTTAGGAAGTCCCCAATTAACAAAAGCTCCATAAGATTTATAATCAACTACAGTGAAATATCCATACTCACCGAGTTTGGCATAAGGCATTTTGGTAGTAGCCACAGGACGGTCTTCACTATCTGTATATAAAAATACATCCAATAAAGAACCCATTGGCATATCATCTTCCATCACATAGATATTGGGCAATAAAACTTCTCTTCCATCAAGAGCTTCAAGAAAATATCCATAATCTGTATCACGCATCACCTCTAAGGTGTTTATCTCTCCGATATTTATAGTTGTGTTTTTTGTCATTGTTATTCCATTTTTTTTTTATAGTTTTATAAGTAGTTTCATATTCTAAGTTATATTATAGCTAAATCTATCATAATCCCAAAGAGGGGAAACGAAGAGTAAATATACTCCCCTCTCCTTTTGTAGAGTTCAGCTCTAATTTGATATTGTACTCTTTGCAGATAGATAAAACAATATTTAGTCCGATACCAAAGCCTCCTCTTTCGTCATTGGCTCTGTGGTATCTTTGGAATATATCATCTTGTACCTCTTTCTCTATCCCTATACCACTATCTTGGACTACCAATATATTATCTCTTAACGATATATTTATACTATCTCCTATATCTGAATATTTGATAGCATTTGAGAGGAGATTATCTATAAGCCTATCAGCAGAAGTGGGAGGCATTTTTATATTTGTGGGTTCTATATCAATTCTTATATCTAATTTTTTTGACTCTATTAGCTCTTTTACATATCCTACTCTTTGATTGATTATATCACCAAATGCTAAATTTTGGGACGGCTCTATTTTGCCCTCTAATCTATAGGTAAGAGAGCTGTACATCACAGAGAGTCTCTTGGCACTAGCTTCTAGTCGCCTTAGCTTCTTGGGTTCTATCCCTTTGAGTGAGCTTATGGTCATTAGTATCGCTGAGATAGGAGTATTTAGCTCATGCGTAGTGTCTGATATGAAGTTGTCTAATGACTCTATCTGCTCTCGTATAGGCAACATAAACAATCTACCCAAAAAATATCCGACCATACCCATCACCAAAAATGAAAAAATTAAATAAGTTAAAATCTTGATACCTAAATCATATAGAATATAGATAAAATCATACTCTTTGAGTATCACATATCGTATCCCTAAATGGTTACTTTTATCTTCTGTGATACTACAACAGCTCTTATTCTCCATAAAAAATGGCTTATCAAAATTGGTAATAGATTTTATCTCTGTATAGATAGGTTTTTTATTTTTATCATAATACCCAGCCTTAAAACGCTTATGAGCAAGACTCTTTAAAAACGCTACTTTATCACTTTTAGATAGATTAATATCTTCTCTATTCATAGCTTTTATTATGATACTTGAGGATATTAAATGTCCTTTATACATCATCTCAAATTTCATAGCATTCTGCATAGAAGAACGACTATTCTCAAAAAATAGATAACCGATAATAAGCAGAAGTATAAAGACCGATACTAGATAAACAGACAAAAAACGAAAAAGTGACTTTTTCTCATAAGATGTTAAAATTATAATATGTTCCTTTTGAGTTTTTTAAAAAAGTTTATTTTTTTAATAATATAAAATATATTGTAACTTATTATTTATTACAAATGAGTTGAATTATTTTTAATGATATTATACCATATCAATAGCTACAACTATTAGTAGGAACAATAAGCTTAATAAAAGAGTAAATTACTCCTAATTAAGATGTAGAAAATTAGTGGTATAATTGAAACAAATCTAAAAAATATCTTCAAAATAAATCATTAAATTATGATTTAAGTACAATGTAATGAAATAATAATATAATTATTGTCGAGTGTTGTAATAGTACAACATAGATTTTATACAAGGGGGTATGCATGCAATCAAACGCAGCATTAGAATATGATTATTCTGTAGCAAAACTGTTTACATATACGACAATTTTGTTTGGATTTTTAGGTATGTTAGTCGGTACAATTATCGCCGCACAAATGGCATTTCCTGAACTGAATTATCTACTAGGTGAGTATGGAACTTTTTCTAGACTTAGACCAGTTCATACAAATACAGTTGTATTTGGATTTACAGTAAGTGGGATTTTTGCTACTTGGTATTATGTAGGACAGAGAGTTTTAAAGGTATCTATAGCAGAGTCAGGCTTCTTAATGGCAATAGGCAAGATTCATTTTTGGTTATACTTTATTGGAGCATTAATAGCTACAGTATCTCTACTTTTGGGATATTCTCAAGGACATGAGTACGCTCAATATACTTGGCCTATTGATATTGTGATTGTTATTATCTGGATACTTTGGGGTGTTTCAGTATTTGGTCTTATTGGTATTAGAAGAGAGAAAGCTTTATATATCTCTGTATGGTATTATATAGCTTGTTTCTTAGGTATAGCTATGCTATATCTTTTCAATAATATATCTATACCTACATATCTATTTACAGATGGATTAGGTAGCTTTATGCACTCTGTTTCTATGTATTCAGGTACAAATGATGCACTAGTTCAGTGGTGGTATGGACATAATGCTGTTGCATTTGGATTTACTGTTCCTATTGTTGCTATGATATATTATTTTCTTCCAAAAGAGTCAGGACAAGCTATATATTCATATAAGCTCTCTCTATTATCTTTTTGGGGTCTAATGTTTGTATATCTTTGGGCTGGTTCTCACCACCTTTTATGGTCAACTGTTCCTGATTGGATGCAGACTATGGGTTCAGCATTCTCAATTGTATTGATTTTACCATCTTGGGGTAGTGCTATCAATATGCTACTTACTATGAAAGGTGAGTGGAATCAATTAACTGAAAATCCACTAATCAAATTTATGGTACTAGCTTCAACATTCTATATGTTATCTACTCTTGAGGGACCTATTCAGGCTATCAAGTCAGTAAATGCTATTGCTCACTTTACAGACTGGATTCCAGGTCATGTTCATGATGGTGTACTCGGTTGGGTTGTATTTATGATTATGTCAGCTCTCTTCCATATGGCACCACGAATGTTCAAAAGAGAAATCTATTCTAAGAAACTTATAGAAATTCAGTTTTGGATTCAGACTGTAGCAGTTGTGTTATACTTTACATCTATGTGGATAGCAGGTATCACACAAGGTATGATGTGGAGAGCTGTTGATGAGTATGGTAACTTAATGTATAGCTTTATTGATACTGTTACCGTACTTCACCCTTACTACGCGATTAGATCACTCTCTGGGGTATTATACCTTACAGGTTTCTTGATATTCGCTTACAATATGTATAAATCGATGACTTCTTCTAAAAAGATTACAGAAGAGCCTCAATTTAAAACACCTATGGCATAAGGAGGTTGTTGTTATGTTTCATTGGTTAGAAAAAAATCCGTTCTTCTTCGCTGTGGCTGTATTTGTTGTAATCGCATTCGCAGGGTTGATAGAAATTGTACCAAATTTTGCAGAAGCTTCTCGTCCACTTGTGGATATGAAGCCCCGTACCGTACTTCAAATAGCAGGTAAAAATGTATATATAAAAGATAACTGTATGTCCTGTCACTCACAGTTAATCCGTCCATTTAAATCTGAAACTGACCGTTATGGTCCATATTCTCTTTCTGGTGAGTATGCTTATGATAGACCATTCCTTTGGGGTTCTAAAAGAACTGGTCCAGACTTGCACCGTATAGGAAACTATAGAACCACAGACTGGCATGAAAATCATATGTTTGAACCAGCAGAGATTGTACCTGGTTCTATTATGCCAGCATACAAACATCAATTTACAAACTTAGCTGATATAGAGACTGCTTATGCAGAAGTTGTAGTAGTTAAAAATGTATTTAATACACCTTATGGTGATGAGTTTGTAGGTACAAAAGAGGCTTGGGAAGCATATAAGCCAACACTATTGGCAGAAGCAAAACTTATTGCTGATAATATGAAAAACAAAGATGTTAAAGATGCTATTGCTAAG
Source organism: Sulfurovum sp. (assembly GCA_045267865.1). Taxonomy (GTDB): domain Bacteria; phylum Campylobacterota; class Campylobacteria; order Campylobacterales; family Sulfurovaceae; genus Sulfurovum. The sequence goes on along the minus strand of JASFZJ010000111.1, from coordinate 4,991 downwards.
GGTGAAGTTCCTGAAATAGTAGCTATTATAGCATACCTAAATAGTTTGAAGTAGGATTATAAAATGGATATTAGAGAACTACAAGGTTATGCCTCATTCTTTATGACCATTTTTTTGGTGATAATGTTGTATGGATATATTATATATCTATACAGAAGTGAAAAGAGCGGTGAACGCGATTATGAAAAATATGGGAATATAGCACTTGATGATAGTATCACAAGTAAGCCCATAGAGGATAAACCAGCGTCTCAAAGAGAATAATAAGGAGGAGAATAGATGAATGGATTAATGATAAAAGCATTATTGTTTTCAGCTGTATTAATTATAGCTACAATATATGTTGTTATGAGTCTTGATATAGATATTTTCGCTGATTCGATTAATGCGATAACAATGGGTGGAGCTATAGTGATTGCTGTAGTATCATCAGCTATATCAGTAAAATATATCAATCAGATGAAGACAGATACGGCTACAGGTGAGTTAGCAGAAGAGAACTGGGATGGAATTGGTGAATATACCAATGAACTACCATCTGGTTGGGCTTACTCATTTTTAGGTGCATTTTTATGGTCTATGTGGTATGGCTTTATTGGTTATCCTGTAAATGCGTATAGCCAAATTGGTGAATACAATGAAGAGGTATTGGCATATAACAAAAAATTTGAAGAGAAACATAAAAATCCTAGTATGGATACGCTTCAAAAGATGGGTAAATCTATCTATCTTGTTCAGTGTCAGCAGTGTCATGGTCTTACAGGTGATGGTCTATCAGAGAGAGCTCAAGATTTTACTTCAAGAATGAGTAAAGCACAAGTTCTTGATGTTATCAAAAAAGGTTCAAATCAGTTGGCTTATCCAATGGGTTCGATGCCTCCAATGATGGCAACGGGTCAAGATGCTATAGATATAGCTGAGTATATAGCTAAAGGAATGAAAGGTACTAGACCTGATGGATTTGCTGTATGTGCATCATGTCATGGAGAAGACGGCAAAGGTAATGGTGGGATGTCACCAAACTTAGTAATTTATGATGATACGCTAATTGACCATGTACTCAAACATGGTAAAAAAGGTCTAGTTGGTGAAATGCCATCATTTAAGGCGATGATTACACCTGTACAAGAAAAAGCATTGACTGTATATATTCAGTCATTGTCAAACTAAGGAGTTTAAGATGAATGACAACACAAATAGAAATGTATTTGGTCTTCATGGTTTACTAGGTATGGCTATAGCAGTTATACTACTGCTATCAATTCTTGCATTTTTAGTCTCTCAGGCTATTAGTACATCAAGAGCGTCAGCTGTAAATCCTTATGACCCATCGGCTATTAGAGATATAAATAATCTAAAGATGATAAGTGTTGATAATAAACAATATGCATTTATAGATGCTAAAAACAAGGAGTAAACGATGATTAAATATATGGATAAGATACTTACATTTTGTCTTTTGTTTGGTGCTGTAGCCGCTGTAGCATGGGCTGTTAGTGGCAAACTACTATATGTAGGTTAAATATGATTAAAGCAAAGCTAAGGGCAACCTTCTTTGCTTTATCTCTCCCTCTTCTTCTAAATGCTACACATATTCTCAAAGATGATATTCTCAAATCAGAAGTTTCTAAAATTATCAATACTATTGGTAAAGAACTTGTTGAAAAAACAGGTATCAGTGGATATGTAATAGCAACAAATGAACGCTTCCCCGTAGGTTTTAATTTAGTAGAGTATAGTAAGAGATATAGCAAACAGATGAAACGACCATTTGTACTATTTATATTTGCACCACAAGCAAAAATCACACTCAAAAGTGACTCAACAGGTAGAGTAGGCCTAATCCCCTCATCCGAAGATATAAGAGCCTTATATGACTATGAGGATGTGATAGATTCAGCAATAGGTGTTGTATCAGTTCAAGATAAAAATACAGCTGAAGATAAAGACAATATAGGCGTACTCCAAGCCTTTTCAGAATTGGCTGATAATATAGCCTCGTCCAAAGGGATAGAGCTTGAACATACTATTCCAAATGAGACTAGATATATGGTCTGGGGACTTAAAGTAATAGTATATTTTGGTACACTATTTGTAGCTTGGATATTTATTGTGAGACCACTATATACAAGGATAAAAAATGACAAACAATAAAGAGCAAACATACTGGCCTCACATGATAGTAGGCTTTTTGTTACTAGGTATAGTATTGGGATATTGGACTATCAAGTCTGCTATCTCAATGCCTGTTCAAGAGTCAAACGAATATATGCTAAAGTATCAAAAAGCAGATATTAATATCAACGAGATATTGACCAAGAAAAAAGCATTTGACAAGCTATATAGTATCAACATATTAGATACCAAAACTATGATAATGACTGATAATATCAATAGTAATGTTCAAAATACACAAGTTATATCATTAAATAGTGGTTCAAACAGTTTCTCTTATGAAGTTATAGCCAAAGACAAAAGTGTTGTCAAAGATGCTATAGTCACATTTCTATTAACTCGTCCTCACTCAGTAAGAGAAGATAAACTTTTTGAAAATATTCCTTTGGTAGATAGCAAGTATTACATCAATGATGTAAATATCACAAAAGAGGGAAGATATACTTTACAGTTGAGAGCAAAAATAGGTGATACGGTAGGATACTCGCAAATAAGTGCGTATATGAAAAAATAGACTTTTTATTAAGTCTATTTTTGGAGTCTAATACCCCTCAAACCCTTTCCATCTTTTATGCATCCAAAACCACTCTTTTGGGTGAGCTCTTATAGCTCTCTCCATTGCGTTGGCTTGTGCCTGTGTTAGATTATATAAATCATTCTCTTTATTGGTAGTTTTGATGCTCTCTATGGGTTCGTATATCTTTACTGTGTAGTTGATGTAGTCATCTGTGGAGATAAAAGCAGGAATGAGGTCTATATCAAATTTGCGTGAGAGTATAGAGGCTATGGGTGTGTGTGTAGCATCTTGAGCGAAAAACTTTATATCTATTGATTGCTCTTTGCTTATAGCTTGGTCTATGAGTATCCCTATGGCTTTATTTTGTGATAGAGACTTTATACACCCTTTCATAGCTCCCTTTTTATAGACCATCTCCACATTAAACTGTTCACGATTTTCTTTTAATACTCTATCCATCACTTCACTATCTAGCTTCCGTCCTACACCTACAAGTGTGATACCAAAGTGTATAGCGATAGATTGAGATAACAGCTCCCAATTGCTCTGATGTCCTGTGATGAAGATTATCTTTTTATTCTCATCTATATATCTCTGTACGATATGGCTATTTTCAAATTTTATATTTTGGACTACAGCAGATTTACTTATGCCATCTCTTTGGAGAATACCAAATGTAGTATCTATCAAATTCATAAAAGCAGATAATCCTATCTCCTTTTTTTGCTCCATAGAGAGAGTATCACCAAAGGCTATAGAGAGGTTTTTGGCTATAATTTTTCTATGTTTGCTACTTATCTTATACGCCAATCGTGCCAAAGCTTTTATAAGTCGTATCTTTGATTTATGAGAGAGTATAGATAATAGAAGCTTAAAGCTTTTATATAAAAACAGGTATAGATAATCAATCATACAAGTAGCTCCTTTGCCAAATTTATTATCTCTGTGGGGTCTATATCTCGTATAGAAAAATCCTCTTTATCTAGTTTAAGAGGATTGATTATAGTATCTGATTTGATAACTCTATTTATAGGCGTAATATAGGTATTACGAGTAGATGGAGTATTTCCAAATATGGTAATAGAACTCATATTTAGCCCCCATGCACAGTGAGTAGGACCTGTATCACTACCGATTAAGAGTTTGGTTTGGCTTATAATGTGCTTGAGTTGATTAAGATTTAGTTTGGGTGAAATAATCACATTTGAACTATTTTGTGAGAGATACTCTGATACCTCTTTTTCATACGCATTTGCCCACACTACGATTATTGGATAGTTCAGACCTTGTGCCACTTCCAAAAATTTCTCTTTTGGGTATATTTTATTCTCTCTTGATGCACCCACTACAAAAAGTATAAAATCATTTTCTAATGTGATGGGTAGTGTCTCATTTTTATCAAAAAACAGAAAAGGTTGTTTATCTAAAATATCTTTATGACTCACCAATATTTCAAGAGGCTTACAAATAAGTTTAAGATTTCTCTCTATCACATTGGCTTCATAAGAGATAGATACACTTTGTGTATAAAAATACGAAGCCATCCATTCACGAATAGAATTTTTATCAAATCCCACAATATTTTTACCCAAAATCCTAGAGACTATAGCCGACTTGATAAGCCCTTGTGCATCTATGACCAAATCATACCCATTTTGTGAATACTTTTTAGCTTTTCTTATCTCTCCAAGGAGGAGCTTTTTACTTTTTTTGATAGACTTTAGATTAAGAGTAAATATATTATCTATATGAGGATTATTCTCCAATATAGGAGCAAAAACCTCTTCTACTATCCAATCAATTTGTATAGATGGATTGGACTTTTTTATATACTGCAATGCTACCATAGCATGAATAATATCACCCATAGCAGAGAGCTTTACAATAGCTATTTTCATATAAACTCCAATTATTTTCGTAATTTTAACATATTTCAATTTAATTAGCTATAATCACGATTATTATAAACTCTCAAAGGAATACACCGTGATAGGAATAGTCGATTACAAAATGGGTAACTTAGCTTCTGTGATAAACGCATTCAAAAAAATGGGTGTAGATGTAAAGCTAGAGAGTGACCCCTTAAAACTAGGAGAGTATGATAAACTTATCCTCCCAGGAGTTGGTGCATTTGCTGACGCGATGAAACATCTAAAATCCAATGGTATGGACGACGCAGTCAAAGAGTACGCCAATAGTGGCAAACCATTACTAGGAATATGTCTAGGAATGCAGTTGCTATTTGACTCATCAGAAGAGTTTGGAGAGACCAAAGGACTAGGGCTAATAGAGGGCAAAG
>JASFZJ010000110.1:0-13553 GCA_045267865.1 Sulfurovum sp. | reverse complement strand
TCTATTTTCATCTCTTTTCTGTAATTAAACACCTTTTTTCTTTAAAGCTTCCTTAGACTTGTTTTATCAACGGAATTGGTACATTACCCTTTTTTTATAGCACTCATAAGTTTACCTTTTTACCGATTATATCATAAATTCAAGAAATAATCATCTTTGATATATCAAAAGAGAATGTAGAACCGACCTCTTCTTGGCTCTTAATCTCTAGTGATGATTTGTGTAATTCTAATATACTTTTGACGATAGAGAGACCTAATCCCATTGAGTTATCCCAACTATGAGTATTTGAGCGATAGAACTTTTTAGTTATTTTATTAATCTCATTAGAGGCTATACCAAATCCATAATCAACTACAGATATTTTGTCTCTATCTATTTTTATTATAATCTCATTTTTAGAGTATTTGAGGGCATTTTCTATTAAATTTTTTAGCACCACTTCTATTAGTGTTGGGTCTGCTTCTATCTTAAACTTTTTACCTTTTATTGTAATATCTCTATGGGGATACTTCTCTTCAAGTGATATCTTTATGTCTTCTATTAGTTCATATATCTCAAACTCTCTAGGATATATAGAGGCTTCACCACTCTCAAACTTATTCCATAATACAAGCCTACTTAAAAGTGATTCTATCTTCATTCCATTGTTATATATTTTATTAAGAAATTTATCATGCAGGGGTAGAGATATATCTTTATCCTCTACAAGTGTTTGTGAGTATCCCATAATAGAGGCTATTGGGTTACGAAACTCGTGGGCAATAGCTGAAATCATATCTCCTCTTTGACGATTTTTGAGTTTGAGTTTAGTATTATATTTCTGCTTTAGCTCTTCTCGTTTTTTGGCTTGTTTAAGTGTTTTGAGTATTTTTTGGTTTATATCTTCAAACTCTTGTGTGAATAGGTGTGTCTCGTCATCTACATTATCAAAATAGCTATCGAGTGTGAGTAGTTCGGTATGGATACCAAGTGCTAGTCTATATATAATATATACTAGTGAGATAAACCCCACAATCAAAATAGCCATAGCAAAAAGAGCTTGATTTGGTAGAAAAACATAGATAGATATAAAGATAAAAGTGATAATAATAAGAGCAGAGATAATCACTCTACTCATAATATAATCAATAAAACTAGGTCGGTTATCTATCATTAAACTCTCTTATAAGGGTTTTAAATATCTCATAAAGCCCCTCAACTTCTTTAATTGAGGTTCGCTCATTTGGTGCGTGAATAGTATCATTTATCACTCCAAACTCTACAACGGCTATTCCAAAAGCACCCATAAATCGTGCATCACTTGTCCCTCCTGCTGTGGAGAGTTTGGTGTCTTGACTCGTATGCTTTTTGATACTTTTAGCTAGTTGTGTCACTATCTTAGAATCTCTCTTAGTCACAAATGGGTATGAGCCTTGTGTAAGTCGTAGAGTATAATCCAAATCTCCTAGATGAGTGGCTATATGAGCCTTTATATCATCTTGTGTTGTCTTGGTAGAGTTTCGTACATTAAACATAATATCAAGGCTAGAGGGTGTAACATTTGTTACCCTCATTCCACCTCGTATATCTGTAATCACCATTTGGCTAGGAGCAAAATCATCATCACCATTATCTAAATGAACACCTGCTAATTTATCAAGTATTGGAGCAATTTGATGAACTGGATTGATAGTTTTTTCAGGATACGCTGCGTGACCTTGCTGACCTTTTATATTAAGATAGCCATTGATTGAGCCTCTTCTTCCTATCTTGATAGCATCACCAAAAATAGTCTCACAAGTAGGCTCTGCGACTACACAAAAATTGGGTAGCATCCCTATCTCTTTGAGATGTTCTAGCATTATAATCGTACCAAATTCTGCCTCTCCCTCTTCATCAGAAGTTAGCAAAATAGAAAGCCGTCCATCAAAAGATTTGACCTCTCTACACACTTGGACAAAAGATGCTACACCTGATTTCATATCTTGTGTACCTCTTGCGTATATATTCCCTCTCTTTATCATTGGTACAAAAGCATTAGTATCCCAACCATCACCAGCAGGAACTACATCGACATGACCTGCAAAACACAGATGAGAACCCTCACCAAATTTTTTGGTCAAAAAGAGATTTTTTACTCCCTCTTTATTGATATATATAGCCTCATATCCATCAAGATACTCTTCTATAAATTTTAAACTTCCACCATCATCAGGAGTGATAGACTCAAAACTTAACAACTTTAACAATAAATCAACTACGCTCATTTTATCTCATTTAATTTTTTGATATTATAGAGTGATTATACTTTTATCTCTCTATTTGAATTCTTTAAGGATTGATTTTGTATGATTATTTTGAAGTGGTGATCACGATTGGACTTGAACCAACGACTTCTTCCATGTCAAGGAAGTACTCTACCACTGAGTTACGCGATCATTTGTGGGGTGTGATTATATCTAATGGTTTCTTAAAAAAGAGGCGTTATATTATAAGACCTCCTAAAAATATTAATCCTTGCAGACCCAAGCACTCTCTTTACATAATTTACTGATATATTTATTGGCTTTATCTTCACCTGATTTAAGAGCTTTTTTAAGATTTTCATACGCTTTCATCTGGTCTTGTTTAATACCCTCTCCCCACGCATATAGTATAGCTACATTAACCTGTGCAGAGCTATCACCCATATTAGCAGACTCTTCAAAAAGTTCTAGTGCTTTTTGGTTATTTGTCTCCACTCCCAAACCATCTCTATATAGCACAGCTAAATTATTATAGGCTTGTGGTACTTCTGATTGTATCGCTTTTTCATACCAATATTTGGCTTTTTTATATGAGTTTGCATCATATTTCCCCTCATTGTGGTACATCTTTCCTAGATTATATTGAGCTGGAGGGTTACCTTGTTTAGCTGATTTTTCATACCAAATTTGGGCTTGAAGGAGGTCTTTTTTTGTACCTTCTCCTCTAGCATAAAGTACACCAATATTATATTGTGCTTTTGCCTCACCTTTGTCTGCTAATATATAAAAGGAGTTAAAGGCTTTTGTATGGTCATTACCATTGTAACTCACTAACGCCTCACTAAAATCTGTTGCAAATATCGTAACAGTAGCCACGATAAAGATAAATATTTTTTTCATTGTTTCCTCTTTGGATTATAATTTGGAGATATTATATCAGTGTTTGGGCTATAAATGTCTTAGTCACCTTGCCACCAAACTGATAAACACCCTCAGCGTAACTCACATAAAGCTCATCACCACTTTTTGGTTCGACTCTTATCTGCTCTGATATATTACCCTCTTTGTGATTACGGATGAAACACGCCACCATACCAGTTCCACATGCAAGAGTCTCATCTTCTACACCTCGCTCATAAGTTCGTACAAGCATTTTATTATCTTCTATGCTACAGATATTAACATTGGCATTATATTTATGTCTTAATTCTCTCATTTGTGCTATATCAAACTCTTCTACACTATTAGTAATAGCTACCAAATGAGGTACACCTGAGTCAATAAGCCACCATTTTTTATCAAACTCCTCTATATCATCTCTGATAATCTTAGGAGGGGTCATATCACTCACCACATACATACCGTTAATAGTGGCGCGTATCACTCCTGCACCTGTGAGGAATTCTGCTCTATCGCCCACAGTGATACCTTTCTCTTGTGCAAAATGAGCTACAGCACGAGAGGCATTACCACACATATTGGCTCTACTTCCATCAGAATTATAAAAATCCCACTCAAAATCATACTCTTCGTGAGGCAAAATCACTACCATACCATCAGCTCCAACACCATTTTGACGATGGCATAATTTTTTAGCTAATTGGCTTCTATCCATTCTTTCTTGGGCTACAAACATAATAAAATCATTTCCATTAGCCGAATATTTGGTTACTGTCATACTATACTCCTAGTTTATTTATGATATTTACACACAATTGTCTTAATCTCTCTTGGCTACCACTATTGTCTATTATATAAGTAGCTAAACTCTTCTTCTCTTCTATATCCATTTGAGAATTTATCCGTAAAAGTGCCTCTTCTTTAGTGGAGTTATCTCTTTTTATAAGTCGCTCTAGTTGTTTCTCTTTTGGTGTATAGACAAGTAGTGACTTAGATATATTTTGGTATCTATCAGACTCAAAAAAGAGAGGAATATCTATAAAATATGGCTTCTCTTTTATATCTTTCTCTCTTGCTTGTGCTTCTATCTCTTCATATATAAGAGGATGCAAAAGTGCTTCAAGTTGTTTGAGCTTACTTTTATCTCCAAAAACTATACTACCTAAAGCTTTTCTATTAATCTTATCCTCAACTAAAATAGTCTCTCCAAAGAGCTTCACTACTTTTTGCTTCTCTCTATCTAGTACCTCGTGAGCTACCTTATCAGCATCTATCACCTCAAAGCCTAGAGATAACATAATATCCACCACACTACTCTTGCCCGAAGCAATTCCACCTGTTAAGGCTATAGCATACTCAAATAACATCTACCACTTTCTATATGAGTGTAGTTGCATTCTATCATAACCATAAATATCATTTCTAAACTGCAAAATACCATCATAATCTACAAAAGCTGTTAGATATACAACATCTACAGGTACTTTATTATTAAGTCCTAAAAATTGTCGTTTTTTTCCTTTGAGTCTTTTTTTAGATGATGCTAGATTTACACTACTGTTAAATGATGCAAATGTTTCTAAAAGTTTTCTAGGTTTAGCTAGACGAATACACCCATGACTAAATGCTCTTACATTACGCCGAAATAGCTTTTTGTTGGGAGTATCATGCATATATACAGCAAATCTATTGGGAAAGAGAAATTTAACTTTACCCAACGCATTACGAGAGCCTGAGACTTGTGCAAAGTGAAAAGGTACTGTTTTACTATATCTATATTTGCCCCAATCTATAGATTTAGGATTTACCTTTTTTGCATTCTTGCCCCAACCTAACCTTATCTCTATCCCTCTTCTAGCCATTGCATTTGGATTTTTCATTAGCTTTGGTATCATCTCTTTTTGAACAATACTTTTGGGTATATTCCACTTTGGATTAAGTACAATACTCTTGACTGTATTAGAAAATATTGGTGTAGGGTTTTTCTTCTTTCCTACTATTACTCTCATCGTCTGAATAAGCTTCTTATTCTCTTCAAAATATAGCGTATATGCAGGGATATTGATAATGATATGTCTTTTTTGCCCTCTTTGATTGAGCCACTTAATCCTATCAAGATTGAGAGATATTTTCTCTATTATCTTCTTAATCGGTATGTTTAAAGCCCTCATCGTATCTTTTCTCATCACTCCATTAGCTATAAGACCGTGTCTCTTTTGAAATCTTTTTAGTGCATTTTTGAGACATTTGGTATAGATATACTCTGAGTCACCACAGCTTTGGTAGTCTCCTGTGAGTCTAAGTCTATCTCTCAAATCCAACACACTACTATGAGATTTACCCACTTTGAGACCTCTTAATTTGATATGTTGCCATTGATTATTTTTTTGGATATTTCTATATCTTATTAACTCTTTTTGAAGCTTTGAATATCCATACTCTTTAGGTTTTGCTTGTACAAATAGCTCTTTTAGACTACCACTCATTACAGCCTCTTCTATCAAAGATATAGGACTAAAAAGAGGACTATGCGTATCCCACGCAGCATTTAGGCTTCTTGCTTTTAGATTATGAAGTCTTGCATTAAATGCACCCCAGTTGATACTTCCATATAGAGTATAGTCAGCATATCCCTTATATAGTTGAGATATTTTGAACTCTAGTTCTACCTTTGGATAGAGCTTTATACTATTTGAACTATAGAGATTTTTGGCCTCTTTTTGAAGTAAGATAGCATCTTCATATAGTTGACTACTTTTTTCTAGAGTTTTATCAGACTTTATCAGCGTAAAAAGTTCTCTTGCAAAAGAGGATAGATTATCTTCATCTATCCAAATTGGCACAAAAAATAGTTTTCTATATAACTTTTTTAAAAAACTTTTTGGTTTCTCTGCCTCTAGTGAGTTTATCATCACAGTAGAAGCAACCTCATGAAATGCCAAATCACTATCTGCACTAATAGACTGAATAGAAAGCGTAAAGAGTATCCCTATCACTATCCATATATTACAAATTCTTTTTATTATCATAATTTTTCCTAAAATTCAATTAATCAAAGATTATATCTAAAAGTTTTGTGTAAATAACTTTCTTATCTATAAAATTTGGACTAAAAATGATAATTTAAAAAAATCTAAGGTTCTTAAAAGAATAATAAAATCTATATATAATATAAATCATATATAATAAGAGTTCTAAAATAAATAATTAAGGTCATATAATGCACATTGATAATACCGTTTTGAGTAAACTTGAAAAACTCTCTCACCTACGAATAGATGAGTCTAAAAAGGCAGAAGTGATAGAGCAACTCTCTGAGATATTGAGTTATGTAGATAATCTTAATGAGCTTGATACAGATAGCCTAAATGCCTCTTTCTCTACGCTTGATGGTGGTACTCCTTTGCGAGAAGATACGCCTAGAGGGGCTAATGATATAGCCAAAGATATTCTCCTCCACGCTCCACAAGGTAGTGATGACTTTTTTATCGTTCCTGCTATTATAGAGTAGTCTAATGGTGAAGATATACGGTATCTCAAACTGTGATAGTGTCAAAAAGGCTCAATACTTATCAAAAAACCTATAATTACATTTGATAACACTATAATAGTTGGGTATAATTAGTTTGAATATTTGGAAAAATTAATAAAATAAAAGGATACTTATGGCTTTTGATATAAAAAAACTACTCCAGAGTGTTGTTACTTATGGGGCATCGGATTTGCACCTCGTTACTCGTTCTGAACCACAAATTAGACTTGATGGTAAACTTAAACCTGTAAATTTGCCTATATTAGATGGTGATTCAGTCCAAGAGATGTGTTATTCACTTCTTACAGAGAAACAGAAACAAGAGTTTGAAGAGTTTAATGAGCTTGATTTTGCTCTACTTCTACCTGGTATCGGACGATTTCGTGCCAATTATTACCGTACTATGGGTAATGTCGCTGCTGCTTTTAGGGTTATTCCTATCAATATTCCATCTCTTGATGATTTGAATGCTCCACAAATATATAAGAAGTTTGTACAGAGAGAAAAAGGGCTTATCCTCGTAACAGGTCCTACAGGGTCTGGTAAATCAACGACTCTCTCTGCTATGCTTAATGAGATTAATATTACGGAGAGAAAGCATATACTTACCGTGGAAGACCCAGTGGAATTTATTCACCAAAATAAAAAATCACTATTCTCACATAGAGGGGTTGGTGATGATACAGCATCCTTTGCAAGGTCACTTAAATCGGCACTCCGTCAAGATCCTGATATTATATTTATTGGAGAGATGCGAGATAGAGAGACTATTGAAGCAGGTCTAACGGCTGCTGAGACAGGTCACCTTGTTTTTGGTACACTTCACACCTCTTCAGCTCCTGGTACTATTAACCGTATTATTGATGTATTTTCTGGTGAAGAGCAACCTCAAATTAGAGCTATGATTGCCTCATCTTTGGTGGCAGTTGTTGCACAAATGCTTCTACCCAAAACAGGTGGAGGACGAGTCGCAGCCTCAGAGATACTAGTAACCAATGGAGCTATATCAAACCTTATCCGTGAAGATAAAGTACACCAAATATATTCACAAATGCAACTAGGTCAAGGTGATTCAGGTATGAGAACTCAGACTCAATCTATTGTAGAGTTTTATAATGAGGGTAAAATCACAAGAGAGATAGCACTTCAATACGCAAATAGACCAGATGAAGTGGCAAAAAAAATATAAAGCAAAAAATAGATATAATGCTAATATTATAAACATAGGATGATAATATGGACTTTTCACTAGAAAATTTTTCGATGATGGACTTTAACTACTTTGATGTCACAATACTAGCTATTATATTGATACTTGGTATCAAGGGCTTTATGCAGGGCTTTATAAAAGAGTTTTTTGGTCTTTTGGGACTTGTAGCTGGAGTATATTTTGCTTCCAGGTTTGCAGATAAAGCAGGAGAGTTTATATCTATAAACTTAATACAAATAGAAGACCCAGCGATACTTAAGCTTATTGGTTTTTTGACTATTTTGCTTATTATTTGGATAGGTGCTACTTTTATAGGAGCTATATTATCCAAACTTACTAGTATAAGTGGATTGAGTTTTATTAATCGTCTTTTGGGCTTTATCATGGGTGGAGGGAAATATTTCCTTATATTTGCACTTATTGTGACAGCTCTATCTCATGTAAAGCTAGTTCAAGATAATCTAGGTAAATATACAAAAGATTCTGTACTGTTTCCATACCTTCAAGAGACAGGTTCATATCTTATCAATATGGATATCGAAGCTATGGGAATTAAATTACCAACGATAGATACAAATATTACTACACCTCCCTCTACTAACTAAGGTAGAGGATGATTGCATATTCACTTCTTTTGGATAAGTTCCAAACTCTACTAAAGACTAACTCTCTGAAATTTACAAAACAAAGAGAGCTTGTTTTGAAGTTTCTCTATGAAAATAGCGAACACTTCACCCCCGAAGATATACATAGACTTATCAAACAGCACAATCCTAGTATCACTATTGGAATAGCTACTGTTTATCGTACGCTATCTCTTCTTGAAGAGTCTCAAATTGCTAGTTCTATCTCTTTTGGAACAAGTGGCAAGAAATATGAACTCGGAGTTAAAAAGCATCACGACCATCTTATATGTAGTGGTTGTGAGACTATTATCGAGTTTGTAGATGAGGTAATAGAGCATAGACAAGAAGAGATAGCCAAAAAATTTGATTTTCAAATGAGTGACCACACTATGAAAATCATAGGATTATGTAAGAGTTGTCAAATTAATATAAAGAACAGGAGAACCATTGATATTTGAAAATCAATATATTCAAGAGAGAATAAAAAAGACCCAAAAACTTAGAGATGAGGGTATAAATCCATATCCAAATAAGATAAAAAAAGGCATACCATCAGCACAATTTGTAGCAGAGTGTGCTTATATCAAAGATATAGATGCAGACGAGAAGAAAGATGAGACCAAAAGCTACAGACTTACAGGGCGATTAAAGTTTATTCGTATTATGGGTAAGGCAACTTTTGCACAGATAGAAGATAGCAGTGGCATAGTCCAAATCTACTATACAAGAGACGATTTTGCAGAAGGGTTTTACAATAATATCATCAAAAAATTATTTGAAGTAGGAGATATTATAGAGGTCAAGGGATACCCATTTATCACACAAGTAGGAGAGCTTACGCTTCATTGTAAAAAGATGACTATGGTTACAAAAGCCATATCTCCACTACCAGAAAAATTCCACGGACTCCAAGACCAAGAGCTTAGATACCGACAAAGATACCTAGACCTCATTATGAACCCTGATGTCAAAAAGACCTTTGAGACACGAAGCAAGGTAGTATCTCTTACTAGAAGATTTTTTGAAGATAGAGGATTTTTGGAAGTTGAAACTCCTATGATGCATCCTATCGCAGGTGGAGCAAATGCCAAGCCTTTTATCACTCATCATAACGCTCTTAGCATAGATAGGTATCTGCGAATAGCTCCTGAATTATATCTAAAGAGACTTATCGTCGGTGGATTTGAAGCAGTATTTGAAATCAATAGAAACTTCAGAAATGAGGGAATGGACGCTACTCACAACCCAGAGTTTACATCTATAGAGTTCTATTGGGCGTACAAGACATATAGAGACCTTATAGAACTCACCAAAGAGTATTTTGATTATCTATTTGAACATCTTAAACTACCCAAAATCTTGCCTTATGGAGAGATAGAGATTAATTTTGACAACTTCACAGAGATAGGATTAGTAGAGAGTTTGACCACTATCGGTGGAGTCCCAAGCGAAGTTTGTAATAGTATAGAGACTATATACGCTTATGCAAAAGAGAATAATATACATCTCAAACCCAATCTAAATCTAGGACAACTCCAAGGAGAGCTTTTTGATGAGTTTGTAGAAGCTAAATTAATTGACCCTACTTTCATCACAGATTATCCAGTAGAGATTAGCCCACTAGCTAGAAGAAGCGATACAAATCCACAAGTAACAGAGAGATTTGAGCTATTTATGGCAGGAAAAGAGATAGCCAATGCCTTTAGTGAGCTAAATGACCCAATAGACCAACTAGAGAGATTTCAAGGTCAAATGAGTGCAAAAGACGCAGGAGACGATGAAGCCCACGAGATGGACGAAGACTTTGTAAAAGCATTATCTTATGGGATGACACCTACAGCAGGGCAGGGCATAGGTATAGATAGACTCGTAATGATGCTAACAAACCAACATAGTATTCGTGATGTACTACTATTCCCAGCGATGAAACCAGAAGCACCAAAAGTAGAAAAGAGAGTAGTATCAGATGATAAAAAATGCAAAAAATGTGGAAATGAAAATATGAATGAGCTAAAACCTGCCAAAAAAGGTAAAGGAATGTTTTGTATTGATGGGAATGCTTGTAAGAAGAATAACTCATAAAATTAAGGATAAATATAGTAAAGAGCTTATTCCTTAGATAGATTATAATTCTATTAAACAAGACCCTAAACTTAATATCATTGGTAGAGTAATGTGTTATAATATATTCAAAAAAGGGGAAGAAGATAAACATGGAAAAAAGTTTTAAAGATATATATGATGATATAGAAAATAGTAAAAAATTAAGTTTTCTAAAACAACTATTATCAAAAGATAGTGATTTACAAAATCAATTTCTAGCATTTACTACCGATAAAAAGGGTAGTAGTTTAGATGCTATCACTGCTGTTGATATTGATGAATTGCGAGATGAACTTTGGAGTGATTTAGAGGCTATTGATGTAGAAGAGGAGCTTGGAGGAGCTTATTATGACTATGATGATGAGGGGATGGGAGATAAGATTTTAGAACCTATTTTTAATCCTTTTGTAAATAAAGCTTTAGGATTTGTTGATAAGGGTAATTATCTTGATGCGTTTAGGTCTATCTTGGCTATTTATGAGTTATCTACTCTTGAAGAACCTGATGTTGATGATAATGAGTATTTTATCTTTGGTGAGGATATAGAGTCATTTATTCAAGAATTTATAGGCTCTGCAATAAACTCTTTTAACTTAAAAATAAAAGATAAGATTTTATCAATTGATGTAGTTGAGTCATTGATAACTATCTTTTTTGAGCGATATTCAAAATATTTAAAGAGTGCAAGTGATGGTGAAGATAACTATTTTAATATCTACTCTTTTAATCTCTTTTTTGAACAAATTATAGATGAGTCTCAAAATGCTAAATATCTGTTAGAGAAATTAAAAGAGAGTAAATTAGATAAGTATGAGAGTAGTGCCATTATTACTCTTCATTGTAGTGATATAATAGGAGATAATGAGTTATATCTCAAAGTAGCAAATGAATTTTTTATATCTAATGAACAAGTGGCATTGAAATTACAAAAAAGATATAAAGAGTTAAATAATAATATGGAATTAGCTAGAGTCTCTAATATACTTTTGGAAAAAGATAGAAGTGACGACTATGCTCTTTTTGTTATAGATAATATTGATAAAGAGGAATCTAAATCTCTCTATATTAAGGCTTTGGAGATTTATATAAACGCTCAATACTCATTTAAACACTATCAACTACTAAGAGAGTATTTTACTGAAGATGAAAAATTAGAGTTTATCAAAAATTTTGAAAGTGGATATAAAAGTCAATTTTATATCCAACTTTTAGAGATTGAAAAGAAGTATAAAACTATTTTGGATTTTGTTGAGAAAAATAGAGATAGTTATAATTTAGATGAGCTTGTTGAACCTATTATCTCTATCTATCCTGATGAGATATTTGATATTTTAAAAGTTAGAAGTGGTAAATTGGTTGCTGCGAGAGGCAGAGGTGCTTATGCACAAGCTTCTAAGTTATTACAATTAATATTGAATATTCCTACAAAGAAAGAGGAGTTAAAATCTTATATTAGTGAGTTATATAATCATCAGCCAAGACTACCAGCTCTAAGAGATGAATTGAAAAAAGCAGGATTATTTTAGAATAGAGAAAAGTTTGATGATTTACTTTTATAGATAAGGCTACTATAAATAACCCTACATTTATATTAAATTTGCTATAACTACAGTTATATTATGTAATAGATAAGGAATATTTATGAGCTATGCTATAGAGACATTTGACCCAGAGATTTTTGAGGCGATTGAGAATGAAAAAACAAGACAAACAGACCACTTAGAGATGATTGCTAGTGAGAATTTTACTATTCCTGCTGTAATGGAAGCTATGGGTTCTGTTTTTACAAACAAATATGCAGAGGGTTACCCATATAAGAGATATTATGGTGGGTGTGAGTATGCTGATGTAGTTGAGCAACTTGCTATTGATAGAGCGTGTGAATTGTTTGATTGTAAATTTGCCAATGTTCAACCTCACTCAGGAAGCCAAGCTAATGGTGCTGTATATGCAGCTCTTCTTAAAGCTGGTGAGAAAATTTTGGGTATGGATTTAAGCCACGGTGGACACCTTACTCACGGAAGTAAGCCCTCTTTTTCAGGTAAGAACTACTCTAGCTTTACTTATGGTGTTGAGCTTGATGGTCGTATCGATTATGACAAAGTGTTAGAGATTGCAAGAATTGTACAACCAAAAATCATCGTATGTGGAGCATCTGCGTATGCTAGAGAGATTGATTTTAAGAAATTTAAAGAGATAGCTGATGAGGTTGGTGCTATATTATTTGCAGATATTGCGCATATAGCTGGACTTGTTTGTGCAGATGAGCATCCTAGCCCATTCCCTTATGCTGATGTTGTGACTACTACGACTCACAAGACTTTAGCAGGTCCTAGAGGTGGAATGATTATGACTAATGATGAGGCTATTGCTAAGAAGATAAACTCAGCTATATTCCCAGGGCTTCAAGGTGGACCACTTGTTCATGTAATTGCTGCTAAAGCTGTTGGATTTAAGTATAACCTATCTAATGAGTGGAAAGATTATGCAAAACAAGTAAAACTAAATGCTCTCAAACTAGCAGAAGTATTGGTAGTTCGTGGATATAATGTAGTATCAGGTGGAACAGATAATCACCTTGTGCTTGTATCATTCTTAGATAAAGAGTTTTCTGGGAAAGATGCAGATTTAGCATTGGGTAATGCAGGAATTACAGTAAACAAAAATACAGTTCCTGGTGAGACAAGAAGCCCATTTGTAACATCAGGTGTTCGTATCGGTTCTCCTGCTCTTACAAGTAGAGGAATGAAAGAAGCTGAATTTGAAATTATTGGTAATAAAATTGCTGATGTTTTAGATGATGTGAATAATAGTGAACTTCACGCTACTATCAAAGACGAGATGAAAGAGTTGGCTCAAAACTTTATCATCTATGAAAAATCTATCTATTAGTCTTCCTCAACTCTTCCCAATTTACCCTCTTTTGGGGTAAATATTAAAGTTAATATTTAATA
>JASFZJ010000109.1:0-29922 GCA_045267865.1 Sulfurovum sp. | reverse complement strand
GCAAGACTATGAGGCAAAATAGAATTGAATTTTTCAATCAAAATATCCAAAAAGTGGGGAAAGGTTAATCTTTATCTAGGGTGTCTTTTCGACACCCTAGTTTGAAACTGTATATATATTGTTTTTAGATGTAGCTTCTAAGCCTTTTATCCCTATTTTATTATAATTGAGTAAAACTTCACCCTTATCATTGGAGGGAAGTATCACTTTTGTTGTAACACTATAACCCGTACTATTGCTTTTTTTATAGAGTCTAAGAT
Source organism: Sulfurovum sp. (assembly GCA_045267865.1). Taxonomy (GTDB): domain Bacteria; phylum Campylobacterota; class Campylobacteria; order Campylobacterales; family Sulfurovaceae; genus Sulfurovum. The sequence goes on along the minus strand of JASFZJ010000109.1, from coordinate 29,662 downwards.
AAAAAACACTATTAAAACTATCAAGACCTTTAAGGCTTACTTGCCCACCCTTTAATGGGGCTAAAACTTTAGCATCTGTAAAAGTATCATCATTAGAAGCAACAAGTATCCAAGTATCATCAAGATTACTACTGTTAAACTTCATAGAAATTTTTGAGACCCCTCCTGTATTTTGCACTCTCCAAATACGGTCGCTTACTTGTGAAAAACCAATACTACCTATCTGCTTCTTTGTAGTTGGAAAACTTGTTCTATCTTTATTATTATCAGAAATTACAAAATATTGTCCATTTGTTAACTCAGGTCTAGTAGCTGAATTGAGTGAAGTAAAATCTGTATTTGTAGAAATCCTCAAAAAGTCACCTATCTTTTCAGCTTGTGCTACTTTTTGATGTAAAAAAGAACCATCTTTTCCTAAACCAAAAATATTTGTTTTATACTCATCCTTGAATGTATAAAAAGTAACCCCTGATGAAGAGACATAATCATGTGCATAAGTTATCCCATACTTTAAAGATAAATAAGACATAATTTTTATTTCCTCTTCGGGAGTTGTATTTGTTTTACTTACAATTACTTCATAAAAATTTTTGATCTTTCTATTTAAAAATACTCCTTTTTGATATTTTAATGGTAAAAATAGTTCATTTTGTATTGATGCTCCTGAGGAGATAATTGTATTAGGATTAGGAAAATTGTCATCTCCAGTGTTGCTCGGTAGTCTTATTATTTTCACAGAATAAATATCATTTTCAATATCTTGATTACTATCTGTGAAGTTTATTTTATCTAAATCACTAGCAGATTCTTTAAATGTATAAGCTTTATATATTTTATCCTTATCACGAACTTCAACGGAATATCCCTCTGCAAGAGCCAGAGAATTTACTGTTTCCGCTATCTCGGTCTCTACATCCCCATCTTCACTAAACTCTTGATGTTTCTTACCCCCATAACCTGCGTCTTGAAATAAAGCTACTCTACCACTATGCCATGGAATAGTGGTATCATTAAATTTATATCTTGTAGTTATAAACTCCTCTGTTGAAAAAATATAATCAACTACTTGAGAAGGATCTTGTACAGAAAAGACACGCATTGGACTATCTGCCGTAGGTGTAGCATGAAATTTGTAATCAGATGATGAAAGATCAGTAGTCTCTGAACTATCTATTTCTACATTAGAATGAAAATTTAATCTTTTAGTATCTTTTTTTAAATTGTAGTTGGCAACCCATTCGCTATTATCAAACATAGTCTCCCAGCTCTTAGTGTTAACAAAATATCCTGAATTTAACCACATGCTTACATCAATTCCTACAGGTTTATTAGCCATCATAGGTGAAAGTAGCATTGCTAGTAAAAGCGTCATACGCAAAATATATTTTTGTAAAATTTTATCCATAATTAATCTCCTGATGCACTAGGATTAAGAGTGCTTATTGTGCTTATTTGTGTCAAGATAACAGACCCACTGACTTTGAGATCCTTATGATGAATACCTGTAACCGTCTCGGTGTATGTGCCTTTGAAGCTTGTTCTACCGACATTTGGGGGTGTCTTTCCTGTTCCTGCTTTCTCCGTTGGAGCAGTTAGCTTAATGCTAAAGGTTCTGTTAAAATCTACTCCTTTTGTGTGATTGGGGTGAAATTGATGCCTAAAAGGGTTTGTTGGGTGAAGTGGACTGTGGTTTATGATTGGGGAGGTAATCGTACCTCCTACGCTAAGAATTCCGTTTAAATCTATAATATTTTTTATCATATCAAAATCAATAGAAGGAGAGGTAAATCGTACGGGGACGAGCTTGTTGTCTCCTTTACGAATGATACCCTCAAAATCACTCCAACGCTCTTGCTCTGTGACAAGGACTCTTTTGCTCTTGTTTTGATCTTTGGTGGTCTGCATAATATACACTTCTCTCAAAAGCTTGGTCTTTCCCAAAGCATTGCTGTGTAAGACATATTGTAAGTTATAGGTATATTTGACATCTGTTAGGATGTCAATACCTTTGGTCTTAGAATGTACTTCATTGACTTTATCTACTTCTACTGTTGCCAACCAAAGCCCTGAAAGGGGCGTAGCAGACAAAGGTAATAAGGCACATAATGTGGCACTATAGACTAAATATTTAAATTTTTTCATTAATTTCCTCCATAAGCAGAGATAGCTAAATAGAAGACCTCTGCACTTGGGCTTACTGTAAATTTGAGTAATCCCTCTTTTTTGTCGTTTCCAGTTATTTCGTTACGACGCACTGCTAATTGAAATTTTTCATAGGAATTACCTACTAGTATAAATGTTGAAACCAATGTATTTACAGGTGTATAGGTTGTATTAAAAAGTTTATCTCTTCCCACTAAAGACAATGGTACTTGATTGTCTTCTAATGTGACGGTGACTGTAATCGCACTAGAAGAAGTGTTTTTGAGTTCTATGGTTTTGGTATTTACAATATCCAAGAAGCTTAATTCTGATGAACCACCTTCTATATTGAGGTCTAATACACCTTGAAACTTAGATGAACCCTTGGCATAAATCCAATAGGCTGTATTGGCTTTTACCTCTTCATCTATGGGATTTACTTTTAACCATTTTCCTTCTTTTAGCGTATAAATAATGCTATTCTCAAATGCTTTGGTAGCTTTGTTGTTTTGAAAGTATTGATAAAACGACTGTGCAGAAGAAGAGACATTAAATCCAACGAGATTAAATGAATTAGGTTGCCATCTTCGAGGATAGTCTCGTACTTCACCCTTGACTTCCCATACGAAATCTTTGTCTGCTTTGACCAAATAACCTTGATTGGCTTCCAAATCATAGAGATTAGACAAAAATGCCTCAGGTAAATCATCTCTTATCCATCTGTTCCATGTAGCCTTTTTCCATCCAATCTTAGCTGGGTCAGAGATATACTCAACCGAAGAACTCTTGGTATAATAGGTTGCTATCATTGAGATAGGTGTGGAGATACTCTTATTTGCATCATCTAATGGCATCATAAAAGCAGAAAGATTTTGCTTATCTACAGTAGGATCAACCTCCAAATAAACAGCATTCCAACCTTTTTCTAATTGTATCACTTGCGTCCTCTCCATAGCATACGCCGTAGAAGAGAGCAAAATACAAGCACTCGCTAAGCTTAAATATTTCATTCTTGTTCCTTTGTTTGAAAAATAGTATTACTTTATATATTCAAATGATAACACATCGGTGTTAGAATGGTATTAGAATTTTTAATTTCTAAAAAATAATCTTTTAAGATATACTTATGACATGAAAATTTTAATATACTTATGGGTGAGTACCCTTTTTATCTTTGCACAAAATATAGAAGTAGTCTCTTATGATTATTATATAGATGCCTCTAATACTTGGAAAGTAGAAGATGCCTATGCTCACAAAAGTGATTTTAGTCCTTTGACCTTAAAAAATCAAAGTTTAGGATTTCGTAGGGAAACGGTATGGGTCTATGTCAAAGTCAAAAATATAACTAATATACCCTTAGATAATATTCTTGTATTTCCATATCCCCAACATGATAATCTGAGTGTCTATAAATATACAGATGGCAAAATACAACAATCCTATATTACAGGAGATTTGCATCATTTTGATACCCGTGAATTGCCAAGCCATGATTTTGCGATACCTTATACGGTAGAAGCCAATAACACAAAAGAGTTACTTTTTAAAATCCAATCAAGTTCAGCACTCAATATAGGTATCAATTTTTATAGTGCAGAGGACTATACAGAATATAAATTTAAAGATGAGTTGTTTTTGGGTATTTACTATGGAATAATCTTTATTATTATAGGGTACAATTTCATACTTTATCTTATCATACGAGAAAAAATATATTTTCATTATGCTACCTTTCATCTGGTCTATTTTTTCTTACATTTTACCATGAATGGACTCAGTTTAAAACTTCTATATCCTAACTATTCTCAACTAAATATCTATGTCGTTCCACTATTGTTTATATTATCCGTCTATCTTGCTATACACTTTACTATTGTGTATCTGAATTTAAAACATTATGAAAAGCAAATTTCTCATTATTTAGGGTGGCTTATGAATGTTTCTATGACTTTGCTCATAATGAGCTTCTTTCTACCCTATATAGTAGTGGCTCAAATCATGACAATACTAGCTATATTTTCTGGATTTATTGTGGTGGCTATCTCTATCTATGTATGGTATAAACATCGTACTTCCTCAGCAAAAATATTTGTCATTGGTTGGGGAGTATTACTTTTGGGGGCGACTATTACAGTTATGCAAAATCTTGGACTTGTTCCTATGAATATTATTACCAACTATGGTGCTCAAATAGGTGCAATATTAGAGCTCTCTTTGCTCTCTTTGAACCTTGCGTACAATTATAATGTCCTTTTTCGCCAATCACAAGAGAGAGAAAAGGTACTAAAAGACTTGACTCAAAACCTAGAGACCAAGGTAATTCAACGCACATATCAGCTAAAAGAAAGTAACCAAGAACTCTACCTAGAAATAGACAATAAAAATGTATTGTTTAAAGAACTGTACCACCGTGTAAAGAACAACCTCCAAATCATCTCTTCTTTACTCTCTTTGCAAAGCATGGAGATAAAAGATATAGACTCCAAAAAGATACTTGATGATATGACACACAGAATTCAATCTATCGCCTTTATTCATGAAAAGCTCTATCAATCTAATGACCTCACACACATTGATATGCACGAGTATATAGAGTCCTTGATTACTCAACTAAAACAAGGAATGAGAGCTGAAAATGTTTCCTTTGTCATTGTCTGTAAAGAGCTAAAATTAAATTTGGAACTATCCGTACCTTTGGGTCTCATCATCAATGAACTCATTACCAATGCACTCAAACATGCCTTTAGCCTAGACGCTATAAACAAAAGCATCACTATCGAACTTTATACTCTAGCAAAAGAGAGCTATACTCTGATTGTCTCAGACAATGGCAAAGGTGCAGATATTCAGAAAGTACAAGAAGGCTTTGGATTTCAGATTGTAGATTCTATCGTAAGCTACCAAATCAACGGTCAGATAAATAGTACAAATAGCACAGGCTTACGTCATGAAATTACATTTTCAAAAAGGAAATAGATGAAAATCATAATCGTAGAAGATGAAGGGATTACAGCACTATTTTTAAAAAAAGCCATACTCTTAGCAGGGCATGAAGTGGTAAATACCTATGATAGTGCTGATACACTGTTTGGCTATTTGGAGCATCACAGCGTAGATTTAATTTTGATGGATATCAATATCAGAGGCACAATAGATGGCATACAAGCTGCCACAGAAATCTATCATAAATATCCTAGTATCTCTTGTGTATTTATTACTTCTTATATAGACAAAAATACGATTGAAGAAGCCTGTGTGGTACAACCCTTAGGCTATCTCAAAAAACCTGTTATTTTTTCTGATATAGAAACAATTTTGCTACTTGTACAAAGCCATAGAAAGCACAACAAAGTTGAACCATCAAAAAATATTCATATAGGTTCGTACTCTTATTCTCCTCATGAAAAAATATTACTCTATAAAAACCAGCCCATAAAATTAACCAAGCAAGAACACCTTTGTCTTCATCTATTACTTCAAAATAATCAGCATCATGTCACAACAGAACAACTAATCTTTAGAATTTGGGAAAATACAGAAGACCATGCAAGTTCTTTACGAGAACTACTTAGTAGGCTACGCAAAAAGATGTCTGAAGAAGTAGAAATAGTCAATAGCCCTAGTATTGGATATAGTCTAAGATTAATTAAAAAATAAATTATATAAAAACTAAAAAACTAGATTTTAAAATTTTGTAATAGTAATTATTTTAATCTTCTTGGGTCTAATTCTCCGACCCTTGGGTCGCCAATAAAAAAAGTTTATCTAAGGTTTCGTCCTGATGATAAACTAAAATCCACTAAAGATAAATCATCAAGCAGGGGAGATAACACATGCTTATACATAAATCAGTAGATGTGGTGCAGGTAAATTATTGTTAGAATATTCAATTCACCTTTTTATTATATCTTGTTTTTTAGTTTATATAATTAGAATTGCTGACCTAGAATATAACAAATATCAATTTCAATAATAGTTTTAATGTAAAAGGTTGGGTGTTGTTATTTAATCAAGTAATAATCGTACTTAGTGTAAAATCATATAATTTAGATAAAAACGATAAGGGCAAAAATGAAAACTTTAAAAGATTTGGATATAGATGGTAAAAGAGTATTTATCAGATGTGATTTTAATGTACCAAAAGATGAATTTGATAATATTACCGATGATAGAAGAATAAGAGAGGCTCTTCCTACTATCAGATATTGTATAGATAGAGATTGCAAAATTATCCTTACATCACACTACGAGAGACCAATAGCAGGTCAATATGAAGAGAAATTTTCTCTAGTTCCAATAGCCAAAAGACTCCATACACTTTTAAAAATTAAGAGAGATATTATTATGGCTACAGATGTTATCGGTGAAGATGCAAGAGCTAAAGCCAAAACTCTTGAAGCAGGTGATGTATTGTTGCTTGAAAATCTTCGTTATGAAGCAGGTGAGGTAACTAATGATATGGAGTTTGCCAAAGAGTTAGCAAGTTTTGCAGACTTCTATATCAATGATGCGTTTGGAGCATCTCACCGAAAACACGCCTCTATAGATGCTATTACTAAGTTTTTTGATGATGAACACAAAGCAGGTGGATTTTTATTAAATAAAGAGGTAAATTTCTTCACTAAAGTTTTAGAAAACCCTATTCGTCCATTTGTCGCAGTTGTTGGAGGTTCAAAAGTATCAGGTAAACTTGAAGCCCTTACAAATCTTGTGACAAAAGTAGATAAGGTGATTATCGGTGGAGGTATGGCGTTTACATTCCTAAAAGCACAAGGTCATGAGGTGGGTAATTCACTTGTAGAAGATGATTTGCTTCAAGAAGCTAGAGATATTATGCAAAAAGCCAAAGATTTGGGTGTAAAATTTTATCTTCCTGTTGATGTAGTGGCAGCTGCTGAGTTTTCTGAAAATACCACGGTAAAATTCGTCCCTATCCAAGAGATACCAGAGGGTTGGATGGGATTGGATATAGGACCTGCAAGTTCACGGCTATTTAGAGAAGCACTCAATGATGCTCAAACTATAATGTGGAATGGTCCAATGGGAGTTTATGAGATGGATAGATACTCCAAAGGGAGTATAGCAATGTCGAACAATATAGCTCAAACTCACGCCACTACAATAGTTGGTGGTGGTGATACGGCTGATGTGGTGCAGAGAGCAGGAGACGCTGAAGAGATGACATTTGTAAGTACAGGTGGTGGGGCTAGTCTTAAACTTATAGAGGGTGAGACACTTCCTGGAATAGAAGCACTCAAATGATTTTTGCAGGAAACTTCAAAACCAACCACAACCGAAAAACTACAAGAGCATACCTCAATGCTTTAGCCAAAAAAGTAGCAGATAAAAGAGAAGAAGATAAGATATATATCTTCCCTCCTATTAGCGCACTTGATAAGTATAATAGTGAGTTTACGATAGGTGTACAAAATGCTTATCCTACTATTAATGGAGCTTTTACAGGTGAAGTAGGGCTAGAGCAAATAAATGAATTTGATATAAATACAATTCTTATCGGTCATAGTGAAAGACGAGAACATCTAGGAGAATCCCAAAGTAAAGTAGCCCAAAAATTTGAGTTTTTTAGAGAAAATAATTTTGAGATAATATACTGTATAGGTGAGCCAATAGAGATAAGAGAGCAGGGTGAAGAGGCTGTAGTATCATATCTCTTATCACAGTTTGAGGGGATAGATATAACTTACGAGAGACTTATCATAGCGTATGAGCCAATATGGGCGATAGGTACAGGAAGGTCTGCGACAATTGAAGAGATAACCTCGACACATAAAGCTCTCAAACTCACAGTAGATAAACCTCTACTCTACGGAGGAAGTGTTAAGCCTGAGAATATTAAAGAGATTACTAATATAGAAGGAGTTGATGGTGTTTTAGTTGGTAGTGCATCTTTGAGTGTGGATAGTTTTTCAAAGATGATTTTAGCATAAAAAATTTAGGGTCATATATCTCAAAGTAGTTGATGATTATGGACTCTTAGTAATAGTAGGAGCGAATGCTTTGGTACTCACACTCACCACATCACCTATGGCTAAACTCTCTGCTTCTAGGCTACTTATCACCACTTCTACTAGCTGTTGTCCTATAGAGACGATAGCTATATAAATTACATCTACCCTAACTATATCCAAAATCTCCCCCTCAAATGAGAACTTTTGACTCCCATTTGTTTTAAGCAGTATATCTTTTGGTGTGCCATTATTTATGATTTGCCCCAAATCCAAAACCACCACACGAGATGCCAAACGGTATATCTCACTAGGGTCGTGGCTCACCATAATAGTCGTAGTCTCAAACTCTTTGTGAAGTGTGAGTATCTCATTTTGAAGCTTTATCCTCATCGCAGGGTCAAGAGCAGAGAGAGGCTCGTCCATAAGTAAAATTTTGGGTCTATTCATCATCGCTCTACAGAGACTTACTCTCTGTTTTTGTCCACCACTTAGAGTATTAGGAAATCTATCACTTAGTTGTGAGAGTTCAGTAAGTTCCAAAAGATGATTAGCCAATTTTTTATCCTTTTGGACAAATAGAAGATTTTGTTTGACGCTCATATTATCAAAGAGTGCATAGTCTTGAAATACAAAACCGATACCTCTCTTTTGAGGAGATATTACAAAATTACCATCTTGCCAAACCTCATCACCTACCTTAATAAATCCCTCACTACTCTCTAGCCCTGCTAGTATCCTCAAAAGTGTAGTTTTACCACTACCACTCTGCCCAGTAAGAGCTACAAAATCGCCCTCTTTTATTTTTAGGTTTATATTTAAGTCCATCTTACCGTTTGAGCCGTGTAGGGTTTTTTTTATTTTTATTTTTATCATTATTTTAATACTAAATAATCTATATTATTTTTTTCCCAAGTTGATAATGACTTGAAAAGTTCTGTCTGTTTAAAATCATCATAGCGATAAGCAATAGTTAAATCTTTTTCTATATCAAAATTTGAAATATTTTGATTATTTAAAACTTTTTTTAGAGAAAGAGAAAAGATATGTATAAAATCATGCCCATTACAAAACTCTACTAAGTCATATTTATTTACTTTTAATTTATCAAGAACTATCTTTAGTTCTGGTCTATCTTTAAATAAATTTTGTTTAGATGATTTATTTTCTACTACTTTTATCATATTATCTTTATTAAGTTTTAAATTATCTTTATCAATAAATTTATTATAATCAATAAAAATCACTTTATCTTTGGAAAATATTCTAAATTTTAAATCTAAATTCTCTTTTTTACTTAAATACCGTAAGAGTCCTATCTCTCTTGATAACTCAAATAAATACTCTTTAAATGTTTTTTTATGTTTTTTTTCAAATTTAATAAGTTTTTCTCTATTAATATGATAATCAAAAACTTCATCCCAAGCTGGTGAATTTATAGACATCATTTCGCAATCATGACCATCGGTTATAAATAAGTTATCACTTTCAAGCTCTTCATTATCAATGCGTCTAAAATCTGCATCAATAATAGCAATCAGACCTTGAAGATTATTTTTTTCTATCTCTTCTAGCACTTCAAGTAAGTTGCCACAACCGTCCATAGGAAAAAAGGTAATCTCTTTCTTTAAAGATTTACGAAAAAATAATTCATCAGCTTTAGCTTCAACCATTACAGCTACATAATCGTCTCTTCTCGCTTCATACCATAATTTAATAGCCCCATACCTATCCTTCTCATCTATAAATTCTCTCATAGATAATCCTATTTCTCTAGCTTAACAGTTAAATCCCAATTACCATCAATAATAGAGGGAGAGTGTGTTGCAATAAGTATATCAAACTTTTTAATTTCTAAAATATCTTTCATATCTTTAAGAAACTCTTTTTGCCAAACAATATGTAAAGAGATTTCAGGTTCATCAATTAGAACAAGTGAATTTTCTGAAACTTTAAAAATAAGTTCATACAGCATAACAATTTCATTCTGCTCACCAGAAGACAAGTCAGTTTCATTTAATATATCTCCATTATCATTCGTAAAAATAAACCCTTTTTTATGATGAATAGAAATCTTTTTATAGGAAAGTCTTTTATTATTAAGTATATCAAGAAATATATTTAATTTTTCATACAAGTCATCAAATATTTTTAATTTAATTTTCATATTTTGAATATTTACAGATAAAATAGCTTTCTTTAATTCATCTATATTATCAGGAATAGTAAAAATTTCTTCCTTAACATTTTCAAATAATCCTACAGATTTAAATTTATTGCGTTCTTGTTCAAGTTTACTATCTTCTTTTTTTAATTCTTTAATATCGGAAATAATTTGAACTTCTTGATCCATTAATCTTTTCCCTAAAGAAAGTTCTAACTCTTCGGAAAGATTTGAGTATTCTTTATGTTTTGTTTCTATTATTTTTGCTAATTCTTTTGAACATTCTTGAATACTCTCTTTTTTAATACTTTTAATTTCTCTTCTATGTGGTATAGAAGTATCTATTTTATATGTAAAACTTATTAATCTCTGAGTAGGAATAAAATGTAATTGAGTTAAAGAAAGTACATCTTCTAAGGTTTTATCAATTTCAATTGTATCTGATACTAAGTCACTAAATCTTTCTAAAAGTTCCTTATAATCTATTATCTCTTCACTATCTCTAAGCATAAATAAATTTTCAGAAATTTCAGAAATACGAAATCTTAATTCCTTTAATATTTTTTCTTTATAGCTTTTAAAAAAAGTATTATTAAAAATTAAATTAATTTTTCTAGTTTGACTTTTATTATAATAGCCTATAGCTAACCCTTCTGATTTTGTATTTAAAATTTCAAAAAAAGAATTATCTTTATAAATAATAGTAAGTTTCTCAAAAGGACTTTCTATTAACTTATCAAATCTCTTATTAAAAAAATTATCCAAAATTTTTAAAAGCATTGTTTTACCAATACCATTAATACCATAAATAATAGTCAAGTGTTCTTCTAAATTTAATTTTATAGAATGATTAAACATTCCAAAAAGACCTTCTATTTTTATCTCTTTAATTCTCATTATTCACACCTCGTCTAATATCTTATTTTTTAAATTTATTATACATAAATTACTAGTAAAAAACTGATTATTACTATAAATCATCTATCATACCGTCAGCACAGACCAACTATCATATTTGAGTGCGAGAGTAAGTAACTCTCCTGTATGGTTACAAATAACTCCCATATCTTCCAAATCACGCACAGCATCATAATCCTCAGCACAGATGACACAAGCACTAAACTCTACACCATCTCTTTGGATATTTTGTACCGTGCTTTGTATAGTTCCATTAGATTTAAGAGTTTTAATAGAAGGTCCCCAAAATATAATATGAACTCTCTTCCAATATTCTCTAGGTAGGCTAACACCACCATAAAGCAGTGGAAATTTCATAATAGATTCAGCATTCTCTGTAGTGATTACGATTAGTAAGTTCTCTTTTTTCATTTTTATTTTCCTTTTTGTTTTAATATATATTAGAGTCTCAAAGAAGCTTTTGCATACACTTCCATATCATCTCTTTTTCCGATGGCTATTACTTCTACTACTATATTCTCTTCTATGATTTGATAGACTATTCTAATTCTTTTTTTATCTACATATATCTTTCTACATCCACTTAAACTATATCCATTTTTATTCCCAAGAAGTTGTCCTAGTTCAGGCGATTTTGATATTTTACTAAACTGTTTATAGACTAATATTTGTTGTGCTTTGGAGAGCTTACCTAACTCTTCTTCTACCTCAACCTTTAACTCTATCTCATAAAGCATCTAAATCTATACCGTGTGTTTTTGCCATATCTTCTAGGCTTATTGTCTCAGAATTTTTTCTCTCTTGAACAATATTATAAATCTCTATATGCTCCATCATCTCTAATGCCTCTTTCATTCTCTCATACTCATCTATTGGCACTATAACGGCTTCTAGTTTATTATTTTTGGAGATTGCAAATCTCTCTTTTGTATGTTTGATTAAGTCATTTAAAACTGCTGAAAAACCTCTTGCCATATCACTTGCTGATATAATTTCATCTCTTCCGTAAGCTACCATTTTTACACCTTTATACATAATATTTTATGTATTATAACACATTTAATCTCACACTCCTATCCTCTTCTGCTTCCCATTAAATAAATATACACTAAGCAACACCAAAAAGCTCATTATTAGCATAATAGCACTATAGATATGTGCCATTTTGTAGTCCATTATCTCTACCATTTCATATATTGCTACACTTGCTACTTTGGTCTCATCTGGAATACTTCCTCCTACCATTAGTACCACTCCAAACTCTCCGACTGTGTGGGCGAATGTGACTATTATTGCTGTGAGTAGTGCTGGTTTCATATTGGGTAAAGCTACTTTGAAGATGGTTACTATTTTGCCTTTTCCTGCGACATAAGAGGCTTCTAACATATTTTTGTTGATACTCTCAAAGCCACTTTGGAGGGGTTGTACCATAAATGGGAGGGAGTAGAAACAACTTGCTACTACAAGCCCTGTGAAATTGAATATCAGTTTTACTCCAAATGTCTCTTCAAAAAAAATGCCTATAGGGGAGTTTGGAGAGAGTGCTATGATGATATAAAATCCCAAAACTGATGGAGGTAAAACTATCGGTAGAGCTGTTATAGCTTCCAAAAATGGTTTGACTTTTGATGTTGTTTGAGAGAGATACCACGCTAAAGGAAGGCTTATTATGAAGAGTATAAGAGTGGTAATTCCTGCTAATTTAAAAGAGAGTAGAAATGGTTCGAATTCTATAGCATTAAATGTCTCAATCACAAATTTTACTTATAAATAGGTCACTGGCTTTGATAAGTGCTACTACTTTATCACCTTTTTCTAACTGCATTCTTTTTGATGAGCTTAGAGTGATAATTGACTCCAAAGATGTATCAAAAAATTGTAATTTGATACTACTTAAAAGCTTACCATTATCTATAGACTCTATCGTGCAGGGGAGTTGGTTTGAGTAGCTTAAATCTCCTAGCACTCCTTTGGCTAAGGCAATATGTGTGGGTTTGGCTATAAGTTTGACTTTGGTATTTATCTCAATACTACTCTCTAACTCTAGGCTCATCATAGATAGAGTTTGATTGTGACAAATGAAATTTACAATATGCAGATTATCACAACTATCTATCTGTGAGACTTTTGCAATTAGATTATTCATCTACTTTACAAATCCAAATTTTTTCATAATCAGATTAGATTTATCTGTCTGCATAAAATTATAAAACTTCTTTGCTAGAGTAGAAGCACTACCATATTTGGTGATACCATATCCTTGATTTAGTGGTTTATGAAGCTCATCATCAATAAGATAATATGCCCAATATTTACCATTTGCTATATTGGGAGATAGAGCCGAAGATAGAGCTATAACACCGATTTCTACAGCTTGTGTGTAGATATATCCTGCTGTTATTGAGATATTTTCACCAAAAACAATTTGAGATTTTATCTTTTTATAAATCCCTATACTCTCCATAGCTTGTTTGGATTTTTCTCCATACGGTGCATGAATTGGATTTGCAATAGCTATTTTATCTACCCATTTTTGGCTAAAATTATCAAACCCAATTTCGGGATTAAAATTCTTGTTTTTGCTCCAAATAACTACTCTACCTATCGCATAAAGCTTGGGAGTAGTAACAATCTCGCCTTTCGTGTGTAGATATTTCACATAATCCATATTGGCACTAAAATATATATCATAAGGTGCACCATTTTCTATCTGCCTCATACCTTTGCCTGATGAACCATATACTATATTTATACTATCTTCTACATTCTCTTTTAAAAACTCATCTTTTATGGTATCCATCGCAAATTTCAAATCACTTGCACCAAAAATTGTTATCTTATCGGCTAGTAATAGATTGGTTAATAACCAAAAGGTTATTATAATTTTCTTCATCTACTCTTCCCCTAAAGACCTCTAGGATCAACAATTTTCCCTGCAATCGCCGACGCTGCTGCCACAGCTGAATTGGCTAGATAAATCTCTGATGTTCTAGCACCCATTCGTCCTACAAAGTTACGATTTGTTGTAGCTACACATCGTTCACCATCACCAAGTATCCCCATATATCCACCCAAACACGCTCCACAAGTTGGATTAGATACTACAGCACCAGCTTCTATAAGAATTTTGATTAGTCCCTCATCTTGTGCTTGAAGTAAGATTTTTTGAGTAGCAGGTGTGACTATCATTCTTGTTTTTTTGGCTACTCTTTTACCCTTCATTATCTCTGCTGCTATTCTTAGGTCTTCTATTCGTCCATTGGTACAGCTTCCTATCATCACTTGGTCTATCTGTATATCATCTGCTACAGCCTGTTCTATAGGTTTACCATTTGATGGCAAAAATGGATATGCTATCACTGGAGATAAAGCCCCTGTATCTATGGTAATGACTTGACAATATGAGGCATCTGCATCAGAAGTGTGGATTTTTGGCTCATCTCTTAGCCCTCCATTCGCCTCTTTTCTCTCTTCAAGATATGTTAAAGTTATATCATCTACAGCAAATATACCATTTTTAGCTCCTGCTTCTATCACCATATTTGCTATAGAAAATCTATCAGCCATACTAAGATACTGTATCGCATCACCTGTAAACTCAATCGCTTTGTATAACGCTCCGTCCACACCAATTTGACGGATTAGTTCTAGGATAATATCTTTTCCATAGATATGTTCGCTTGGTTTGCCTGTGAGTTCAACTTTGATAGTCTCTGGCACTTTAAACCAATTCCCACCTGTAATCATCCCAAAAGATATATCTGTACTCCCCATACCTGTACTAAATGCACCTAATGCTCCGTGAGTACAAGTATGTGAATCAGCTCCGATAATCACATCACCAGGGATTACAAGTCCTTTTTCTGGTAATAGTGCATGTTCTATCCCCATATCTTTCTCATCAAAAAAGTATTTCATATCGTGTTTGTAAGCAAACTCTCTACTGATTTTGGCTTGATTAGCTGAGGCTATATCTTTGGCTGGAATGTAGTGGTCCATTACGATACAGAAGTTATCTGGTCGTACCATTTTCGCTACTCCACTCTCTTCAAAAGCTCGGATAGAAATAGGAGTGGTAATGTCATTCCCTATAATCATATCTATCTCTACTCTTACTATCTCTCCTGCTTTTACATCTTTCCCTGCGTGTTGTGAAAATATCTTCTCTGTCATAGTTTGTGCCATAGTAATCCTTATATACTTCTTGTAATTATTGCATGAATTATAGCGAAAGTTGTTTATATAAGGCTACACCTAACAAAACTTTAACTACAATATAGTTTTTATTAAAAAGGCAAATATATATGAGACAAAAAGAAGATGTGATAGAAGAAAAAAGTATAAACGATATAAATTATGAGCTTCTCAAAAAACAGTTTCCAAATGCCATAACTATAGATGAAGATGGCAAATATAGTATAGATACAAGCAAACTACAGATGAGCCTAGACCCATCACTTGCCAATATAAGAGAAGATGGTTATGGCTTAAATTGGGTCGGTAAAAAAGAGGCATATCACAAAGCATTTGCTAAAAATTATAAAGTCTTAAAGCCTCTCAATGATGATAATTCCAAAAACTGGGATAGTACCGATAATATACTTATCAAAGGTGACAATCTCGATGCTTTAAAGATTTTGAGGCATAACTATTTTGAATCTATAAAAATGATATATATAGACCCTCCGTACAATACCAAAAATGATGGATTTGTCTATAATGACAACTTCACAGCCACGACAGAGCAGACTCTCCAAGAGCTAGGCTATGACTTAGAGTATGTAGAGTATATAGAAAACATACAAGGGGCAAAAAGTCATAGTGGGTGGTTATCATTTATGTATCCAAGGCTTCTATTGGCTCGTGATTTGCTCAAAGATGATGGGGTGATTTTTATCTCAATTGATGATAATGAAGTGGCACAATTAAGACTGCTTTGTGATGAGATTTTTGGTGAGGGTAATTTTGTAGCTAATGTAATTTGGAAACATACACAACAAAGTAAAAATGATGAAAAATATTTTTCTCGTCAATATAACTCATTGCTAATTTATTCTAAATCTAATGTAGCTGAGAAAATGCGTTTTCCTAGAAGTGAAAAAGATAATAAAAATTATTCTAATCCTGATAATGATATAAATGGAGATTGGAGAAGTGGTGATATTAGAAGTCCAAGCTATCGAGCTACATTATGTTTTGAGATTAAAACACCTTCTGGAAAAAGTATAACATTTCCAGAAAATGGTTGGAGATGGTCAAAAGAGGAGATTAATAAAAAAATCTCATCAGGTGAAATTATATTTAATAAAGAAGAAACTAAAATAATTAGAAAAATTTATCTTAAAAATCAAGATGGAAGAACACCTGAAAATATTTGGGATGGTGATGAGTTTGGAACTACAAGAAGTGCTAATGCAGAAATAAAAGATTTATTTCAAGACCTTACACTGTTTGACACTCCTAAACCAACAAAGTTAATTAAAAAAATCGCACAATTATTTAAAGATGATAAGTCATTTATATGTATGGACTTCTTCGCAGGAAGTGGTACAACAGCTCACGCCGTAATGGATTTAAACGCACAAGATAATGGAAGTAGAAAATTTATCTGTGTACAGTGGGGAGAGAAAACTCCTGAAAAAAGTGAAGCCAAAAAAGCAGGATATGATACTATCTTTGACATCACACAAGAGAGGATAAAACGAGCAGGAGAGAAGATAGTAAAAGGTGATATTACTCTACAAGATTTGGATATAGGATTTAGAACCTTTGAGATAGTAGAAGATACCAAACAGAAAATATATCAAAAATCACTAGAAGAGATGAGCCAAGATGATTTACTTGCATTTACTCAAAATAGCATAGAGTCCAATGAAGATATACTTTATAATCTTCTCGTAGCAGAAAACCTACCTCTTAACTCTAAAATAGAAACACTCATAGAAGATAAACTATATATGAGTGAAAATATCGCTTTTGTATTGAGTAACATAAGTATAGACGCACTAATAGAAAAACTAAAACCTAAAAAAGCGTTAGAATATATTACTATTTATTCCCCAAATATAAGTGACGATAAATTTACTTTGGAATTGGAGAGTGCTGTGAGTAGTATAGGGATAAAAAGTGATAAGTTGAGGTTTAGGGGATGAATCTTTCTCGTTCCTCCAGTCCTCTGGTGGAATGAATATAAAAGCTTAACCCACCAAACAGCTATCAACTGCTAAAATAACTTTATGGGACGAAGCAGATATAAAATATATGAACCAACACATCCACATTTTGTTACTTGTACAGTATTGCATTGGTTACCTATATTTACCAATCAAACAAGTGTGCAGATAATTATTGATTGTTTGAAGTTTCTACAAAACAAAGATAATCTAAAAATTTATGCTTTTGTGATACTTGAAAATCATTTACATATGGTAATACAAAGTGATGATTTACCTAAAACTATGGAGTCATTTAAAAAATACACAGCTAATGAGATATTAAAACTTCTAAAAGAAAAGAATATTCAAACACTTCTTGAACAGTTTAAATTTTATAAAAAAGCTCATAAAAAAGATAAAGAGTATCAAATATGGCAAGAGGGTTATCAGCCAAAACTGATTCAAAATAGTGCTATTATGAAAAATAAGATAGAGTATATACATAATAATCCAATCAAAAGAGGTTTTGTAGATGAGCCTTGGCATTGGAAATATAGTAGTGCAAGAGATTACGAAGGTATGCAAGGTTTGATTGATATAGAGAGATTTTGGTAGTTTTACCTTATATCTGCATTCCACCTCAGGAGAGGTGGAACGAGGAAAATATGAAATAATCACCGTAAGATTTGTGATTAATACTTAGTGGCTAATTCTCGTTCCACCAGTCCTCTGGTGGAATGATGGGAATGAGAAAAAATAAAAATGATAGAAGAAGAGTTTAACTTATGAGCCTAAAAATTAAATTTGATAGATTAGACTATCAAGAAAAAGCAGTTGATAGCATTAGTAATGTTTTCAAAAATATAGCATTTGAACCAAATGAGAATAGAAAGAGTAACCCTAGTTTTGATTTATCATCTCATAGAGGAATTTTGGCTAAGAATGTAGAAAATATTAGAGCATTAAACAAAGTAGATATTGGTGATGTCTCTATCCAGGGTGAACTTGTAATAGATACTTTGATGGAGACAGGAACGGGTAAAACATTTACATTTTTGGAGTCTATCTATCGGCTCAATCGTGACTATGGATTGTCTAAGTTTATTATCTTAGTGCCTTCTAATCCTATCCGTCAAGGTACTATCAAAAATATCAAAATCACCAAAGAGTTTTTTGTCAAAGAGTATGGCAAACAAATATCACTCTATAACTATAATGAAAAGACTGTACAAAATTATATAAATGCAAGTGATATGAATATATCGGTGCTTGTATCTACTTATCAGTCGTTTAATAGTGCCACCAATAGGATAAATAAAAGAGGTGTGGAGCAGAGTCTTATCGGTCAATCTAAAAGCTATATGGAGGCTATTGCTTATCTAAATCCTGTGATTATCATTGATGAGCCTCATCGGTTTGAGGGGAAGCAGACGGCTAAGTATTTGAGAGATTTTAATCCTCTCTTTACACTTAGATTTGGAGCGACTTTCAAGAATGATGAGTACAAAAACCTTATCTATACGCTTGATAGTGTAGATGCTTTCTCAAAAGGGCTAGTCAAAGCTATCACGGTGGATACTGTGGGTAATGAGAGTGTTGATAATCATACAATCTCATACACTAAAGTAACTGGAGCGAACCAAAAAGAGTATAAAGCAACTATAGAATATAAAGATATAAATGCTAAGTCTCAAAAAGTACAACTAAAAAAAGGTGATAATCTTGGGGTTGAAGCAGATATTGAATATCTCAATAGTTATATAGTTGAGAAGATTACCAAACGAGAAGTGTTGTTTCTCAATGGTATATCTTTGATATTAGGAGAGAGTGAAAGCTATGGTGTGCTTTTGGATGCTATGCAACAAGAGATAGTTAATACTGCTATAGAGAACCACTTTGAGAGAGAAGAAGAGCTATTTAAGATGGATATAAAATCTCTGTGTCTATTTTTTATAGATAGGGTGGATAAATATCTAAAAGATGATGGTAGTGGAGGAGACTTGGCGAAGCTTTTTGAGAAACTTTATCTAAAAAACCTAAATATCGTACTACAAAGAGAGAGTTTAGATGAAGAGTACAAAAAATATTTACTAAAGACAAAAGATAATCTAAAAGAGTTACATAGTGGATACTTTTCAAAGTCAAAAAGTATCAAAGCAGAAGAAGAAGCTATTGAGCTTATACTCAACAAAAAAGAGGAGTTACTCTCTTTTGATAGCGATTTACGATTTATCTTCTCTCAATGGGCACTGCAAGAGGGTTGGGATAATCCAAATATAATGACACTTTGCAAACTAGCACCTAGTAACTCCAAAATATCAAAACTTCAACAGATTGGAAGAGGTTTGAGACTTGCTGTAAATCAAGATGGTCAGAGAATTACCAAAGAGCATAATGATTTTGATTTTATCAATGAGCTTTTTGTGGTTGTGCCATCGACAGAACAAGACTTTGTAAGTTCTATTCAAAATGAGATAAGCGAACATAGTATAAAACAAGTTTCAAAACTTTTTGATGAAACGATAATGTTAGAAAATGGCATATCTTCAAACCCTAGATTTGCCGTACGACTTTTGGATAAGCTAGAGGAGTTAGAATATATCTCTATAGATGATGAGGGTATGAGTGAGATAGTGATTTCAAAAGAGAGATATAATCAAAAATCTAAAGAGTTAGAGAGCCTAGATATAAAAGGGTGTGATTGTCAAAAGCTTCAAGAGTATTTTGATAGTTTCTTTGCAACTACAAGTAGAGTAAAAGCAAAAGATAGAAGTGTCAAAAAAGATAAAGGTAAAATCAAAATAGACAAAGAGAAGTTTTTGAAATTCAAAAATCTATGGGATTCTTTGAATTATGATGCTGTTGTGAAGTATGATATTGATAGCATGGAGTTAATTGAAAAATCAGTAGCTAAAATCAATGCAGACTTTATAATAAATACTCAAGATATAATTATCAAAAGAGATAGTCATATAGAAGATGAGAGAAGACAAGATAGTGAGCAAGATACAGTAACTATTAAAACTCATTCAATATTTACTATCTATGAATTTATAAAAACACTCTCCAATAATACAAAACTTAGTATGCAGACGATAGCAACTATTTTACAAAAGATAGAAAAAGAGAAATTTGAATTAATAGCTAAAAATGAAAATTTAGCACTGAAAAGAGTTGAAGAGCAGTTGGTAAATGCTATTTATGAGACTATTATCAATAAAATATCGTATGAGATAAAAACTATAGAAGTTAAAAATACATCATTAACAATAGATGGTATCGTAAAAGAGTTTATCAATATAGGTAGTTTAGGACGAGAAAAATATCCTATATCAACAAAAAGTGTTCAAGAGAAAACTGTTTATGATGAAAAATTTATGGAAGTTGATAGTGAAATTGAAAAAGAGACTATTGATGAATCTAATCATAAAAAGATAACCGTATTTGCAAAGCTACCCAAAGTAAATATCCCAACAGCTCACGGCAAAAGCTACAATCCTGACTTTGGTTATGTGATAGAAGAAGATGATAAAAAAGAGCTATATCTTATAGTAGAGACTAAAGGATATGATGATTTGAGTGAGATAAAAACTACAGAAAAACTAAAAATCAAAAGTGCAGAAGCATTTTTTAAACAGTTAAAAAAACAAGGTGTAAATGTAGAGTATAAGACCAAGATAAATAAAGAGAAATTATCTCAGATGATAAGTAGTATTGTGAAGTAGCATTATTATAAGTAAACTATGTTAAAATCAGCCAAAAATCAAGGGATATAATATATGTTCTACCTAACAGAGCAGTTCTTCTCTATTCAAGGAGAGGGGAAATATGCAGGAGTGCCATCATATTTTTTACGCACAGGTGGATGTAATCTCTCTTGTGCAGGATTTGGTGCAGAGTATGAAGTAGATGGAGAGAAAAAGCTAGGGTGTGATACATTTTTTGCCGTCGATAGTGCTTTTAGCTCTTCGTGGGAAAGAGTAGAGAGTGCAGATATTTTGATAGCTCATCTCAAAAATGAATTTAAAACTATAGGGTATCTACCTCAAATGGTCATTACAGGTGGTGAGCCTCTTTTGTATCATAAAGATGCTGTTTTTTATGCCGTTATATCTGCTCTTGTAGAGATGAATATTCAGATAACCTTTGAGACTAATGGAACTGTAGAGATAGATTTTGAAGCGTATCCTAACTATAAAAAAACTATATTCGCATTATCAATCAAACTCTCAAACTCTGGCGAACTTAAAGAGAAAAGAATAAAAACAGAAGCAATATCTAATATAGTAGCGTATGCAAAAGATAGTTTTTTTAAATTTACTATAGATAAAACTCTAGTGCAAAATAGTGCTTATGAGGAGATAAAGCAGATAACTTCTAACTTCAAAAAGCCATCTATATATTGTATGCCTGTAGGCGAGAGCCGTGATACGATATGGAAAAATGACAAAGCTATATTTGAGTTTTGTATGAGACACAACTTCAACTATAGCGATAGACTCCATATAAGAGTCTTTGATACTACTCAGGGGGTTTAGAGCGTTATCTGTTCATCCAAATGATACTCATAAATCTACCATCACATCCACCCTCTTTGCGATAAGAGAAAAACTTATCACTCTCACACGCTGTACAACTACTAGAAATCTCTATATTCTCACTCTCTACACCCATATCTAGTAGTTGGACTCTGTTGATAGCACTCAAATCTAACATATATTTATTATTTGTAGGGATACAATACTCTCTATACTCCTCAAACTCTTGGCTCACATCAATCCCAACTTCATAACAACACCCTCGTATAGATGGAGCTATAAAGACGGATATATCTTTGGGATTAGTACCAAACTCTTTTATCATCTTTAATATAGCTATTTTGACAATCTCTAGCTTCGTCCCTCTCCATCCTGCATGAAGTCCTGATATGACCTCTCTTGATTTATCATACAAGAGTATAGGCACACAATCAGCTGTAAGTATAGTAAGCACCACACCTTTTTGATTGGTTATCAATCCATCACAACTTTTTATAGCACTACTCTCTTCACTCCACCCTTTGGATAGTTTTTCATCTATCACTACGACACTATTTGAGTGAACTTGATTGGCTACCATAAACTCCAAAGGCTGTGATGAGAGAGAGATTTTTTCTCTATTTGAGATTATATCTTTTGGGTTTTGATTTGTATGTAATGCTAAAGAGTTTTGGTATGGTAGAGAGTTTTCTTTGGTGGTTATATAGTAGTTACAAGTTTTTGATAGCTGTTTTATTCTATTTTCCATATTTTGCTCCTATTTTATAAAAATATTTTGGCATCCTTTACTAGGTAAATCTGATGAAACCCCAATCAACCACTTACCATCTACTACTATATTATAATATTTTTACTCTTTTAAAAATATTTTTCTTAATTAGAACATAATTTTTTTAGAGTTAGCTTACTTTTTTATCGAATTTACCTAAGTTTTTTGGTGTTACTTTACCCAACAAAAGGGAAGAAATCGGTAATAGTAACTGCTCTATTGTAGATACCTATTGGCAGACAGAGACAGGTGGACATATGATTTCTCCACTCCCTGCTGCGACACCTATCAGAGCAGGATGTGCTACATTTGCCCTACCTAGAATTATTGCCGAAGTGATAGAAGAAGATGGCACACCTACAGAGATTGGTGAAAAAGGATTTATGTGTATCACCAAACCTTGGCCATCTATGATACGAAATATATGGAGAGATTCAGAGAGATTTAAAAAATCATACTTTGGTGACTGCAAAAAAGATGGTAAGCCTGTATATTTCACAGGTGATGGTGCGATGATAGATGATGATGGATATATCACCATAACAGGTAGGACAGATGATGTAATCAATGTGAGTGGACACAGAATGGGTACAGCAGAAGTAGAATCAGCTATCAAAAAGCATAACAATGTAGCCTCAGTTGCCGTCGTAGGTAAACCTCATGAGATTAAAGGAGAGGGGATATTTGCCTACGTAGTTCTCAAAGAGTCTCATGAGGATGTAGCCAACGAACTAGAGACGATGAAAGAGATAAATGCAGTTATCAAAGCTGAAATTGGAGCTATATCACTATGTGATGCTATGGTATTTGTTCCAGATTTACCCAAAACTCGTTCGGGTAAAATCATGAGAAGAATACTCCGTTCATTAGCCAAAGGAGAAGCGATAACGCAAGACACATCAACACTAGAAGACCCATCTATTGTAGATGTGATTGCATCTAAGATGTAGATATTAAAAATTAAACAAGGTAAAGTATGCAAGAAAGTATTAGTCAGGATAAAAATATACAAAAAATATATGGCTCTATGATTAGGAACGGCTTTAGGTGATACTAAACAGTAATAATTTTCTGCTATACTAAAATCAAAAAGAGAGAACTTATATGGCTAAAACAAAAGTAGGTATAGTAGGATTAGGGCTAATGGGTGGCTCTTTGAGTTTGGCTTTGCAAAATACACCCAAAGAGTATTTTTTTATAGGCTTTGACCATAATCCAAAACACTGTAAAGAGGCGATGGAGCTTCATATTGTAGATGAGATTAGTGAGAGTATAGAGAGACTTAGAGAGTGTGATATTATATTTTTGAGTATCCCTGTAGATGGGATTATCTCTATTATAAAACAGCTAGACAACTTAGCACCACGCACTACAGTTATAGATTTAGGAAGTACAAAAGAGAAAATATCACTATCTATTCCAGAAGAGATTAGAGAGAACTTCGTAACAGCTCACCCAATGACAGGTACAGAAAAATTTGGACCTACATCAGCTTTTCAAGATTTATATAAAAATAAAGTTGTAGTATTATGTGACTTGGAGAAGAGTGGAGAGTATCAAAGAGAGTTAGCAAAAGAGTTATTTACTTCAATGGATATGAAACTCGTATCCATGAACTCCAAAGAACACGATAGACACGCAGCCTTTATCTCTCATATGCCTCACGCTCTCTCTTATGCTTTAGCAAATAGTGTAATGATACAAGAGGACTCAGATAGTATTATTGCCCTTGCAGGTGGTGGATTTAGAGATATGAGCCGAATAGCTAAGAGTAATCCAAATATGTGGGAAGATATATTTAGACAAAATAGAGACAATCTACTTGAAGCGATACACTCTTTGCAAGAAGAACTAGAAAAGTGTGAAAAAATGGTAGATGATAGTGAATGGGATAATCTAAACAAATGGATGAGTGAAGCGAATAGTTTGCATGATATTTTGTAAGTTTAATAAAGAATTTAGATAAATATATGTTATAATAAAAAGATTTAAATTTTTTGGTGTGATATATTTATATTATATCACTGGATATTTAAGTAAAAAAGGGAGTTTTTTATGAGAAAAAACCAAAATATATTAGTTATTTTGTTTTTGATGATGTTTTTGCCAATGGTGGCATTTGGTGTGGGTACTGTCTATTTAGTTGATGATAATGGTAGAGTATATTATAGTGAGGATAATGTAACAGTATATTATATTGATATTGATGATAATAATATGACATATAATACTGATGATAATGGGACAACTCTCTATTATAAGGATGAGGATAATAATAACACATACTATACAGACTATAATATGACAATATTATACTATAAAGATGAAGAAGGTAATGAATACTATAAAGATGAGCAAAAGTCTATTGAAGTATTAAAAGGAAGAAGTGTAATTAGTGGAAATATAGATGTTAGTAAACTTCCTAATACTATCTATGCTATTTGGTATGTTGATGGTGGTAACTGGTATGGATATTCTCCTGATAATAGTGTAAAAGAAGCTATAACAAAGAAGTATAGAGTTATGAAAGATAACTATATCATACCTGCCTATAAAGCTGTGATAGTATGGGCAAATGAAGACTCTTCTATAGAGTTAGAGAGTGATTTAACTATAAAGGATGTGACACAAGCTTATGGTAAAAATTTCACTATACATGGGTCTAATAATATAAGCTTTAGTGCTGATGATATAGTTTGTAGTGATACTAATAATAGTGTGACAGGTGTATTTAAAGTATCAGGTGATGAGTCATCTGTATATCTACCAAGTAGAGAGGTAAATACTACAACTAATTTTAGTTATCTATATCAAGATGAGGGATATTATGTACTGTGTGAACAAAAATTAGGAGGCTCAAGTGAATAAGTTAATAGTTTCAATATTGGTTATTGTGTCATCTCTTGTGATGGTAGGGTGTGGTGGTAATAATAGTGGTGAAACATTCTTAAACCAGCTTAGAACAGTCTCAGGTAGTGTAGTAGATGGTCCAATCTCAGGGGCTGTTGTCAAGATATTTGGGGTAGATGAGAATAGTAGTATATTGTATGGTACTACCACAACAGATGAGAATGGCTCATTTAGTATAGAAGATATAGCTAATTTACCAGCTGTATATAGAGTTGTAGTTACAGATGGAAAAGATAATGGAGTAGATACTAAAGCTGATAGTAATGATGAGAATTTGAGCTTTGAGATGAGTGCTATGGTAAATAGAGACAATGACGATAGTAATGATTCTATAGCCAATGTCTCACCTGCTACTACACTTGTGGATAATATAGTAGAAGATGGTATAATGCCTCTTGGAGATGCACAAAAAGCTGTTGCCAAAAGTTTTGGACTTGATGAAAATACTATATTAGCCAAGTTAGATAACAAGAAAAATAGTCTAGGAAATAAAGTGGGAAATCTTGTTGGTTTCTTGACTAAAATATCTCCTATTAAAGATAAGAATATTGTAATTAAAGCAATTGTAAAACTGATAGTAAAAAAATCTATAAATGTATCAGTAACAGATATGAAAGTAGATATTGATAATTTGGATTTAGGTGAGCTTCTTTCAGAAATTAATAAAACTTCACCTGATACTATGTCACCTGATGATATAGCTAAAATCAAAGAAACACAGATGATTATCAAAGAGAATTTGGTTAAACTATTAGAAAAAATCAAACCAGCTGATGCTATTACCGATAATGAAGCTAAAGATGCTACTTCATACAAGATAGCACTAGACGCTCTTCTTTCCGAGATACAACTATTGACCTCTACAGAGATAGATAGTGATGAGTTAATGTTATTGGTAGCCCATACACAAAATACGATAAAAGCACTACTAAATGATAATAATACAGATGAGACTACCACACCAGAGAATATAGAGTTTGTGTTATCTCTAATCAAAGCAAACCTATACCAAAATATAACTGATGTCAAAAATTTTGTTATAAAAGTCTCTACTGATTATAAGATTATTATTAAAAAGATAGATGGTAAAGATAATCTTAAATCTAAACATCATCTCAAGAATATGATTAAGCTTATCTATAAAAATTGTGATATGAATAGAACAGATGATATTAAAACTGCACTTGATGATGATTCTATATTAGAAGAGATTGATACAACAGCTGATGATATTAATAAAACAGCAATATTAGAAACTGGTGAGATGCCAAATGAACTTTCAAATGAGCTTCAAGATATAGTAGCAGACCAAATCGCTAGTAAAATAGAAGATGGTAATATATCAGCAGAGAGTATTAAAACAGTATCTGATAATAGTGTAAGAAATCCTTATGTAGTAGAAGCTATTAAAATTAGAGTTGAGATTAAAATCAAAATTCGTAAGAAAGCTAAAAAAGAGAAGTTGAGTAAAGATGATAATATAGAGTATATCGCATCTAAAGAGGTGATTAAAAATATCAAAATTCATGTAAAGGTGAGAGAGTTTACAGAGAGTAGTAAAAATAATTGTAAACACTATGAAAATAATATAAAAATGACTCTAAAAACATCTACAAAAATTAAAATCAAAATCAAAATTAAGGCTATACATCTAAATGTAGTTAATCTAGATAGTACAGACCTATCTATCCCACAAAATTTAATTGATTTGATAGAAAGATTAAAGGTAGATAGCAATATAGACTTCTTGAAGAGTAGTTATAAAATCAAAATTAAAATTAAAACAGATTTTATAAAAATAAAAGTTACAATTAAATTTGATATTCAATTTATTATTAATGATATTGATGCACATATAGAAGACTATACAGTGCCTTTTGTTCCACCTGTAAGAGTATTATCCTTGCCACAACCTAGCTTACCAAATATGCCAACTGAGTTCGCTCCGGCTATAGAGGTGACTATATAGTTATTATCTTATTATAAGGAGGACTTTTTTGTCTTCTTTATAATACTCTCATAAACCTCACCCAATCTATCCTTATCCCATGGAATATTAATATTATATATAGATACATTATTTGTAAACTCCATTAAAAAAATAAAACTCTCTTTTTTTATATTATCAAAATCTATAAATAGTGCATTATTTAGAGCTTTAAATTTCTCTATACCAAATATTTCTATTATCTCTATGCTACTATTTGAAGTCGATTTTTGTAGTATGTATATTGAGTTAATTGGTTTAGAAGTGTAGGCGATAGCTTTTGTCTCTTTACCTAGAGACTCTGCATTACGATAAGGACGATAAAATGGATAAGAGGGAATAGCATAATATAGTTGATTACTTTTATGGATAGCTAAAGTATCATCAGAGAGTAGGGCATGACCTTTTTGGAGAAAATGACCCACAAGTGTAGATTTACCTCCAAAAGATGGTGCTGAGAGTATGATAGCTTCATTATTTACCTCTATAGCTCCTACATGTAATATAGTATATATCTGTTCTAATTGTAGAGCCATAGGTAAAAATGTATGAAGAGTCCAATATAAAAGTGCTTCTTTAGAGTAGTTTTTTTGTTTTATGTACTTTATAGATTTTTGGTTA
This sequence comes from Sulfurovum sp., assembly GCA_045267865.1. Classification (GTDB taxonomy): domain Bacteria; phylum Campylobacterota; class Campylobacteria; order Campylobacterales; family Sulfurovaceae; genus Sulfurovum. The sequence goes on along the minus strand of JASFZJ010000109.1, from coordinate 1,489 downwards.
GAGTCCCAAATAAAAGTTATAATATTTTTTATCTCAAATCCCCAATAGTTATGCTCTGTAAATCTATGATAACGAATATTTCGGTTATTTAACTCTATCCAATTACTAGACTCAAATGAAGTAATATTATTTTGCTCTTTTACTATAATGTAAGAAATAGTATTATTAAAGATACTATTTTGATTAAGAGTAGGCTCATTTTTGAAAAATATATTATAACCAAATGCAATCATTGAACTACTACCTAAATCCTTCTAAAGAAATCAGGTGGTCCAGAAGGTCCTCCTGTGCCATCGGCTTTTAAGTTTACAGGTTTGATTAGACTTCCCAAAGGGATGATTACAGGGGATAGATATAACTTTTTGAGAAATTTTCGTCTATTTGAGTCTATTCTTGGCTCTTTTTTTAAATCTTCTTTCATTATAATGCCTCTTATTTTAAATAATATATCAATACTATATTATTTTTTTGTAAATGATTGGGTATAATAATATAAAAAAAGGATTAATGATGAGTAATAAAGAGATTAAAACACTAGATGAGAGAATAGATAGAATATATAAAATGGCAGAAGAACACTTTGGAGATGTTCGTTTTGTAGGTATAAAAAGACATAAAAAAATCGGTTGGGTAGCCAAAATACAGTTTGATGAGTTTGAATCTTTAGTAGCAGAGGGCGAAGATGCGATAGAAGCACTCAAAAATCTCCGTAAGAGACTAACTAAAATCATTGATAGATACAATATGGTATAAAGGATTGAAAAATAATATCATACTTATAGGATTTATGGGTATTGGAAAAGGCACAACTGCTAGAGCATTTCATAAAAAATATGGCACTTATATTATGGATACCGATGACCTTATAGAGTCTAAAGAGAAAAAAGAGGTCAAAAAAATATTTACCAAAAAAGGTGAGGCTTATTTTAGAAAACAAGAACAAGCCACAGCCAATTGGATAGAGAGTAGTGTAAATGGAACACTTATATCTTGTGGAGGAGGTTTTTATAAAATATCTAATATCAAAAAGCTAGGAACAGTAGTTTTATTAGATGCTCCCTTTGAGTGGATACATAATCGCCTAAAAACTGCTAAAAACTCAAAAAATAAATTAGCCAAACGCCCACTCTTCAATAAAGAGGAAGAGGCAAGAGAGCTATATGATGAAAGAGAAGCACACTATAAATCAGTTGCAGATGTAGTTATTGATGTATCTAAGAGTAGTTTAGATGAGCAATTAGAGATAATTGCCAAAGAGTTGGGAATTATATAATATATTTTATTATAGTAAGTAAAGCTTGATATTTGGGCTTCTTAGTTCCCTCTTTGAGGTCTCCAAAATACAAATTTCAACAAATTTCAAAGAATTTCATCAAAACCCTTGACAAATAAATACAAAAGGGCTATAATACGCGTCCAACAACATTGAGACATCTAGCAAGTAGCTAGGAAGAGTGTTATTGAATGGTCTTTGACAACTAAATATAAG